>CAILTR010000027.1 GCA_903837175.1 uncultured bacterium
CTCTCTGCCTCGCAAAATTCCAGACTTAGCTCTTTTTTCATCTCTAAATTTATTTTGAATTTGGAAAGTCGCCGTTGGCAAATCCTTATAAGAAAAAACAAACTTTTTCATCAGTGGCACCACGATTTCTTCATGCGTTGCTCCTAAAGCGTAGTCAATTTTCGAATAGTAGCTAGCAAAGCGAAACAAATTATCTAGCTGCGTCCATCTGCCAGTTACCTCCCAGTTTTCCTTTGGCTGTAAGGTTGGCATTAAAATTTCACTCGCGCCCAAGGCTTCCATCTCTTGCCTGATAATATTTTCAATTTTTTTAAAAACTCTCAGACCTAATGGCAAAAAAGAATAGGTCCCAGCCATCAATTTATCAACAAACCCAGCCCGAATCAGGAGTTGGGCGTTAACACTAACCTCATCTTTCGGCGCTTCTTTTCTGGTTCTTGTAAATAATTGTGATTGTCTCATAAGAGTAGATTTTAAAAAATTGAAAGCTATAAGGTTATCATAACCAAATTTTCGCTTTATTGCAAACAAAAAACAGCCCTAGGGTGTTTTCAATGAAAATATTTTAAGCATCTAACTACCCCGCAAATCCTCTCTGCTAATTGTGCATCCATCCTATTTTACGTATAAATCTAATAGACTATTTCTAATTTCCGTGGGTCTTACATCAAAGTTTTTCAATTCACTAAGTTTTATCCATTCCAATTCATGCGTTCCCTCGTAGCCAGAGTTTTCCTGATATTCAGGACCATTTCCAGTGCCTAATTCCCCACCTGTAATATTACACCCATAAAAATATTCTTCTTGTTCCGCATGGTCCCTATAAACAAATAAGTTTTTAAACATCAAGTCTAGGACCTCAACCTCGACTCCGAGCTCTTCTTTGCATTCCCTGATTATGGCAGTTATCTTATCTTCTCCATTTTCAACACCACCTCCAGGAAGAACCCAGTAAGTTTCACTTAATTTAACTCTTTTTATTGTTAAAAGGGCCCGCTCTTTTATAATTATTGCTCTTACTCTATTTTCCATAAGATATCAAAAACCAATAAAAAACTTACTTCCTAAAATTTATCCTCTAATTTTCTCCGCCAACTTTGCCAATTTTTCATCATCAGCTCGCTTAAAGTCATGTGAGGAGACGTAACCTTCATATTTTTCAAAATATTTATCCACGTCGGAATTTGCCTGCTGCCAGTTTTCTTTTTTGGTGCCATGCATCGGAAAAAGTTTGGCATGAATATGATCAACGCCAAAGCCCTCAAAAATCATCGCCGTGCGTCCAACGTCTTTAAGTTTTGCGTCCAAAAGCTTCGAGACTTTTCCCGCCGCTTCAATTAACTCTGCGCGAACTTCCTGCGGCAAATCAAAAACATAACTCGGGTAATGCTTTTTTGGAATTACCACTGAAAAACCTTCCGTGTTTGGAAAAATAGAGAGAAAAGCCAGATGCAAATCATCCTCCCAAATTTTGTGACAGGGAGTTTCCCCCGCAACAATTTTGCAAAAAATACAATCAGACATATAAGTTATAAAGTTAAAAGTTATAAGGTTACAAAGTTATTTAACAAGAAGAATTCCTTCATCCAAAAGATTTTGAAAGTTTTTATTTTTAGACCAAATATTTTTCAATTTTGCTCGCAGTTCAGCATGCTCAGGATAGCCACCATCTTGAGATAAAATAATGTCATCAAATTCTGATTCATTTAGCAAAAAGGTTATTGCCTCTTTCAAGTCTTCAATTTGCTCCTCGGTGCATCCCTGCTCTTTTAGATAATTTTTATAATAATTCAGGAATTGTAAATGCATAAGCTCATGGCAAATCGTGGTGATTGAAAAAGGAATACTGTGCCACATTGAAACCATGAACCAATTTTCCTTTTCATTATATGGACACATAGATCCAGTTGTAAAAAAACAACTAAACTTTTCAGCAAAAATTGGCTTTTGTGTCACTCTTGAAAGAATTTCAAAATATCTCTCTTCAATTAATGACCATGCCTTTTCCAACGCTTCCACTTCAAAACTCATCACACTAAGCGTATATTCTTTCTTTGAATCTTTCTCAATATACTGCTCAACTATTTCTTGAGCACAATTAAAATAAACCTTCTCAATTTCCTCCAAAAGTTCATCCGGAATTTGAGCAATTTGATCTCGCCAATTCAAGCCCCACATGTCCTTATCTTTTGTGATAAGAACCCAGCTCCAGGCATCTTTTTTAATATCATAATTGAAATTTAGTCTATTCTTAGCTCTCATTTGGTTTTCGCATAAACATAGCAATCAATATATTTTCCATTTTTAAGAGCTCCTTTGCGTTCAATGCCTTCAAATTGCATGCCAACTTTTTCCATCACGCGCATTGAACCTTTGTTATGCGCATAAGCCTTTGCGTATATTCGACGAAGTTTGAAATTTGAAAAAATATGCGCCATAAATTTGGTCACCGCTTCGGACATAACTCCCCTTCCCCAATGTTTTTCAGCCAACCAATAACCCATTTCTGCTTTGTGACCAGGCACAATTTTATGCGCGCCTATTGCGCCAACAACTTCACCTTCAATTTCAATCACCATAACGTAATCCTTGGGCAATTCCTTCTTCATTTCTTTTTCGATTTTTCCGCTAAATTTTCTGGCATGTTTTAATTCATAGGGAAAAGGCAGTGCAGAAAGATTTTGAATCACCTTCCAATTGTTCATGTTTTTGACAAGATCTTTTGAGTCTTTCAAACTCATCGGTCGCAAAATGAATTTTTTGGTTTTAATTATTTTCATAAAGTAACGTTTTTATACTTTCTTGCTATTTTTTAAATACATCTTCATTCCCTCCAAAATTCCCGAGGTAATTCTCTCTAGAGGACGGTCCTCTGTGAATTTTCAGATTTTGTGGCACGGAATTTCCCCCGCGACAATTTTGCAAAAAATGCATTCGACCATAAACTTTATAACATTATGAACGTTATGAACATTATAAACTTTTTGACCCTCTCTCTAAACCCCTTCAACTGGAATCTCAATCATAAAGCGGCTGCCCATGCCGACGCCGTCGGACTCAACCCAAACTTGACCATGGTGCGCCGTCGCAATAGCCTTGCCAACGTAAAGGCCCAAGCCAGTCCCGCCGACATGCAGACGCGACACATCTTTGCCACGCGAAAACTTTCGAAAAAGATAAGGAATTTCATCTCGCCCAACCCCAATCCCAGTATCTGAAACCGTAATTCTAATTACCTTTCCAAACCCTGAATTCCTGCGGGGAATTACAAAACCATTTTCATCTACAATCACACCTTCGCTGATTATTTCAGCCTTAATAGTAACCCCGCCTTTTTCCGTATACTTTAAAGCATTATCAATAAAATTTGAAACTAATTCTCGAACCTTAGCATGGTCCATCGTAATTTCAGGCAAAGCTTGCGTCGGTAATTTTAAATCTAAATAAAAATTTTTCTTTTTAGCAATTAAAATAAAGTTATCGTAAAGCTCCTTTAATAATTTTTCCACGCTTGCTTTTTCAAATTCAAAAGTCATTCGTCCCGACTCAATTCGAGACACATTCAGTAAATCCTCAATCAGTGCTACCAAGCGCTCACTCGAAAGATAAACTTTTTCCAACGCACCTTTAGTTTCGGTTCCAATCTCACCATATGAACCTTCTAAAATAAGCGAAACGAAACCTTTGATAGCGGTGATTGGTGTTCGCAGTTGATGCGAAGCAATCGAAATAAATTCAGTCTTGGCATTATCTAACTTTCGTAGTTTATCATTAGCCACCGCCAAACTATCCGCCATGGTCTGCAACTGTTCCTTTCTCTCATTGATTTCCTTGTTGGCAAGCTCCAAAGCCTCTCGCTGTTTAATCTCCTCTTTAATAGATTTGATAAGCATATACCCAAAACCAAGAGAAAGAGACAGTGTTATTCCAGTCAAAGTGATACTTATACTATCATGCACAAAAAAGAACTGAGCCCCGACTAAAACAACCAAGGCAGCTACGAGCGCTTGTACGGCAATCATTTTTACATTGAAGGCTTGATATTTAACGATGATATATGATAAAAAACCAATAAAAATAGGCATCCCGAAATAACCATATTGGGAAGTCACCCAATCAGATGTGAAACTACCTATAATGTTTCCGGAAGAAAACGTCACAAGAAACATAATTATTCCAATGGTAAAATAGGCTATTTTCCTTTTTTCCTTTTTTCCTACTATTGAACGATACCTCTTTATAAATAATAGCATTATCCATAAAGAAAAAAGAATTTCTAACGCATAAGAAAAGTAAAGAGCAACCGGACCTTCAATCGCAGTACAGTCAATCATTCTAGTGCCAGTTAAATTATAGCGAGTCGGAATTAAAATAATTAAAGGAAGAAGCAGGGAAAATATTATCATTTTTTTCTTAAATACTACATCGCCCTGATCAAAAAAGACATACGCCAAATATAGACTAGCGGCATAAATTAAAACTTCAACTAAAATTGTGAAAGACCACCAAACCATCACGACCTCACTTTTATTTGTTGCAAAAAGTACTAAACTAAAAATGCCCCATATGAAATAAGACAACGCTATAAAAAGAAGTATTTTTGAAGAAAGGATTTTTTTATTTTTAAGAAATACAAAAAAACCTAAAAACAAACCCACTACCATTCCAGGGATTAACGCATAATAAAGAATTTGGGGAACACTAGAAGAAAAAATCAAAAATCTTGGAGCATCCCAAGGACATAAAATTGATTCCATATTTGTTTTTAAATATTTATTTTACTACTTACTATCTATTTTTTATCTATCATTTCTCTTATATAAGGTTGAAAATAACCGTTATATTTTTTTTGTAATTCAGTTTTCTTCCAGTCATTTCCTTTTATATATTTCCTACAATCATCTGATTCACAAAGACATTTTAAATCTAATATATCAGAAGTCATACAAACAGCATAATCAAAGGTTATTTCTTCCCCCACATTAATATCTTTCATGGATACTAATGTTAATTGGTCCCTGAAGCCAGCGTTTGGATTACAACTATGATTAAAATATTCGCTTATACAAACCTCATTTTCACTCACTGGCCCAAATAAGAGATTCTCTGATATTTGATATGCATACTCTTGCATTTCCACAGATAATTTTTTAAATTCATCAATAGGAATAACATAGCCACCAAAAACAGTCAGCACCTCGTCTTTTTTTAAGTTTTTTTTTGCAAAAACACCATTACCGTACTTTTTAGTTTTCCCCACTTCCAAGAAAGGGTTGACCCAAGAAAGCATTCTGAGCTCTTTTTGCATAAAATATATACTTAAGTATTAATTATACCAATTAAACAAATTTTCAACAACCTTATGTGCGGAAATTCATACAGAACGCTAAAGTAAAAAATTAAACATTAAATAATTTAGAAAGTTCAGCCTTATCCCTATTTTTCCAACTTCCCTTATGATAAGCATAGCCTACTATAAGTGGCAAAACTGAAGTCGCTTCAGCATAAACCATCTGCTCATAAGCAGTGTTTACCTTTCCCCAAGAAGCCGCTTCTTTTAATGTTGAACTCGAACAAGCACCATCTCTAACATCAGCAACTGTAATTTGAACAGCATATTTGTGCAATGGCACTTCTTTGCCCAACATTTCGGCGCAAACAACAGTGTCTTGCAAAAAATTCTTCGGAGTTCCCCCTCCAACAATAAAGATTCCAGTATCGCCAGCGTTCATTTTAATTTCAGTAAGTTCCCTGAAATCCTTAACAGAATCAATAGAAACATTCTTGTCAGGATTTTCAACCTGATGCATAACCAAACCAAAACCAGCACTACTATCGGAGAAAGCAGGACAAAAAATCGGGACATTGTTCTCATAGGCAGCCTGCACAAGAGAATCTTTTTTGATTGAGTTTTTTACCAAATATTTACCCATTTCTTGGATAAATTCTCTAGACGAATACGGTTTTTTTTCAAGACTATCAGCTATTTCCTTTATCGCTTTGTCGCAATTTTGCAATTCTTTTTCATCAATATAGGTATCATAAATCCTATCCACATATAAACCACGCAAAACATTATCATCAACACTTTGATTTCCCTGATAATGCTTAGCACCAAGAGCTTCAAAAAAATCCATATCAACGATACTAGCACCAGTTGCCACAATCGCGTCGACCATATTGTTCTTAACCATATCAACATAAATCTGCATACACCCTCCCGCACTAGTGCTTCCGGCTAAAGCTAAGACAACTTTACAATTTTTGTCTTCTAGCATTAAATTATACAAATCAGCTGCGCGCGCCAAATCACGAGAAGTGAATGACATCTTCCTCATCGCATCAACCATTTCGATTGGATTTATTTTTTTGATATCTATGTGTTCAACTACTTCCTTTAGCAGATCTTCTCTTTTCATAATATTATTTTTTATAAATAAATTAGCAAACATTATGTGCAGGATATCTTGTTCCCCTTCTAACAAAATTCTCTTCTATTTCTTCAAGCTTAAATGCCTCCTTAAAGTACTTTTTAATAAGTTCCCGGTTGATTCCATTCATACAAGTATAAACATCAATGCTAACAAACTTCCTTTTTGGAAAAGTATGAATACTTATATGACTTTCTGCGATAACTACAATTCCACTCCAACCACCAGGGTCTTTAATGGCATTATCTTCAGCTTTGAAAACATATGGATCACTTAATCTCTTCATGCCAAGTTGCTCAGGAAGTTCTATTAACACGATAGTAACTAAGTCTTTATCATTTAACCTTTCGTAATCACCGCCATAGCAATCAAGCATGAAGTGTTCACCAAAATTCGTTGTTTCCATATCTATTAGTTTTAAAAAATGTTTTTTAAAAAAATAATTATCACATTAAATAATTCAAATGATTTAAACGATTTAATCTAATAATATTTTTACTCCACCCCAAGATTGAATCTCTTGGGGTGAAACGGGCTATAAAAATCCTCGAATCAACACAACAATGCCTCCTATTATTGAAGCAATCCCAGCTGTGCCTAAAATTGAGGAGGGCAAAAGTATCGTCCAAATATCTTTTGCCGTAGTCTGGTTTCCTTTTCTACGAATCAAAACTAAGATATCTGAACCATACCAGAAAGAACAAATGATCCAGAGCAGTAGTTGTGATATGAACTTAGTAAAAACGTTTTTTCGTTCAAAACCATCAACCCACTCCCGAATTTCCTCTGTAAGCAGAAAGTCATCTCCCTGCTCAAGAATTCTGTCGTAAACCTGGAGCACTCGCAAATAAACAAGAAAAACCAATACTTGCGAAATGACCATAACAACCCAAGCTCTTGTTACCAGAAATCCTTGACCTATCGCTAAATCCTCCAACAGTGTTATAAGCGATAACACTCTATAAAGTGCCCAGAACTTCAAACCTTTTTCTGCGGATGTCTGCTTTTTCAATAAAATTTTTACAAAAGCGAAACCCGCAAATGTAAATGCGATATACTTTACAATATTCAAAGCGATATCGTCATCCAAACCAGCCCACAAAAAAAGTCCTAAATTAAGAGCAAATAACCCTATCATTACAACAAGAAGGCCCTTGGCCTTCCGCAGAACATCAAGCAGAATAGCCATTATGACCTCCTTTATTTTCTCCAAAAGCATAAAATGCCTAAGGAATTTTGTTGTAAAAAAACCCACTAAAACCAACTACGAACATTTAATAGTACACCTAAATTAAGCTTTTGTCAAGTGTTTTGGGTTTTGTGCCTCGAATAAGCCAACAAATCCTCGTTGAAGCCTCCAAATTCTTTTATGGCGCTTGCATCGGATGACTAGTTCACAACATCTATAGAATTCGTTGGTTCCGTAGGATTAGCTAAATCTGCCGAGACATTGTCACCTGCCACATCGGCCGTTGGATCAATAGTGTCAGCTTCAGGATCTTCGCAAGTTGGATCTTGAGCTGGGTCACAAACCACAACGTCTTCCTCTGCCACTGGCGGATTATCAATCACGTATTGTACCGGGTCATTGCATTCTTCGCCTTCTTGTTTGGACATCTCATCGCAAAAGGTTTCCCCACAATCTTTTTCCTTTTCTCCACAAACAAAAGGCTGACAGTTTTCATCCTTATCTGGGTCACAATCGGGAATCTTATTAGCTTTGCGTTTAGCAATTTTATAATATGAGGTGTCCTCGGCTTCATTGCCGGTGCAACTTTCAGTGGCTGGATCGCAATGATAGACGAAACATTTTTCAAGCGTCGGATCGCAATCAACTTGATTTTCGATCAGATAATCACGGCGAACTACGATGCGATAATAAGTCGCACCGATTGACATTGCAATCAATAAGAAAAAAACCCCTAGCAAAATTTTTGATTTTTTATCCATAAATGGAAATACTGAGCTAAATAATTTACTGGTGGTAGCAAGGAGGCTTAGCCTCCCTAATGGAGGCTAAGCCTCCAACGTTTTTCTTTACTAATTTAATTTATTGCCCAACAAAAAAACGCCTTAATTAGCGTTTTGGAAAATATAAAAAATATAGTTATCTGCAACTGTCTGCAAATAATCTTCCTGGAATAAACCTTCCAATAAATTTCTAAGCTTTTCAATCATAATAATCAAAATTAGCTCCCCTGTACCTCTATTATAGGCCGTCTAGAAATACTGTCAACAAAAAAAGAACTTACCAGTAGAGATTAACTGATAAGTTCTTTAACGGAACAGGTAACAAGACAAGTATCTGACCACTTGGATAATCCCAAAACTACGAATTAGCCAAATAATATTACAGAGCAATGCGCTCCAAGCAAAAATGAGTTTATCATTTTTACTAAGCGGCTTTTTTACATCCCCTTTCCGGAAAAAAAGCGTCGCAATCATCGGATCAAAAAAGAAACTGACCGTAAGAAAAATGATAGCGGGCCCCAGAAAACAAAAAATAAATTTCTGGATGAGCAGTTCTTCTCCCCCACGTCCCAAAACCCAAGCAAGTATTTTTTGCGTTTGATTACTGACGACTTCTAACTTAAGCCAGTCCGCTCCCTTGGAAATTATTTTTTCCAGTAGCGTCCAGCAAACTGCCGTCGAAAGCAAAGTTGCAAAAGCTGTACCCACCAGCGCGCCCGCATTTTGAATAAAAATTGGGTACAAGAAATTTACAAACGCCCAACTTACTAAAAGCCAAATTCCCCAACCCCCTAAAGCCTTAAGCTTCGAGAGGAAATCAAGCGTAAGCGTTTTCACAATTCCCCCTTTTTGGTTTTAGATGTTAAAAGAGACGTCTGAGTTTTTTCTGTAGATGGATTCCACAGACTCGAGACGTCTCCGTAAGTTTAGCGTGATACGCCGAGGCCTAAAAGGTTATCTTGGTTCCAATACCAGCGACAACCTGACCATTTTCTTCGTAACCAATAACATCCTTGCCAAACACATTCACATAACGAAGTGAAGCGCTCAACGCAACATGTTCCGTAACGGCATAAGTTGGCTCAATTTTCAAAGAGTAACCATATGCAGCTTCTGACCCGAGCTCACCACCATTATGGAAAAGCATAGCAGTACCGTTGATAGAAGCTTTTTCGGAAAGCTTGGCATAAAAATCAGCTCCTCCGAAAAGCAGTACGGCGTTTTCCTTAGCTTCGTCATTGTTTGCGTGGTATGTTATCTTGGCGAAAGGTGTTACGCCGGGAGTCACATGATAACCAACCTTGGCAGAATATTCCGCAATAGCAAGGCTCTGGACAAGGTCGTGATATCTCATACCGAGCTCAGCGACAAACCCACCCTTTTCATCGTAACGATACCCGGCCGAATAAATTGCTTCATTACGGAAATCGTTCTTGTACTCCAGGCCATCACCACCAAACAATGGAACCATCTTCTGAGCTCCGACGTAAAAGCCCTTATAATCAACTTCAACTCCGCCGAGGGCGTAACTATCCTCGCTAAAGAGAATGCCGACGTCATCGACATATTTACTTGCACCTTCTGCGGTGACTTTCACCATAACATCAGATGCGGCCGAAGCAGGTGTTGCAGAAAAAATGCCGGCGGATGAAAGTCCTGCTAGCAATAAAGAAAGCATCAACGTTTTTTTCATGATGTTCACATTTTGCCAGCACAAGAACTGGCGTTAGAAAGACTATTTTTTTAAGACAACAAAAGCCGTCGAAAATCCTGACGACTTTTTATTCTACATCAAACAAAATATTTGTCAATAGGCAAGTATTTGGCTTAAATAAGGGATTTTTTAGAAGAATATTTTTAAAACCTAAGTTTTACAAATCCTAATTTCCCGACTTTAAAAACCTTGCCGTCAAAAGAATTGTCCAAAAGCAGATTAGGCTCCAGGATTTTTTCGCCGTCAACGCTCACGCCACCCTGCTCAATCTTGCGTTTAGCGTCGCCCAAGCTAGAAGCGTTGCCCGAAGCCAACAAAAACTCACTAAGTTTAATTTCTTTAGCATCAACTTTAAACTCCGCCACCTCAGTTGGAATTTCTTTATTAGAAATCGTTTTAATAAAATATTGCTTCGCCTTTTCCGCGTCTTCCTCACTGTGATAAATTTTCACAATCTCGCCAGCCAATTGCAGTTTCGCATCCCGCGGATTTAAGCTTCCCTCCGCCATTTGGGTTTCAAGCTTTTTAATTTCTTCCATCGCCACGCGCGTGCAATGCACGTAATATTTTAAAATCAAATCATCCCCCATGCTCATGATTTTTCCAAGCATCTCATTGGGTTCATCTAAAAGTTTAATTACATTGCCCCAGCTTGAACTCATCTTGCGGCCATCTAACCCTTCGATCAAATTTACCATCAAAATATCCTGCGGTTGTTGCTTACTGTGCCTTTGTAATTCACGTCCAGCTAATAAATTAAAACGCTGGTCAGTTCCACCGATTTCAAGGTCAGCTTTAAGCATCACACTATCATAACCTTGCATCAAAGGATATAAAAGTTCCCGGAGCGAAATTCGAGTCCCCTTATCTAACCTCTTTTTAATATTTTCGCGAGCAATAAATTCAGCCAGCGAGAAAACATTCGCCTGATCTGCAATTTCGCTATACGTCAATTTTGCGAGCCAATCAGAATTGCGATGTTTTTCAACCTTATCCATATCTAAAAGTTTACCAGCTTGTTCGAAATAAGTTTGGAGATTTTTTTCAACAGTTTCTTTATCCAACATTGGACGCTCGCTGTCCTTGTCTGAGGTATCGCCAATCACCCCAGTGAAGTCGCCGATAATAAAAACGATTTGATGTCCGAGTTGTTGTAAATCGCGAAGTTTAAGTAAACTCACAGCTCGCCCTAAATGAATATTAGGACTGGTTGGATCAATCCCAAATTTAATGCGCAACTGCTCCCCAGTCAATAATTTTTTTCTTAAATTCTCAACGTCAATAACCTCGGAGACTCCCCGCGTCAAAATTTCCTCCACTATTTGCTCTTTAGTTTTCATGTCTTCTTGCCTATAAAGTTATTTTACCTAAACAAATCATACCATTTTGAAATTTCAAGGTCAAACGATGGCAGTCATCCGTAATCGGTAATCAGTAACTAGAAAATACTTTACGCTGGATAACTAATGACCGATTACTAATTACTTCAGAGCGGAGCATAACCCTGGATTGCTTCGGACGATTACATCCTCGCAAAGACAGCGATGCATCCCACATTACAAACGTTACGAACTTTATAACTTTATAAACTCAAATACCCCTGCCTTTTTTCTTCTTCAAACCTCTCAATCGCGTACCGAAGCATCGTGCGGGGCATTCTTTTTACATATTTTTTTAAAAATATTTCCTCCTCTGCCTGCGAGCAACGCTTCCCAACTTCGCGGAGCATCCAACCAACGGCTTTATGCATTAAATCTTCCTTATCACTTAAAAGTTTTTCCGCCAGGGCTAAGGTCATTTCACTGCGACCATTTTTAATTTCATAAAAAGTCGCCAGGATTGCAATTCGCCTTTCCCATAAACTTTTTGATCCAGCTAATTTAAAAAGAATTTCTTTGGATTTATCCGCTAAATAATTTCCAACAATCCTGTCTGCCGTCAGGTCGACTAAATCCCAACTATTAATTTGCTTTGTATTTTTTAAATACAGCTTAAAAATCTTTTCGCGCATTTTTTGATCGCCCTTTTCATATTTTTGCACCAAAACCAATAGCGCGAAGAGCCTTTCTTCGTGAAATTGTGACTGAAGCAGCTCCAGGGTTTCCGCCATCGGCATTTGCCAATATTTCTTTACTAACGCTCGCGTCTGCGGAACTGTAATTCCTAAGAATTTGTCACCCTCGCCATACTGACCTTTGCCCGTCTTAAAAAATCCCGCCAGAATCTTCGCCTTCTTAGGATTAGCCAACACCCTAAATTCTTTTTGGAGTTCTCTCAACATAATTTAACCGATGCGAAACTACGAATTAAATACGAATCTACGAATTCTTGCATTCCAAATTCTCCCTGCACCACATGAAGTACGTAGGCAAAAAACAAGTGATGAGCGTTAAAGAATTTTGAAACGTAGCGACCGCCAGCAGGCGTAGGAGCGTAGTGTAAATTCTAGTGAAGAACGCAGTTTTTGCCACAGTATCTTCATTCGGTGCGAGTTTTTCTTTCCTCCAGGTTTCTTTTTGCGGAAAAAAGAAATGTGGAAAAATGTTTTTTTGTAACTTCTCTTTAATAAAGAAATGTTAGTAGTATTACACAAACTTCTCCATAATCCCATAGGCCGCAACTCCACTGGCCACAGAAACATTCAGCGAACCCTTTACACCTCGCATCGGAATTATAACGGCGCAGTCGCATTTTTCTAAAATTTCCGGCGAAAGCCCGTCCACTTCATTGCCTAAAACCAGCGCCACGGAACTATTTGGCTCAAATTTTCCAAGTTCAATTGCGTCCGGAGCGGTCTCGAGCGCCACGATAGTAAATTTTTCTTTTCTCAACTGATCAAAAAGTTCAAAAATATCTTCGCGTTTTTCCCAAGCAACACTTTTTTCTCCGCCCAAGGCAGTTTTCTCAATCATCTTATCGGCCTTGCTTTTCAAATCTTGATTTTCCTCAATTGAAGGACTGTGCGAATAGCCAGTTAAATAGATTTTAGAAACGCCCGCCCCATCCGCCGTCCGAAAAATAGCCCCTACGTTATAGGCACTTCGGATATTATGTAAAATTAAAAAAAGTTCTCTTTTCATATTAAAACCTATTTTATCACCTTTTCCCAAAATAACGCAATTATCCCTGGCTCTATACTAAACAGTATGATAGGCAATAAAAAAAGTAGCAGAATTTTTATGGATTTGTATTCTTTTTTGGCCATATGAGCGACAGCTCATCCGAGCAACTAGCCATAGTCTTGGGCTAGTTGTGTGCTCAAAAAAGAATACAAGTCCATAAAAATGGCTTTAAAAAAGTAACCGATAACTAGCTAACTATTTATTGGCAAGGAAACAAAAAATAGTTTATACTAGAAGCAAAGAGCCTTCAGAATAGCTCGGCGAAAAATTGGAACCCACCTGGAATTTCAGGGAAAAAATATATTTTTTCCGATACTTTTTTCAAGGGACCCACACGCCATTGCTTGCATTGAGGGCTTTTTTATATTTACTACGAATTACGAATTTTTACGAATGTACGAAAAAAGATTTTAGAATTTTGATTTTAGAATTTTGATTTGCACATTTTTTCCATAAAAAACTAATTTCAAAATAAAAAAAGCCACCTGAACTTATAAAACACCTAAACTACGGTGTATATAACTTCAAGTGGCAAACTCATTTCTCATTGAGAATTCCCCAGCCTAAAAGTTGTTCAACAACTATCGGCCCAAAAGACTGACCGACATTAGCTGACTTGCTCACCGGCTGAGTATCAGCCATTCTTGGTGAGCTAGAGCATGCACCGAGGATAACTAAAAAAGTAACAAACAAAATTTTTCTCATAAAAAGCTCCGTTCAGAACTTCGTTAAAAAAAATTACGCATGAAAGTCAAACCGTGGATATTTTAATCAGACCCTTGATGGCAGTGAGATTTATCGCACTGTAAATTCCTATCGCACATTTCGCAAGGAATTTCATTCATTTCAGAGGTCCAACCATCGAGATCTTCCTGGGTAATTTCTACATCACCTTCAAACGGGATGATTTTATTTTTTTTCATTGAACCACTCCGGATTTTAAGTTTTCAAAGAAGATTTAACGAAACAATTAAACTTATTTAACCACAAACTCTACCTCAAAACAAACCAAAAGTCAAGCGTCAAAACATCAGCCTCGACATTCTTGCTTTATTTAGGCCAAAAAACAATTCATCAATTCCGACAGCTAGCACAACTAGAACAATTCCAACATTTAGCACAACAATCACCTCCGGTTTCTCTTCGCAATCGCCATTCTAATTTGCTCATAGCTAATTTCGACTGGCAACTCTTTTTTAATGGGACTAAGTTTTTCGAGGCTACCGACTTTTTCAATCGCCTTTGAAATTAAACTTTCCGTCTTTGAATCTAAAAATTCTTCGATTCGAAAATCACCGCCGCTTTCGTACCATTCTACGAGATGATTAAAAATCGTACTAACCCCAAGGCTTCTAATTTTTGCAATTGCGCTAGGCGCATAACCTTGTTTGTAAAGTTCGGCCGTTTCTAAAACCGTCCCGAAAATTTCCCCAGGAGCTCTTTTAATTTTTCGCTTAGCCGTTTTCTTATCTGTATCACTCTCCGAAATATTCGATTTATCCCATTTATAACTTAAACACACGTCGCAACCACCGCAATTGCCACTGTGATCTACTACCGCTGGATCGCCAAAATATTCAAGCAGCAGTAACCGTCGGCAAGTTTGCAGGCCGACGTATTCTTTCATCTTATTTAACTTCGCATATTTAACGTCAATCACCCGACGACTATCTTCCCAACTTTTTCCTTGCGCTTGCATCTCGCCCTTACTGGTCATAATAAAAAAGTTATGCAAACTGGCATCGCTCTTGCTGTGGAGCAAAATACAAAAGGCTTGTTCACCATCGCGACCAGCCCTACCAGCTTCTTGATAATATCCTTCTGGGCTTGATGGCATCCCAACGTGAATCACAAAGCGAATGTCAGCTTTGTCCACACCCATCCCAAAAGCAATCGTCGCTACAATCACCTTAAACTTATTTTCCATAAAATCATTTTGAATCTTCGCTCTCTTTTCCCCTGCCATCCCAGCGTGATAAGCGGCTGCGTTAATTCCTTGGGCCTTAAAAAATTTTGCCAGTTCCTCAGTCTCTTTGCGCGTAATCGCATAGATAATTCCGGAACCTTTAATCGATTTCGCAATCCGCAGCGCTTCGCTGGCCCGCTCTTTTTTCTTTAAATTTTCGCGCACAAAAAATTTTAAATTTGGTCGATCAAACCCACGCACAAAAACATCCGGCTCGCGAAGCGCCAAGCGCTCAATAATGTCTTCCTTAACTTCTGGCGTCGCGGTCGCCGTAAAAGCCGCTACAATCGGACGCTTGGCAAGGAGCGAAATATATTGCTTTACATTCAAATAATCCGGCCGAAAATCATGCCCCCACTGCGAAACGCAATGCGCTTCGTCGACCGCTAGTAAAAAAACTTCTAATTGGGAAAATAATTTTTGAAACTGGTAATTACCAAATCTTTCTGGGGCAATATAAATAATTTTTATTTTCCCCGCTTTAATATCCGCCAGTCTTTGGTCAATCTCCTCAAAAGAAAGCGCACTATTAATATAGGTCGCCGAAATTCCGCGCGCCACTAACCCATCGACTTGATCCTGCATCAGCGCAATCAATGGCGAAATAACAATAGAAATTCCCTCGCTTAAAATTGCCGGCAATTGAAAACACAAGGATTTTCCACCCCCGGTCGGCATCAAAGCCACAACATCCCTGCCGGCCAGAATACTTTCCACAATCTCTTTCTGCCCCGCCCGAAACTGGGAAAAATTAAAATATTTTTTGAGACTACTCTCAAGCATAAAAAATCTTTTTAAAAAAATAATTCAAACTTATCCGTTCGCAGATTCGCATTTCATTCGCCTGCCTGTCCGGCCTGCCTGTCCGGCCTGCCTGTCCGGCCTGCCTGTCCGGCCTGCCTGTCCGGTAGGCAGGTAGGCAGGTAGTTTCGTATCGGTCTTTACATTATCTCACACCCCGCCCAACTTTGCCAGACTGAAAAATCTCACTAAATTATCCTATCCCGCCAAGAGGCTCAGCCTCCCCTTGGAGACTGAGCCTCTGACCAATAGAAAATCAACCCACGCCAAATTAGCCTCATCCAAGCCAAAAACAATATAGCAATCTAGCAATATAACAATTTTGAAATCCCTAACCCTTGACAAAAACCTAAAAAATAGTAGACTATTTAGCATATCTAATTGTTCTTTCCCAAATTTTAATAACCCTCAAAAATGTACTTCGATGGAATGGAAAAGATTCAGAACAATGAAGAGTTGCCATGTTCATAGGAAAGTGGGCAAGCTCAAGAAAACTCTTTCCATAATCATTACAGACGATGAAAGCATTATTTTTCGACTTTCAATTATACTTGTAGGAAAAAATTGCTTTTATGCTAAAAGTTTTTCAACGGATGCCTTAGAAAAGATTAGCGACTACGGCGAGAAATTTTGCACAATCATTTTACTTACAGAAATACCAGAAAAAGAAGCGGAAATCAAAGAACAACTGATTCGCGATGGCTGCACTATTGCAGAGCCTAACAAAAAAACACCAGCAGACATCGTAAGTTACATTAAAGAAAAGGTTGTACATTAAAAAGAATTTTTCAAAACAAAAAAAATATTAAAATATCATGTCAGATCAAAGAACAGAAGTAGTATTACAAGAAATACAAGGACCAACTATTTCAAAAAAACCAGTGATCTTAGCTGGATGTCCAGTCTTTTTAAATTCACTCCAAGCAACGCTGAAGGAAAAAATGGATTTATATTTCAAGAGGAATATGGTTGTAATTGACAGTGATCATCCAGCAGAAAAAAAGGATTACTCAAACAACAAAGTAATCTACCTGATCAGCGAAGTAGACCACTGTAAGCAATGCTTTTTCAATGGCCACAGCGTCGATGATGTTAATGAGCGTCTCACTGTTGAGTTAGACAAAATAGATGATTCATGCACAAAAATTATGCTCCTTGTAAGCGTAAACCATCCATTTGTCCGCCCATGAGCCAAGTGCACTTGCAATATTTGGGAGTATTGCCTCCTTAATAGCGAAAAGCCCCGATACGTTGTAGGGGCTTTTTTATTTGCCTTATTTCGTTTTTTCATACCGCCATCAAACTCATTTCCACCCAATTTCCACCCACTTTTGACAAAGACCCCCAAAGCGTAGTAATCTGTACATTAGAATACATTTTGAGAAATCTGTTCTTTATATTTATATTTTTTTCATAAACAAAAAAACTTTTGGATTATGTCAAAAAAAATGAAGTCGCATGCAGA
>CAILTR010000028.1 GCA_903837175.1 uncultured bacterium
CTCTCTGCCTCGCAAAATTCCAGACTTAGCTCTTTTTTCATCTCTAAATTTATTTTGAATTTGGAAAGTCGCCGTTGGCAAATCCTTATAAGAAAAAACAAACTTTTTCATCAGTGGCACCACGATTTCTTCATGCGTTGCGCCTAAAGCGTAGTCAATTTTCGAATAGTAACTAGCAAAGCGAAACAAATTATCTAACTGCGTCCATCTGCCAGTTACCTCCCAGTTTTCCTTTGGCTGCAAGGTTGGCATTAAAATTTCACTCGCACCCAAGGCTTCCATCTCTTGCCTGATAATATTTTCAATTTTTTTAAAAACTCGCAGACCTAATGGCAAAAAAGAATAGGTCCCAGCCATCAATTTATCGACAAACCCAGCCCGAATCAAGAGTTGGGCGTTAACACTAACCTCATCTTTTGGCGCTTCTTTTCTGGTTTTAGTGAATAATTGTGATTGTTTCATAGATATAAATTTATAAAATTGAAAGCTATACGTTTATCATAACCAAATTTTCGCTTTATTGCAAACAAAAACACCTCATTTAAAGGAGGTGTCCACTACAAGAAATTTCAAGAGAGACTATCTTCTAATCCTCTCTGCTAATTTTGCCAACTGCTCATCGTCAGCACGAACATAGTCATGCGAAGAAACATAGCCTTCATATTTTTCAAAATATTTGTCAACATTCGAATTTGTTTGCTGCCAATTTTCCATCTTGGTTCCATGCATCGGAAAAAGCTTGGCATGGACGTGATCAACACCAAAACCTTCAAAAATCATCGCAGTGCGACCAACGTCTTCAAATTTTGCGTCCAAAAGTTTGGCGACTTTTCCAGCCGCTTCAATCAAATCCGTGCGAACTTCCTGAGGTAAATCAAAAACATAACTTGGATAATGTTTTTTCGAAATAACCACTGAAAAACCTTCCGTGTTGGGAAAAATTGAAAGAAAAGCCAAATGCAAATCGTCCTCCCAAATCCTGTGACACGGAATTTCCCCCGCAACAATTTTGCAAAAAATACAATCAGACATAAGTATGCTTGCTAATAATACGGATAAATATTAATCCACTTAATTATTAATGAAACTTTATTTTAAGATATTTGCAATTCACAAATTGGTGCTTATTTGCAAATTGGCATAGCAGCTATTGAACCCTCTCGATTGGCAATTCAATGATAAATTTCGAGCCCAATCCTCTGCCATCTGATTCAAGCCAGACTTGTCCATGGTGAGTCTCAGCGATGGCCTTGCCAACATAAAGACCCAAACCTGTGCCACCAACGTGCAAGCGTGAGACATCTTTACCGCGAGAAAACTTTTTGAAAAGAAGGGGAATTTCCTCTTTGGGAACGCCAATCCCCGTGTCTGAAACAGTAATGCGAACCATTTTTCCGAAAGGCGACTTTTTGCCGACAGCCACAAAACCATTTTCATCAATCACGACCCCTTCAGCTCTGAGCTCAGCTTTAATTGTCACGCCCCCTCTTTCAGTATATTTCAAAGCATTATCAATAAAATTAGAAATAAGCTCTCTGATTTTCGAATAGTCCATTTCAATTTCAGGCAGTGCTGTTTCTGGTAATTTGAGGTCCAAATAAAATCTTTTGGTTTTGGCGATCAAAATGAAATTGTCATAAAGTTCCCTCAAAAGTTTTTCCAAACTCGATTTTTCAAAAGCAAAAGACATGCGCCCCGATTCAATGCGTGAGACATTCAAAAGATCTTCAATAAGTTCGACCAGTCTTTCCGTCGAAACATAAACTTTTCCCAGGGCTCCATGAACACCCTCATTAACCTCACCATAAGAACCTTCCAAAATGAGCGAAACAAAACCTTTAATGGCGGTGATTGGAGTTCGCAATTGATGTGATGCGATTGAAATAAACTCCGTCTTAGCATTGTCCAACTTTCTGAGCTGATCATTGGCCACGGCCAGACTGTCCGCCATCATTTGCAGCTGATCCTTTCTTTCAGAAATTTCCCTGTTGGCAAGCTCCAAGGCTTCTCGCTGCTTGATTTCCGCACTAATAGATTTTATCAAGGCATAACCAAAACCCAAAGACAAGGTCAAGGTTATTCCAGTCAAAATCATGCCTGCATTACTCTGCACAAAGAAAAATTGAGAACCGACCAAAACAACAAGAGCCACAACTAATGCTTGAACTCCGAGCAACTTTATCCTGAACACGCCAAATTCGACTATCAAATAAGCCAGCATTCCCATGAAAAAGGTCATGCCAAAAAGACCATAAAATTCAAGTCGTGAATCAAATAATATTCCCATATCAGTGAGATATGCGGCTAAAAATGTTACTACGAAAAAGGAAAAGAGAAAAAATTCTATTCCTATTCCCATAATTAATATTTGCTTTTTAAAATCAATTTCTGCTTTTCGATACTTGCGAACAAGCAAGATAAATATCCAAATCATTGCCAACGCTCCAAAAAAAACATTAGAAAAACGAAATAAAAATCCTTCAAACATAAACGCATCACAATTTGTGATATTAAACCCACTTAAGTTTGCGGGAGTCGGAGATAAAATGATAATAGGAGCTATAAGTATTAAAAAAATACTCTTAAGCAACAAAGATACGTCACCTTTTTCCAAAAAAACATAAATAAAATATACACTAAGTATAGATATAATGGATGACAACACCATGAGAAAAGACCAAATAAGCAACATAAAATCGCTATGAATATTTGTCCATAGGATAAGATTCGAAATCACCCAAAGAGAGAAAGAAATCGAAATAGCAAATAATAATCGATTGGCCAAAAGTCGTGTGCCTTTCAAAAAAACAAGAAAACCAATCAGCATTGCAACTATAACTGTTGGGATATGCGAATAATACAAAAGTGCTGGAACATCTTTGGAAAATATAAAATATAGTGGATTTGAGGATAAATAGCAGATCATAAATTAACATTATTTATTAATGTATTATCTTGTGGTAATTCTTCATTGATGCTGTCTTGATTCTTTTGAATATCCGTCTCCGTGGCACAAGTATCCTCTTTAACTTCAGGGTTGCAATATGTCACAGAACACTGACGATCATCAGACAAACACGCATTAGCTGATTCACAACCAGTTATGTCCTCGCCACATTCTCTGCGCAAATCTGGTGCGTATTTTAACATCTTTGAATAGTAGTGCACTTTAGTGCAAGCATCGTCATCACAACCTTGAAAACATTTATTTACATCAGATACGGCAGGATCGCAACTTCCCTCATACCCAACCATGTAATCTCGCCTTATCATAAAACGACCATATGAAAAAACACCAGCCAAAAAAACAGCGCCTACAAGCGTATAGAAAAAAAAGTAATTACGAAAATTTTGTTTAATATTCATAGCTATTTTATTACACCAATAAACAACAATTCTCCAATATTTGACACAATTAAGTTGTTATTGGAATCAGGGATTTTTTAGGGCTATATGCAACAAATGGGTTAATATTCTTAAAAATGTAATCTACGAATCAGCACGATTTAACGAATTTATCTTTTTTATAATTGATTAATTTTTTCTTGTAAGTAGTATTGAAAATATCCTTCATATTTTTTTTGCAATTCTGGAATTTTCCAGTCCTCGTCTGTAATTATGCCACGACAATCAGTAAATCCGCAACGACAAGGCATACTATAGTCAGGGGCATTTTTTGACCTGCAAAGTGTCATAGCATAATCAAAAACTATCTCGTTATCTGTGTTTATATCTTTCATCGCAACTAAAAATATCTGTCCATTTAATCCTGCATTAGGATTGCAGCTATGATTAAAAAAATTTATACCTCCTAAATGATATCTGTCTCTTATGGACAACACCAAATCTTCAGTTATCTGAAGACCATTATCATTAAATTCTTCTGGCAAATTTAGCTCATCCTTAATTTCAGTTATATAACCGCCCATCACCAGCAATCGCTCTCCCTTTTTTATATTCTCTCTTGCAAAAGTTCCCTTACCGCCAATAGTATCTGCCCTAACCTCTAACTTAGGATTCATCCAGAAAAATTTAAATTCATTTTCCATAAATTTTATATTTTAGTAGTATTTATAAATCCCTGAGCGTAATCTCATGAAAGGTTTATAATTTTTTACATCCGCATAAAATACTCTTTTTATTCTAACACATTTTTAAAGTAAAAGGTAATCAGGCCCAATATCTTGTATTAAAATAGTGCCTTTACAAAGAACATTGAGGCTTTTGTGTTTATTGCGTTATTAGGAAAAGCTTCCTAACTTTTCTCGTGTTTTTTTTGCAAATCATGTTCACTAGCATCATTAAGTGAAATTGTATACATTTTGAGAAAATTGACTGGACGATAACCCAGTTTTGTATCCCTCAGGTTTTTAATATTCAAATCCTGTTGCCAATTCCATAGCATAACATCAAGACTTCTCAAATATTTAGCTAATTCCCTATTGAGAAACTCATATATGCCACTAAAGGAATTCACAGCTTTGATGAAATGAGCTATTGCATTTCCATCGGGCAATATTTCATCAATACTAAAACCAATCATTTCGTCATGCAAAAAAACGCAGGATAAAATTAATTTATGCTTCTTTGCGCTTTCCAGCAAACGACAAAGTGCTCTTTCTTCAAAATTTAAATCATAAGTTTTATTTTGTATTTTTTTTTGATGCTCCCATTTCCGTAGCGTGAGATGAATTTGTTTTTGTATCGATAAATCACTCAAATCTCTCAATTGGAAAACGGCCTCCGGATACTTTTCTGAGAATATTCTGGCAAGACGCCTAAGCTCTTTAAATTGATTGCCTTGGAGCTCAGCCAACTCAGATGGAGAAAATAAATAGTCAAAATTGTCGCGATCCTCTTCTATTTTCAAGTTAGTAGCTTGCAAATATTTGATTGACTCTTTTGTTATAAATTGAAGCTTCGGAAATATCTTTGAATTTTTAGCAAAAGATAAAAGCGTGCGCACAGTATCCTCATATTTATTGGTGCCCAAAAAAGAAAGAAACGGTTCCATTGTTTTAAAGTCCGTAGCAAAGCGTATAACCAAATTACCGTTTAATTCTGATACTTCACCCAAATCCCAAGCCCACAAATAAGTGAAATTAAAAGCTGAATATGGTGGAAATTTTGAAACAAATTTTTCAAAATCCTCCCTATCTGACAATTCAAGTTTTTTGAAATTAGGAAATTTCGGTAGCATAAAAGTAAAAGTTTATTTGTAAAAAAGTAAAAGATATGTACCAATTCCCGTTATACTAATTGCAATAATTTTTTGCCAAATATGTTTTTTTTCTATTTTTTCATTTACGACCCTTGGCAAGAAAATGGTCATTATTACACCGATAATTAAAACGAAAAAGGGTTGGAATGATTCTGTGAGCAACACAAGCCCAACAGGAGCAAGGAGATATGCATAGGCAACAGCCACATTTCCTGAGATATAGATAAACTCATTCAAAATATTGAGTGATAAAATATTTTTAGAATTACTTTTTAGCGCTGATATAAAGTTTTCACGATAAGGGCGCATGAAAGTAAATATACCAACGCCTGTCAGTACCATCATCATATGAGACCAAAATAGCGACCTCCATAAATTTTCCTCAAGGGCTACTGCTTTAAAAATAGTTCCGCTAAGCGCCCAAAAAAAAGAAGCCGCCAACATCGGCACAATGGTACTTTTTTTTCGAAGCTTAAAATGATTGTCTAAATCTATTTCAAAAGCAATGATTGTCGTGCCAAAAATAATGATTGCCATGGAAACCAACTGCATACGAGTCAAAACTTCACCAAGTAAAAAATAACTCAATACGCTTCCGAGCACAGGAACAATCTGATAAAAGACTATCACTACAGAAGCTTCTTCCTCCCTAAGGGCTATCAAATAGCACCACAACACCCCGACACCCAACATTCCCTCAACTGCAAGAATAAGAATATTTACAAAACTAACATCCAGCACTGTTCTATCCATTAACAGAAAAAAAGGCAACGCAAATACGGAAATCAAAGAAGAGAAAAGCAGAATGGTGCCAATCCCACTCTTTTTGAAATATTTCTCCAAAAGAATTTTATCTATATAATTTGTCAGGGCATACAAAAACGGCCCAATAAGTGCAATAAAAAACCAATTCATATAATTTTTTATATATAGTAAAAGTTTAGTTTCCGGATAATTAGTTTAAAAAACCCAAATTAATTTATCAACTGTTAATCAAACAGCAATTTTCAGCTTTGCGATAACAACCCAGGATTAAACTAGCCACCCGTCTGAAAATTTTATAATTTGAGCCTCAATGACATAATCACGTTTGACCATAATGCGATAATAAGTAGCGCCGACTGAGCCAAGAATCAACAAAAAAAGACCCAAATAAATATTTTTGATTTTTTATCCATAAACAAGAAATTTTTTGTTAGTTTTTTATTTTAAAAAAATTATTTTTTGTTTTACGCAACAAGAAAAAACAAAAAAACACCGCAATGACGTTTTTAGAAAATAAAAAAAATATGATTATATGCAAATGCTAGCATATAATTTTTTTGTGATTCATTTAAAATTGTTTCGCGAAACTTTTCTTTCATAAGACTCGAAATTAGCTTCCCCTGTCTCTATTATAGGCGAGCTAGAAATACTGTCAATCAAAAAATATCAAATTATTAACATATTAGAAGTTAAGTCTTCGAAAAAGATTTACCTTTTTTACTATTGTCATCAACTCAATATCCATGACCTGGGTCAATAAAGTTTCAATCAAAAAACATTTCAGAAGGTACAGCTTAAATTAAAACCATTAAATTAACAACGAGCAGGCACCCTCATGACATTCTCACATTCTTGAGAATGTGAGAATGTCATTTTATCAAGAAGTTTATTTTTTGAGATATTTTTAATAAACAAAAAAGCAGCTCATTAGTAATATCAATGAACTGCTTAACTTCAAATGAAGCAGGCTTATTTGCGACGGAATACAAGCACTAGCATAACTGTCTGTCCAGTCCTGAATCCCCTAAACCAATATTGTTAAAATTTAAGAGAGTTTTTTGTAAAAAAATACGGGGTCTGGTATTCAATACTGGTGTGTAATCTTTGATAATTGTAATACTTAATTTTCTTATCAACAAATCTTTTA
>CAILTR010000029.1 GCA_903837175.1 uncultured bacterium
CATATTTTTTAAAATTACTACCCCTCCATCAATTTAATGATCATGTCTAATTCTTTAACCTTTTTCCTTTCCACATCTAGAACTTTTTTTGGAAACACTTTTTCATATTCTTCAATGTCACAACGCTTCTTTTTGCAAATATGTTTTCTCTCGAATTCCTTTTTCAAATCTTGCGATTTTTTGTTTCCAAGTTTCTTCCCATAACTCAGAATCTCAAGCAACAATTTTTCAAGACAGGGATTATTCTCAATTAGGAGAACGCCATAGTCCCTTCCAATTTTTCTTGCTCTTTCCATTTCAGCTTTCGGCTTGTCATTGTCCAACAATACGATCCTTTTACTAAAGGCTCCAAAATAGCAACTAGCTTTTTCAATAATGCCATCTGCCGTTCCGCCTTGTCCGTTTCTAATCGTCACAGCCACCCCACTATTTCGAGCATAGACCTTTCTCAAATGTTTCAAAAAAACTTCTTCTGCACTTCCTTCGCCATAAAAAAGAATTGTTTTCTTTGCTTTTCTTGGTGGTTTTTTATATGGATTAGTTCTGGCCATAACAAAATATATTAGTCAATATTAGGATACGCTCCGTAAGCTCCCGCAACATATTTTGCATAATAGTTATCATCAGCTCGAACTCCAGACACCTCATCCAAGCGCCACGCCTCACTGCTTCCGTTTTCATTTTTCTCAACAAGCACAACTTGATATTTATCCAATTCATTCAAGATTTGGTGGCTATGCGTGCTGAAAATAATCTGCGCATTTTTTGGATTCGATTCAGGTGAAACAAATAATTCATACAAAGCAGAAACCATCTCTGGATGCAAATTCGCATCAAGTTCATCCAGCACAGCTACACCTCCTTGATCCAAAACTTTTAAAATGCTTCGCAAAAGCGTGAACAATTGTTTCGTGCCAGAAGATTCATATTGAATTGGAAGTTTGTGAGATTGACCATTAAATAAATGTAACACCTGAGCATCAAGCGAAACACCTTGAGCTTTTTTATCCTTTTTCACACTAAAGGATTCCAGCCCAAGATCGAAACGAGATAAAAGTTTTTCAGCCTTTTCTTTTAATGCAATATTTTCACTATAAAAATCAAGTGCCTGATAAAAATTAAAAGGTGCTGCGAAAAAAATCAACTCATCAACAAGTCCGATTTCAGAAACATTAGTTTCTAGTTTTTGCCAAAATTCTCCGATGAGTTTGCTGCCCTGGTGATTAAACTGATTTGCAGTCCCAATAATACTAGCATTGGATCGAATCAAATTTGAAAAATTATTCGGCAATTCAAAATTCTTATCAGTAAAGTCATACTTTTCTTTTTCCTTGTCCCATTTTCGAGAAAAAAGAATTTTCGTGGTAACCTTTTGCTTGGTTTTATTTTTTATTTTCAATTCTTCAGTGAGAACCCTTTTTCCATTCAAAGCCAGTGAGTAGATATAGACATTCTTTTTTATTTCAAATTCAACTGACAATTCAATTGGCTTGTCTTTAAAATCATGAAATAGAAATGGTTTCACTGGAATTTTAGCTTCGGGCTTCATATTGAAAGATTCTAAAATGAACCACTTCAAAAAAGGCAAAATCTTGATCAGATTAGTTTTGCCGGAAGCATTAGGTCCAATAACAACAAGGGCTTTCGACAAACGATCGCCAGAAGGCGCACTAAAATAAGTCTCTTTATTAGGCGTTTTTTCATTAACTAGGAAGCTAATTTTGCTTTCATCTGCAAAAGAATAAAAATTCTTGCAGGAAAATGAACGTATCATAATTGTGAATAATTATTGATTACAAATGAATAGTAGCAAATATTAAAATATAAGTCAATATCTTACAAATTATTGTATAA
>CAILTR010000030.1 GCA_903837175.1 uncultured bacterium
AAGTCCAGATAGTTTACTCGATTATGTTTTTATGATTACCAAGGAATTTGAAGAAAAAAACTTCATGAAATATCCCGTCAAAGAATTTAAATATTTTAATCCAAAAGGAGGCCAGACACAATTAAATTGACAGTCCCAATAGTGTTACTAACCACCTGTTGGGGCCCAACCCAATCGCCCGTCACGCCAAGCGCCGGATTAAATTTCCATAAATCATAACTACCGCCACCGCGGAGAAAGTAAAGGAGGTTATCATTCGGATTAAAAGCAATTGAATTGTCTGTCGCAACTGCTGGGGTCACGGCAAGTACATCCCAAGCGCTAGTTGCGATATTATAGCGTAAAAAGCCAGTGGTTCCCGCAGCGCGGGCATAATAAATATACCCATTAGCATAAGCACCTTTCTGACTGCCATTGAATTGATTAGCGGCCGTAATATCTGTTTTTTGACTCCAAACATTAGTTGCAATATTGTAGCGATAAAATGTCAAAGTATTGCCACCGCGAGGAGTATAAAAATTTCCATCCAAACCATAAACTAAATCAGCTCCCGCAGAAACAGCCAGCGTCACAGGTGCAAGACTTTGCCATTCGCCTAGTGCCATATTATAACGCCAAAAATCTGTACTGGCGTTACCTCGCATAACATAAAGATTAGTGCCATCGAAACCAATACTCCCACCTGTCCAAATCGTATCCAAAAGATCTGGCATCGCAGTCCAAGCGTTGGTTGCGATGTCATAGTTATAAAACTTTTTCGAATAACCTCCAAAGATTACATAAATTTTTCCATTAGTCTCATCGGCAACCATATCTGCTCCATTGTAAATTGGGAAAGGTAGATCTTTAAGCTCAGTCCACTTATTTGCAATGGAATCATATTTCCAAAAAGCTTTATCCGAAAGACCTCGCATCACGTATAAACTATTGCCCACAAAAATTGAGCTAGACCCAGCGCTAATAGTGTCTGGCGGTACCGCCCAAGTACGCGCCGCCCAAGTTCCAGTTGAGGCCAATTGGAGTGAATCATTGGCGCTTAAAGTGCTGGTATTTGTTTGCGTTCCGATTTCCCACTGAGTTTTCGTATCAACCAAAACCGAATGTGGGGCGCTCAGGACGCTTGGCAAGATCGAAAAAATCAGGAGCAGGGCACCCAAAGAAACCGAAAAACGCCAAGAAGCGGCTCGGATAAGCAGGAGAGTTTTAACGATTACCTTGCGAAATTTTTTTAGCCAAACTGAAAAGTAATAGCGCTGCCAATATTTTTTCCCATAACTTTCGCTCTGCGCGCTGTGCTTACTTAAAAATTCACTCAGCGATTCCTGTTTAATAGTAAACTGCCGACGCGACTTCCTTTTTTTAGTCCCAGAAAGGCTAAACCTCGAAGGGACACTTACCCTTTGGAAAATCTCCTTGAGGTGATTTTTCGTAATTAATATTTCCTGCTGAAAAAAAGAATTTAGCTTGGAAATAATCGCCTTTGGAGTTACCCGCTTCTTTGCATTTGAATATTTTCTAATTGAAAAAAAACTCTTATTGATTAAACTTTGATTCAAAGACTTCCTAAACTTACGCTTCTTCTTAAAAAAGTCCACGAAAAAAAAGAGTCCATGCTTATGTATCATCTTTCCCTTGAGTAATCCTCGTTTTACGAAACTATCTTTTTTATTCCCGTAAAACTTTTTTCTTTTTTGTGTTAGTTGTTTCTGCATTTTTCTAACTACAATCTAAAAACATACCCAAAACAAATTCCCTCACTTCAAAAAACCCTGCCTTTATTATACCCTATTTGGCAAATTAAAACTAGCTCCCTGGTAGCTAGTTTTAAAGTTGCAGCCCTAATTTTTTAAAATCCTTAGCGGCCATAGATATCATCATACCTTTCAATATCATCCTCCTCTAAATAATCCCCCGTTTGCACCTCGATAATTTCAAGATTTAATTTGCCTGGGTTTGCCAGTTGATGCTTAGACCCAGCTGGGATATAAGTACTTTCGTTTTCTTGTAAAACTAAAGAATTTTCACCATTTAAAACCTTGGCCGCACCTTTGACAACGACCCAATGCTCCGAGCGAAGCTTGTGCGATTGCAAGCTTAAACTGGCGCCGGGATAAACCGTAATTTTTTTCACTTTATGATTTTTATCCTCAATTAGAACTTCGTATTTCCCCCACGGGCGTTGGACTTCGATATTATGTTGAATCTCTTTATAGTTATTTTCCTTTAAATAATTAACAACTTTTTTTACATCCTCACTTTGGCCACGCTTGTGAATTAGGATGCAATCATTGTTTTCCACTACGACTAAATCCTGCACCCCGATGGCCGTAATTAAGCGGTTTGTTGAAGAATGCACAAAAACATTTTTACTATCAATTAAAATATGTCTGCCTTGCAAAGCCTCTTTTTCGCCCAATACATCCGCCAAGGCGTCAAAAGAACCAATATCACTCCAGCCAAAATCCCCTTCAAACACAATGACCTTAGAGGATTTTTCCGAAATAGCAGTATCAATGGGTTCGGCTTCAAGCGTTCCAAAACTTTTAGCAAATTCGATATAATTTTTTTCAAAAGCTTTAAAAAGTTTTGGTGAGTATTTTTCAAGCTCACCCGCAAAAGTTTGAAAATTAAAAAGATACATCCCAGAATTCCAAACGTACTGCCCAGACTGCAAATACTGCTGCGCAATTTCTTTATTTGGTTTTTCCACGAAAGCATCCACAATAAAATAACCATCCTCTTGTTTACCTTTCTTAATATAACCAAAACCTGTTTCAGGCGAAAGTGGTGTAATCCCAATGGTTCCAATATGGTCACCAACCGCCGCGATAGCCCCTTTAGCAACCGCAACAAAAAGTTCAGGTTTTCCAATATAATGATCGGCTGGCAAAATCATCACCGACTCTTTTTTTCCAACTCCAATTTTTTCCGCTAAGTATTTCATCCCCAGGGCAATTGCTGGCGCTGTATTAAGCGAGGCTGGTTCGGTAATTATTTGCGTTTCAGTAAGCTCAGGATAAATATCCCGAAGTTGATTAAAGACATTGAAATAATTATCTTTATTGGTAATTAGAAAAATATTTTCGGCTGGCATCACTTTTTGCATCCGTAAAAAAGTTTCCTGCAAAAGAGAATAGTCGCTATACAACTTTAAAAATTGTTTCGGAAAGTTTTTCCGCGACAGCGGCCAAAGACGAGTCCCAGAGCCACCACAGAGAATGATTGCATACATAAAAGTTATAAAGTTATAAAGTTATAAAGTGGAAAGCGTGCCCTGTGACGAGAGAAGCGAGTTTTACGGGGTGAATAAAGTTATAAAGTTGAAAGCTTGCCATGTGAAATTGCCTTCCTAATTTCACGGGGTGAATAAAGCTCCTAAAATTTATAACGTTATAAGCTGGAAAGCCTTTACGAGATTGAAAGACTCAAGGAGTCTTCTTTTCAAGGCTTTTTAATTATACTAAACGCTCAAGATATGTCTACTAAAAAAATTTAAATAAAAAAGACCGAATACCCCGTTAAGGATATTCGGCTTAAAACAATCAGTGCAACTTAAGCCTCCGAAGTCCTCCCCTTAATGGAAAGAGTCCAGCGAAGAAGAAAGCTAGTGAGCGCTCGCAATGTAGCTGCAATAAGAAAAGCAAATCCAACGCCAAAAAAGAAAACTCCCGCAAGGCAAGAGACCAGGGACGCAACATCAAAGAAGTCTGAACTAGCCCCGGATCCCAGAATTGAAAGCTCATTGGCTGCATAAAATGAAATAGGAGCGCCAATAAGCAGTATCACCCCCATTAGCAATGTTAAAGAAGCTTCGTTCTTTTTCATCCTATTCTCCCGTTTACAAGTTTTCAAGGCAACTCTTTTGTGGGCTCAGGATACAACATAAAAACGATTATGTCAAGGCTAAAAATAAGCCCCGCCAAGAGGCAGGGCTGATTTCAAAAGGATTTATTTAAATCATTGACTACTCAATGATTACTCAAGTACTCGCAAACCTCCAAGGTCAACTTTATTGATTGTTTTATAAAGTGGATTTTTTTTCAGGGCTGGTTGACCATTTTCGTCTTCAATCACGTAAAAAGCAAACCCGCGCATTTTCCGAACTAATTCATAATCAGCGTGTCCGGGAAAGCTGGAAGGATCGCGATCTTCAAAATCAACCGGGCTATCGTCAATCGTGACTAGATAAGTTTTACCAGTGTTAACAACCAAATGCCCGAATTTAAGGGGCATAAAGACTTCGTCGCCCGTCCTGACGACGATGGCTCTAAATTCCTCAACTTGATCAGCGAGCATTTCTCCGTTTTCATTTTCGACTAATTTTTGGAGCAGCGCCACACCTTGGCCATAAACAATCGAATAATTCTCGCTAAGTTCTCCGACGTGGTAATGCCCATAAGTTTTTAGATATTCGCCTGAAATAGTGCCCGGTTCCCAAACCGTCGTATTTTTTTGACTAACTCCGCCCCGGATCATATAGTAATGAATCGCCGGACCAACGCCAGCCGGATCCATTAAAACGTCCTGCATTTTTTCCTGAGTTCGCACCGCGAGATGTTTCGGCACATTTGCAAAGTCAATGTTCATAGTAAATATATTGTTAAATTGTTACGTTATTTGTTTTTTGTTCGTAGATTCGTATATCATTCGCCCGCCTACGGTCGAGGCAGGTAGATTCGAATCGGCTTTTGGATTATTTTAAGACTCTACTCGTCTTAATATACCATTTATTAGCATCAATAAAGCGGTTGGCTGGCGTATTAATATTCTTAATAGTCATACCCTGGACCGAAGTAGCCACAGGATACAAATAATATGGGCCATACAAAAAAACCGAAGGAACTTCTTTGCTGACAATTTCCTGAAACTTACTATAAGAATCTACCCGCTTAGCTTGGTCTGATTCCTGCCGAACACTCTCTAAAATGCCGTCCGCCTCACTGTTATCAAAAAGCGAAAGATTAAGGCCAGGATCGCGCTTTTGACTGGAATGCCAAAAAGAATAAAGGTCAGGGTTAAAAGTAATCGCCTGTCCGAAAAGTAAACTGTCGTACTCCCGAGTTCGGATATAATTTTGTTGCAAATCAGAAACAGTTAAAATCTTAATGTTTACTTTAGCGCCAACCTTTTGCCATTGCGAAGCTAGCAGTTCAGCTGTCTGCGAAAGTTCTGGCCAATCTGGCGCTACTAATTCAAACTCTAATGGCGTACCATTTTTCTTACGCAAATTACTGCCAGTGTCCATTTTCCAACCAGCATCATCCAATAATTTACTAGCTTGTTCAAGATTTTGCGTAACCTGTGCCTGTTGAACAACACTTTTCATTTGCGGGAAAAAAGGCGAAAAAAGCGGGGTACCCTTACCACGTAAGACTTTCTGGATTATTTCACCCCGATCAACGCTAAGATCAAGCGCCTTGCGAACATTATCTTCAGCCAAAACGACGCTCTTCGTTTGATTAAAAAAGACCGAAAAATAACGCGGAATAATTAGCTCGTGTAAATTAGTGCTTTTAACATTTTTAATTAAATTTATTTTTTCTGGCGTAATACTGCTCATCCCCATTACTTCTTTCTTATTATAAGCAACCAGCAAAGCCTCCTCATCAGGATAAAAATTAAAAGTAAGTTTAGTAATATATGGACTGCCAGCGTAATAATCTTTAAAAGCTTTCAGGTGATAAGTTAAGATGCTGCCCTGAGAGTCCTTTTGAAAATCCAAGAACATAAAAGGTCCCGACCCGATTGGATGGAGATTATAATCAGCCAAGGCAAATTTTTCTGGGGCGATATTTTCCCAAACATGTTTCGGCAAAATTCCCACCGTTAAGTTTTCCAAGAAACCAACATAAGGATTTTTCAGGGAAAACAGCAGGGTTTGTTCATCCACCACGCTAACATCAACCCCCTGCCAACTTTGGCGAAGAGGGCTTTTATAAGCTGGGTCCTGCAAAATATTGAAAGTAAAGAAAACATCCTCCGCCGTAACAGGCTGACCATCATGCCAACGGGCGTCCTTCCTAAGTTTAACCGTATAAGTTCGTTGATCATCCGAAATATTATAACTTTCGGCTAAATCCGCAACTGCATTGCCATCACTGTCAAATTTAAAAAGGCCACCATACACCAAGGCGGTCAAGTCACTATCGGCCTCGCTAGTCTGAGACAAAAGCGGGTTAATGTAAAAAGGTTGCCCAGTAGCACCTTCCACGTATTCTCCCCCAGTTTTAGGAATTGGAGTTGTTAAATTATTATAAAAAGTCCCACCCCACACCACCAATGAAGCAGCAATAACAAGTAAAAAAGCGGATACGACTATTTTATCCCTAAAGGAAAGCACGCGTCCGATATTACGCCAATTCCTTGGTCTTAAGTATTTTATTTTACTATCTAATTGGATACTAATAATATTTGCAGTGAAAAAATTATTTCAAAGAAACTCACTCATCAAGAAAGGCTAGCCTCCCAATGCCCTTTTAAATTCCAAATTTACTTACTTTGCAAAACTACGGTCGCAATTGCCAGGCCGATAAAACAAACACTTAAAAAAGCCGATGCGAAAAAAAGAAATTTCTCGACTCCTCTTTTCGTATAATAGCCCCCAAAGTCTCCCCCGAAAGCTGAACTAAGTCCACTGCCTCTGTTTTGAAGCAAAATAGAAATCATCAGCAGCACCGCCACTACAATTTGAATAATAGTAATAAATTTCATAACAAGAATAGCTTAACTAACCAATAATTAAATCCTCTAACTAAGTTCAAGCTTATCAAAAACAAGTCCGTTCGTCAAGCAACGACGGCCTTTTATGGTGTCCTGAAGGAGGTTAATTTGTCATGCGCGATATAGGGTTCTAGCCATAAATACAATTTAGCATTTTTACGAGCTTGTTTGCCCTTTAGGCCATGCGAGCGACAGAGAGCTAAAGGCTTGACCACTGCTTTCGGTCAAACGCGGGCTCTAAAAAGTAAGCAAGCGAAGTAAAAATTACTTTTTTAGTTTCTAAAACTACACGCTTGTATTAGTTCATGATTCCAAGCTCTTCAATTTTCGCTTTGAATTTTTCAAAAATAACTGGGCCATGCGGCACAGGCAGAAAAACCAGGGCGTCATCTTGAGCATAAACCAAACTACCTTCCTGGTGAGTTTTAGGATTTTTAGCAATTTTCTTTTTTTCAATTTTTTTAAGCCCAGCTTCCAACCAAGCGCCTTGCCAGCAAAATTCCCCCGCTCCGCGAATCATTTTAGTAAAAAAAGTATCCTCCACCATTTTTAACTGGGCAATTTCCTGCAGCGCATAGGTCGGCTTTAGCTCGCGAATCCATTGATTTTTAATTTGAAAGCGCTGGTAGACCTGCTCGCCGAACAATGGCACTAAAAATAAATATTCATTAGCGGAGAACAAATCTTTTGTCATGACTTCCAAGGAATCTTCGGTCACAAAATAATTTAAACAAACGCGATCAGTCACTTTTTTGCCGTGCCGGCGCCTGCCTAAAAGATGAGTTAGTAACGTTACTAAAGTTCGGCCAGTCCAAATATGTCCAGCTTTAATTACAAGTAATAAGTCCCAATCGCTTTTTCGGTGCGCATTTTTCATCGCCAGCCCGCCCGTTGCCCCAATCATCCGCAGAAACGGCACGTAGCGTAGCCAAGCAACAACCTTGACCAAGCGCTTTAGTTTACCAGCGGAAATTTTTTGATGTTTAATTCGCGTTTCAATCAGCTCGCTTCGGCCTTTTAAAAAATAAAAACCGCGCGCGCTTTCAAGGTGCTTACCCATCAAATCGTTTTCTAAGGCGCCCAAAACTTCCGCTAAAGTAATAGTTAAAGGCTGATTATCCCCAGCCGCGTAATCGGTCCGAATTAGATGTTTCCAAATTTCAAAAGCCGTGAGCGGATAGTCAAAACCATCATAATATACAACTGTTGCCAAGATATATCTTTGTAATTTTGAGTAATTAGCTTCCATAACCACATTGTAGCAACGCCCAATCCCTTTGTCATCTTCCGCCCGCCCCCTTTTTGTGGCGTGATAAAAATCTCTTTATCAGGTCAACTCAGCTTAACAATTTTTGAATATCCTCCTGACTAAATTCTTTGCGATAATTAATCAATTTTGGATGTTTGATTCGGCGGAGTTCTTCGTCATATTGATGAATTTTGGATCCCTTGTGGCAATTTGCATGACTTTTTTGAAATCGCTTTCCACTCTAATAAAATATTTTCTGACTTTTTTACCAATCTCGCTATTTTCAATCATCGCCAATTCCTTGGCCATATCCACGGAAATAATATAGTCCTTAGTAACAACTCGACCAGTTTTAGGGTCTTTAGCTTTTCCTTTATTTAAGACTAATTTTCCATTCCCAGAAATGGGAATGGAGGTGAAATAATCCAAATCTTCCACGAAGTCATACTTCTTAATCCTATCCGTAATCCAAGTTGCAAATCGTTTTCCTACCCCAAGCCACCTATGTAACTCTCTGGCGTTTACAAATCTTTTCTTCTCACCATTGAAATCTTTTTGAATTACTTTAATATTAATAAGTTCGTTCATCATATTTTTGTTTTTAGCTTCTTACACTGATATTTTATCACTAGAGCAAAAAGCCGTCAAATCTGACGAATGATAGCCAAAAAATAATTCCCCTCACAAAAAACATTCTCACATTCTTGAGAATGTGAGAATGTTATTATTTATCATGGAAAAAATATGTCCTTATGTGGCTCCCATGGATTTATTTTGTTTTATTTCCCTTTCACTAAACATCAGAAAACATTGCAATTTGAGTCATATGCGTTTGATTGCAATGCTGGTTTTTGTTAGTTGTCAGTTCAATGTCTCCGACTTGAACTGGATTGTTCTTGTTTTAAAAAGATTTATACCAACAAAAAATTTTCCAAGGACGGTCCTCGGTGGATTTTTTTATACCAACAAAAAATTTTCCAAGGACGGTCCTCGGTGGATTTTTTTTAGGAAACTTTTTTAGAAACTATCCTTGGGATGTTATCACACTTCCAAGTACGATTACCAAATGATTTCCAAATAATTAAGCTATTTAGTAAAGAATGTACCGAAATTTTTGTTATATATTTTCATTTCCTACTTCAATTGCTTCATATTTCTATAAAAACTAAGTAACTCAATTTCCCAATTTTTGGGATAGATTTTCTTGGTATGTGTATTATTTATCATCCATAAATTACGCATCCCAGTATCTTTTCTTTTTTGACCATTTTTCCCTGGATTTTCGACATAATCGATGTGAGATTCATACAAAATTTTAGTAACTACGCTACTTGGAATAATCCAAAAATCTGGCTCTTTTTTGAATTCATTAAGCATAACGAAAGCATAAAAAAAATCTCCAGATGCGCCTCGCTCATCTTTCTCGCTCAATGGAAATCTTTTTACATCTGCTTTAAATCTTGTTTTTACTGAAATTTTAAATGTTTTACCACTTGAGTTAACAGCGATTATATCATACCTTTCTGCTCTTCCAAGAGTTATTGTGACAATAAAATCTTCAGCCGACAATCTTGACGCAATATAATATTCACCAGAATTTCCAATATTATTTTTTGAAATTTTTAAATCTTCTTTCAATTTTTCCATAATTTTTTAATAAAAATCATTATTACATTCTCATCCCAAACTTTTTTCGCTTGGGTATCGAGTTTGTAATATTGATGTTGATAAAACATAGTCCAAATTTAATTTCTCCCTGCCTTAAACCTACCACCAAAAACCCACGAAATCAACCGGCAATCTTTGGAATTTTATTTTTTTCAAGCCTCTTTTTCGCCTTGCCAATTCCATCATTCTTTGGCAAATCCTCTGGCATTGTCCCGCCCAACTCCTCAATTGTCTTGCGAACTTTTTGACCAACCGCATAATGAGTCAAATTGGCATTCATTTCACCTTGAATTTTTTCTCGACGCAATTTTGCATCCGCCTGGGTAGCACGAAATAAATTGGCAGCCAACTCTTCACTGCCCATATGGTCAAGAATTTTTTGAGATTTTTTCAAACCTTTTTGAATGTGAATATCATTAGCATCTAGTCCGCCATACAAACCCTTGTAACCATAATTTTGAAATTTTCCATAATTCTTCACCCCCGCATTTTCAGCCGCCTCAGCCAAAGAAGTGTTGTGCTTTTTAATTTCACCTCGCAAATTCAAACGTTTGCTATCTTCAATAAATTGATCAGTTTTTTCTTGTCTTCTAGTCTGAATAGCAAAATATGTCTGACCAAGCGCAACAACTTCTTTTGAAGGATCTGCGTTTTGGACAATCAGATAACAAGCATAGCGAGATAAAAATATGGTATCTATATTTCTTTCTGCTCCTGAGCCAATCTTGACCATTTCGTCCACTTGGGAAAAATGGTTGTGGATAACTTCGCCACTATTTTTGCAGGCCTCCTTGGCTTTTTTTATTACATTCAAAAACTTATCATAGCTTGAATAATCCAAAACTTTTGCCAGCTCTCTTGCTGACCAAAATTCACTTTGATACTCATTGATTCTTTTAATATTTTCAAAAAGATTTTTTTGCATAATTTTATTTTAGCTTCTTACACTGATATTTTATCACCACTGTAAAAAGCCGTCAATCCTAGTTCGAAGAAGTAATGCTAAATCAATTAACTTACTGGCGGTTGCAAGGAGGTCGAGCCTCCCTAATGGAGGCTCGACCTCCAACGCCTAGCTGCTATTAATTAAACTGATTTAGTATAACAGGCAACTAACGAAAAGGATTTTACAACCAAAAAAAGTGCGACACATCTCTGCGGTCGCAGACTTGGGTCACACTTTTAAAATTGGATATTTGGTTCAAAAAAACTAGAATTTCAGTAGCTGCGAAATTTTCTTAGTGTCTTTGTGCGGGCCAACGATGGCGAGGTTGAGTTTCTCCTGCTTGAAAATATCTTTGGCCACGCGCAAGATGTCAGCGACGGTGACGGCGTCGATTTTGGCGAAAACTTCTTTGGGCGAGAGAATTTTTTCTTTGTGCATTTCTTGGTCGATAAAAAACATCGCTACGTCGTCGGAAGCTTCAAAGCCCATAACGGAACGACCCTTGATATAGTCCTTGGCTTTTTGTAATTCTTTTTCGGCTACTTTTTCAGTAGCAATTTTTCGATATTCGCCCAAAATAACTTCCACCGCCTCGGCTAAATTTTTATGTTCGATGCCAGCTTGCGTTCCGATATAACCGCAATCTTGGTAGGTGTCTACGCTGGTGCTAACAAAGTAAGCTAGTCCCCTGCGTTCGCGGACTTCGATAAAAAGTCGACTGCTCATATTCCCGCCTAAAATTACCGAGAGCAGCGAGAGCGCCCAACGATTTTTATGATTTTGGGGATAAGCGCGCGCGCCTAAAATTAAATGGGTTTGGTCGGTTTTTTTAAATTTAAGATGTACGCCAGGAGCAACTTGTTTGTCGGAAACTTTTTTAAATTTCGCCTCAGCGCCTGTTTCAATTTTGGCAAAAGCTTTTTTAATTTGGCCAATAATTTCTTTTTCGTTAAATTTGCCCGAAACGCAAACGACAGTTTCACCGGCTACGTAATACTTTTTTAAATAAGCAGTAAAATCTTTGCGGGAAACACTTTTAATCGTTTCTTTATAGCCTACGATGTTGCGTCCCATTTGATGCTGTCCGTAAAGTAATTTTTCAAATTCTTCGCCAACGCTCCGACGTGGATCATCTTCATACATACTCAGCTCCTGTAAAATTGGTCCGCGCTCGCGCTCAATTTCCGCTGGGTCTAATTTAGAATTAAGAAAAATATCCGAGAGTACCTCGAAAGCTGTTTCAATATGCCTACCATCGACTTTAGCGTAATAAGCCGTTTTATCTTTAGCGGTAAAGGCGTTAAACTCTCCGCCAATCCCATCGAGTTCTTCCGAAATAGATTGAGCGGTTGGGCGTTTTTCAGTGCCTTTAAAAAACATGTGCTCAATAAAATGCGAAAGCCCCGCTTGCTTTTCCGTTTCATAGCGTGAACCGACGCCCACCATTACCATTACTGTTGCCGTCTGTGTCCCCTCCATTGGCACGGTTAAAATCCGAAGTCCATTTTTAAGAGTTGTTTTTTTATAATTCATGTTAAAAATGTAAAATGTAAATCTCAAAAATAAAAATGACAGATAAAAATTAAAAAATATCCAAATGAAAAAATTTTACATTTTATCATTGTCATTTTCCACTTTGATTTTTACATTTTTAATTAAATTTTTCTTTTCAAATTAAAAGATATCAAGCTAAGTACTACTTTCTAACTTTAACCCTACTTATTCTTATCAGCCCTGAACATGGCATAATTTCAATCCCCTTCTTTTCCAGTTCATCCAGAAAAAGATTCATACCGATTGAATCAGAGGAAATATGTCCAGCAATAATCACATTAATATGCGCTTCTTCAGCTTGCTTGCGAAATTCTTCGCTCTGATGCATGGAGAGAATGGTCCCCACTCCAGCTTGCGAAAGTCTTTCGTACATTTTCGGACTACCAGAAGTTCCTCCTGTAATTTCCACAATAGCTATTTTCCCGCAACGATTTTCGGGGCTTCCTGTAAAAAGCCTTGGACCCGCTCCGCGAATTTCAGCTTCGCGATATTCAGAAATCTTCAGCAAAGTTTTAAGGATATCCCCCACATATTCAGGCTTATCCTCGATAATTTTCTTTTCAATAAACTTTGCCACTAAATTGTCCGCCGGCGTGTGGATATTCATAAAATTCATTCCCAATAATCTAGCTGCATCAACTTCTTTATAGTGGTTTGAAGCGCTAATGCCGCGACTAACTTCGCTAATCCGCACCTTCATTAAACTTTCAGCCACATTGATCGGCACGCCGTATTGAGCATACACATCAGCTTGCAAATGCATCACATCTGAAAGATCAGCTAAGGCTTTGCCTTCTGGATGATGCCCAATAACTAAATCGATCGGAGCTTTTGGACTGTGATTAGTAAGATATCGCGCCATCATCAGTTCTGAAGTATCAATATCAATACCCGCCATCACGCGCTTGATAGTTTTGGTTCCCTCCGCAAAATGAATCCGACTATCCAAGTAGGGGTTAGTCAATTTTTCCAAATCGAAAAGTTCCTTCTCATCCTTAGAAAGTTTTGCGTATTTTTCTTTCTGTCTTTTTAAAAGTTTTTCAATTTGCTCTTTCGAACGAAAATCATTTTTGATACCGATTTCAATCGCCAGTTTGTAAATTTCTTGAATGTTCATAGTTTTTAGCCGATTAGTTTATTAATTATTTTAATCTCAAAATTTTTGAGCGAAACATACTTTTTCTTTTTTCGCTTGAAAGTGGCTTACCTTAACGTTAAAATTTCCAATAGTTACAAGCACTTTCACTGGGACAAAAAGAAAAACGTATGTAAGCGAAAAACTATCGAAAAAATTCTACGAAATTATTTTTCGCCAACCTTCCTCATTAAAGAATACGCCATTATCCCCTTTTTATCCACTGTTACAAAATATAACTTTCCGTGTCCGCCGTGCGCAGAAGCGACTTCGTTGCCTTCTTCGTCTTTAAGACTTAAAATCTTCACCGGAATATTTTTATCCCTAGCCATAATTTCGACGACGTCTTTCGCGTAAAGCGCGTTGTGAACTTTCATCTTCAGAATTTTGCCATCCACTGCCAAAATTTCACCGACTGATTGAGAATTATTCCCAACCATCTCGCCTTCAAAATTATGCTCGGGTTCGTTACCTAATAAGAAACCCTCGGTATAACCACGGTTAACTGTTTTATTAATTTCGCTACTGGCCCATTTTTGAATTTTTTTCAGATCCGGCCCTGATTTTTTACTCTCGATTGCATCCAGCACTTTCCGATAAGCGCGCACGACACTGGAAACATAAAAAGCGCTCTTATTGCGACCCTCAATTTTAAAGGAGGTTACGCCCGCATTTTTGAGCTCCTGCAAATGCGAAAGCAGGTTTAAATCTTTACTATTAAAAAAATATGTCCCGTGGGCATCCTCTTCCAAAATCATCGGTCGCCCACTCTGAACCTCCTTAATTTCCATGGTTTTATATTGAGTAGATTCTAGTCCGCCAGCTGGCGGATCGATTTTTCCTGCCTCTTCGGCAGACAAGGATTTTTGATTTTTTTTGGAAATTGAGTCATTGGGATTTTCCACCCTAGGCGGATCAGCCTTGGGCTGAGTTTGGGATTTGCAATTTGAGATTTGGGATTTGCGCTGGTATTGCCAGCGGCACGGTTGGGTGCAATCGCCCAAGTTGGCGCTCTTGCCATTCATCCAATTGCTCAAAATGCAGCGTCCAGAATAACTCATGCACATCGCGCCATGCACAAAATATTCTAATTCCAATTTTGGAACCCTTTTCTTAATTTCAATAATGTCCGCCAGCGTTACCTCGCGAGCCAAGACCACTCGCTCGACGCCTTGCTCGGCCCAAAATTTTGCTGCTAGCCAGTTCGTTGTATTTGCTTGAGTACTCAAATGAATTGGCATTTTCGGCAAATATTTTCGCACCAGCAGAATAATCCCAGGATCAGAAATAATTAGCGCATCAATAGAAATCGTTTTTAAAAATTTCAAATGTTTTTCGACAATTGGCAAATGATAATTATGCGCATAAATATTGAGCGTTACATAAATCTTTTTCCCCCGACTATGGACGAACTCGCTCGCCGCTTTTAAATCCGCCTCCGAAAAAGCGTTAATCCGCGCCCGCATCGAAATACTCGGCAAGCCGCAATAAACCGCGTCCGCCCCAAACTCGATAGCGTATTTAAGTTTTTCCAGACTGCCAGCAGGTGCCAGCAATTCAACTTTTTGGCTTTTTTTGATCATAAAATATTTTCTTTATTCATATACCATCCTACGCTCATTTGAGGGTTTGGTCAATCGAGGGATGTTGTATTTATTGTAGTTGTTCTAAATGATGTAAATGTTTTATTATTCTAATTGTTTCATGAGACCTAAAAAATATAAATCATTTACCCTATTCGCTTATTCGTACATTTGTAGATTTACCCGCCTGCCGGCCTGCCTGTCCGGTAGGCAGGTAGGCAAAATAACTAATTTATACATTTGTAGGGATATAGTTGATTTTTCTCCAATTCTAAGGCACAATAGGCATATGGCGACCTTAGCATTCAACAAAAGAGCCGGTTTTGACTATGAACTAGAAGATCACTTCGAGGCTGGTTTAGTGCTGACCGGAGCTGAGGTAAAATCAGTTAAAAATGGTCATCTTAGCCTTAAAGGGAGCTTTGTAACTATGCATGAGGGCGAACTATTTCTAACTAATGCTAATATTTCGCCTTACCCCTTCGCCAAAACGACGCTTGCCTACGACCCAACCCGCTCGCGCAAACTCTTAGTTAAAAAATCAGAAATCCGCTCGCTCATTGGAAAACTGCATGCTAAAGGCTTGACACTAGTACCCCTTCGTGTGTATACTAAGAGACGACTTGTTAAGTTGGAATTCGCTGTAGGTCGCGGAAAAAAGGCCCTTGATAAAAGATCTGACATAAGAAAAAGAGAGGATAATAGAAAGATTGAGCAAGCTTTAAAAGGCGCTTAAATCTAAAATCCAAATGACAAATATCCAATAAAATCATAAATCCTAAATCTTGATTAAAACATTTAGATTTTAGTCATTTATTGGAAATTGCCTGCCTGCCGGTAGGCAGGGAAATTAGGATTTGGAAATTCCGCAACATAGCAAAATAAACAAGCTATTTTTATTTCAACAAAACTTAACATTCGCCAACCTTAACTTATTACTAAGTTGCGGTTGGGGGTTGTTTAGTTTCGACAGGTTGTACTTTTCAAAATATGCAAGTCGATTACCGCTGCTGGATCGTTAAAAGTGTGGCGAAGATATAAGTGCAAACTTCATATCAAAGGCGAAAACTACTTTTGCGCAAGCATTTGCTAGTTTCTCACCTGCTTTAGCTTAGGCTCGAAGCCATCGAACTGCTGATTTCTCGTAAGCAGAGCTCGGTGTCAAATATGAGAATAGCTTTCTGCGGTTTTTCAGACGCACTAAGTGAACCAACTCTGAAAACGGTACTTGGAGGTTTTGTTTTTTTCCTACTCCAAAATAACGTATCCCGCTTTTAGCGGGAATGAAATAAACTAAACTTGTAGAGGATTTTGGATTGAATGATTTGGACATGGGTGCGAATCCCATCAACTCCACAAAATTTGAAAAAATTTTCAATTTACAATTTTCAATTTACAATCAATTTAAAAATTTTCAATGTTTTAATGTTTGAAAATTTTATTCATTGATCATTTAATGAAAATTGATCATTGAAAATTATTATCCGTATTTATCCAATAAAACCCAAAAATCACGCGATACTCTTCTAGTAAGAATGCCAAAATGATTTCATAAAGCCATTAGAAAAAGATTCCGTTTTAAACCTAGACAACAAACTGGTCCCGCGCAATTGCGAATCAATGAGGCCATCCGAATACCTAAGGTCTTTTTAATTGATGGCAGTGGCGTTCAACTCGGAGAGATGCTGACGAGCGAAGCCTTACTACTGGCGAAAGAACAAGTTTTGGATTTAGTTGAAGTTTCGCCAAAAGCCAATCCCCCCGTTTGCCGGATTATGGATTACGGGAAACACCTTTACCAACAATCCAAACAAATCCGTGTAGCGAAAGCCAAGCAGAAAAAAGTTGAAATCAAAGGTGTGCGCATTGGACTGCGAACCGATAGTCACGATTTGGAATTTAAGAAAGCGCAATCGGATAAGTTTTTAAAACAAGGTGATAAAGTTAAAATTGACATTGTTTTAAAAGGACGCGAAAAAGCTCACCAAGATTTAGCTAGAAAAAATTTACAAGATTTTGTGGCCGGCATCACTGCTCCCCATAAGATTGAAGATCCTATCAAGCGATTTCCCGGAGGATTCAACGTCACCATTGCCCCAGCAGAGATCAAAGAATAATCAATAACATATCACATAACACAAAACATATAACATAGAATTTCATAGGAAGTAAATTCAAAAAGAATTGATTTATTGCTCCATGTTCCATGTTCCATGTTTCATGAAAATCATATGCCCAAGATGAAGACGAACAAGTCAGTTGTGAAAAAAGTTAAAATAACGAAGAATAAGAAAGTTCTCCGACGCTCAACTGGCCAGAACCATTATAATTCCAAGGAAACTGGAGCAGTTGGACGAGCCAAGAAGAAGGATCAGCGCATGTTTTCAACCGATGAAAAAAACATTGTTGCTGCCCTACCTTACGCAATCGGGAAATAATTATAATTAACAGATAGGCACTGATGAAGAACTGATTCACACTGATCACGGATATCCGTGATTTGCGAAAATCCGTTAATGATCCGTGTAAAATCAGTAAAAATATATGGGACGAGTAAAACGCGGGATGGCCGCCTCAAAAAGAAGAAAAAATGTACTGGAAATGGCGAAAGGTTTTCGCTGGAGACGAAGTAAGAATTACGTTGCAGCTAAGGAAGCTGTGATGAAGGCTGGAAAATATGCTTACCGAGATCGTCGCACGAAGAAACGAACTAACCGCAGTCTTTGGATTGTCCGACTTAATAATGCTGTTCGTCTCTTAGGACTTACTTACAGCAAATTCATTGCAACCTTAAAAGATAAAAACATTGAGATCGACCGCAAGGTACTTTCTCAAATGGCGGTTGAAAATCCAGCTGTCTTTGAAAAACTAGTTGAAAACGTTAAATAGTTTCTTCCTAGTAATTACACGCTAAAAAAAATCCGCTCAAGGCGGATTTTTTTTATTAGCTACTACATTTTCTTTTCTCTAAATTCTTTCCATAATCTTTGGAAGGCTTTAAAGGGAAGCCAGATCCATAAAGTCGTCTTGGCTCCTTTATCCAAAAAATCTGCAAAAGATTGGGTCAGCAGCTTAACTAAAACATAAAAAATAAATAAACAAACTATAATAAAAGTCAGGGTTATTGAGCTCATAGCTTTTTAGCAAACGGTCTTCGCTAATTATTTTGCGACCTGTTTACTGATTTAAAAATTATATTTCTCATTTAAGCACTGCGTCGTCATATCATAAACCACATCTTTCTTTTCGACCACAATCTTCCAACCCTTTTGCTGAGCTAATTCCTTGAGATTATTATTAGGATTAAAGGCAATCGGATTTTCGACAAGCTCCAAAAAGCTGGCATCCGATTCAGTATCACCCATTCCATAGGAACCTTTAAGGGTTAAGTTATGTTCGTAAATATATTGCTTTAATACATTACCCTTGTCTTCAACTGGCTCATAGAGTGATTTGCCAGTATATAGATTCCTCTTATCAAGTTCATACACGCTTCCAAAAACTGCATCAAATCTTAAATGGGAAGCGTTAAATTCCTTAACTACCTCGATTGGTGAACCAGAAATAGCGATTAAATGATAACCCTCTTTACGCAGCTTAGCAATAATCTGTTCTGCAAAAATATAAGTTCTATTTTGATGAAAAGAAATTACAATTTTACTTGCCCGCTGAACATCCTGCAAGCTACAACCAGTAATATTTTTTTCGTACAAATCAACCAGCCCACTGCGATACTGTTCGTAAGTGCCTTTATGATCAAGCCAACTCGTATACAGCGCCACGATTTGATCGCGCACCTTGCGTGGAAAAATATTCATCCAAGAAAGTTCATTAATAAGTTCAAACTGTAAATTTTTCCGAAAAATCGTTCCATCAATATCAAAAATAGCGATCTTTTTAGTTTCTAGCATTTTTTTATTTTAGAACTATTTAAGTTATTAATTCAATTATACAACACCCTACGAGCAAATCAAAGACTGCCCAATTATTCATGCACTACCACCGGCGTCCCAATTTCAGCCCAGGCATAAACCCTTTTAGCTGGTTCAGAACCCAAACGAATGCAACCATGCGAAACTGGGATGCCAAGATGACTTGCCCCCTCTTGATAGCCACCTGGCCAAACTGGGAGCTCATGAATACCGACTTTTCCAGAAGGCACGATTGCCATCCAGTTTGGCATAAAAAGACCGTATTTCGCCGACCAAGCCCGGGGACTTTTATTCTCAATCTTAAATTGACCCAGTGGCGTTTCCAGCCCTCGTTTACCAGAAGAAATTCGATAGGAATTAAGCGCTTGGCCATCTTCGAAAATAACCATCACTTGATATTTCAAACTAACGTCAATATACTTTCCGGTTGCAATCAAGGGACTTGTGTATTTCTCGGCCTGAGCCAATAAAATTGCCGGATCCTTATCCCACTGGGTCGGTGGCGGTTGGGCTGTCTCAAAGGAAGTTTGCCCAACTTTTAAATATTGGTCGCTTGACTGTTTTTTATATTTCAGGAAAACTCCAATTTTATACTGAGTCTGCCAAGCAAAATTATCTTTAGCCAACAGTTTAATCTTATTTTTCTCAGGATTTAATTGATAAGCTAAATCCAAAGCTGGTTCAACTTCAAATTTTACATTGTAATCTTCTAGCGAAGAATCGAAGTCAGCCATAATTGGTTCTTCAATATCGATAGCGACATTTTTTTCTCCTTCGATTGGAAGCAAGGATTTTATTTTCGGATACGGCTGAGTCGAAAAAGCTAACTCCTGATTAAATCTTAAATGAAAAATATTTTCACCACCCGTGATTGAAATTTGATACGTCGTTTGAGGATCCCAAAATTTAAGCGGACTTATTTTTAAAGTTTTGCGATCTTTGCTCCAACTAGTGAAAAGCTCCGTCGCGGGAGAAATAGTTAGTTTTTTTGCAACCGTCACCGAATCAACTGGAAAAGAAAAACTTAGCTCAACTGCTTGCGTAAGACCGACTGACTGCGTTTGATTTATTGCCCCCTTCGTTTTAAAAATTGCCGGGAAAAATTGCCGGGAAAAAATAAAACCCGCCAATAAAAAAACAACCACCGCCAGAAAAATCAAAAAAGCTGAATTTTTATTTTTATCCATATTAAAGTTGATTTTCCTGCACAATTTTTTTCGCCTGATCCCAAAGGGTTGGATTATATTGTTGAGTTTTTAGCCAATACCACCATTCCACGCCCCAAATATAGATTTCTTTCATTTCAGTTTTTTTAGCAAAAGCGACATTGTCGGCTAATTTTTCCGCATTCATTGAAGCCAGCTGAGTTTCCATTGGCGCTGAAGTTGTCCAACCGCGAACCCAAGGCTCACCTTGGAGTTCAATCACGATCGCGTTATTTTGATGGGCAAATAATTTAATTAAAAGTCGTTTAGCTTTAAAGAAGTTTGGCCCCAAGGGATATTTCCAATAACCAAAGCGCGGGCTAATTACCTCCCGATACATCGTTGAGCCAAAAATATCCGCTCGTTTGGCTGCGGCAATCCAAAGCGTCGCTTCTCCGCCATCCGTAAGCATAATCGGCTTAGTCGAATCTAGGCTACGCACTAAAGCGACCTCGCTATCTACCAGCGCTGGATCAATTGGCGGACAAACTCCAAAATCCAAAAAGGGTTCATTTTCAACTTGCCAACGAATAATTTCCGGATGATTATTTTTATATCTTTCTACAATCACTTTTTCAAAAGCTAGTAAGCGCTCTTTTCGTTTAGCGTCATTATTACCAATCCACTGCGGAATAAAACATTCAGGCCACCTTGGCGTTTTTTGACCGAAGGCTAAGATAACTTGAGCCTCTCGCTGCTTAGCCTGCTCAAGTTGCCAATCAAGATCAGTAAAATCATATTGCCCCTCGCTAAGTTCAACTTTATCCCAATATACTGGCAAGCGGATATACTTAATTTTCAAATCATCCAACATCGCCACATAGGCCTGACGCCAATCTAGCCCGATATCCTGGGCGTAACGCAAAGAAAAGGTTGTGCCAATCTTAACCGGCGCAGAAATTTCCTTAACCGGTAAATTAATCCAGCCAAAGAAGAGTAAAATCACCAGCAAAATTGAGCCTAAAAAAAGACCAAGCAATTTCAAAAATTTTTTAAGTCCCTGAAATTTAGCTGGTTTATCTGTCAGATTCGTCCTATTTGATTTTATTTTCTTTTTTATTTTCATTTATTTTGAGTAAGCATACTTTTTCTTTTTTCGCTGGGATAAAAAGAAAAACGTATGCGAGCGAAATTTATATTAAAAAACTATTTTATTAAAAATATTCCCACCGCAATTATCCCAACAGCGATAAGTTTTTGTGCCCAATCCCAAAAAGACAATTTTTCTGAAAAAATCTTGTGATAATTTTTTGAAAAATACCAAGCTAATATTAACACAAAAACGTATTGAATTGAAACTAGGGCATTAATCAAGGTAACGCTTCCAAGCGTGAAGGCAAGATTAAGCAGTAGCGCGCTAAGCCCGCCGACAATTTTATTGCCCACAAAAATTGCCCCCGTGCCCAGCGCCTCTTTTTTGTTTTTGCGGTGAGTATGAAAACTTTTGAAAATATCTTGGCGCCAAGTTGGCACAAGTAGCAGTCCCAACGTACCCACAAAGCCCCCCACTCTCGTCCAGACATACCAAGTCACGAAATTTTCCTTTGCAGATAGATATCCGAAAACATTCTGCGATAAATATTTAAAAAGCACGTAAGCCATTGCCAATAAAATTCCCGCCCCAATAGCATAAAGAAAACCGCTGAAAAACTTTTTCTTGCCCAAACGAAGTGGCAAGTCAAAAGAAATAAGGAGCCCCCCAAAAATTAGCAATAGGATTCCTAAAATTTGAAAGAGACTTAGAGTTTCAGTTTTAAAAGGAAGTGAAATTAAAAAAGTCGCCAATGGCAAAACCGCTCCCACTACTGGCACTACCCGACTAGCCTGCGCCCGGCCGATCGCAAAATAAAGCAGCAAGATTCCAAATAAAAAAATCGCCCCGCTCAATAGGCAAAGAGTTAGCCCCGAAGCGTTCGGCATGCGAAGGCCAAACGGCGCAAAAAACAGTGCCCACAAACTAAATACGCCCACGTAAAAAGCGTAGACCGGCGCTGAAGAAAAGCGTTTCGAACCCAATAAAAACTTGTCCAAAATGTTGGCCACCGCGCCGAAAAGATAAGCACTAATTGTTAGCAGAATCCAAAGCATATTTAAAAAAGTTTTAAGTTTGAAATTTAAAGTTTAAAATGAAATTTCAGCAAGCGAAATAGCTAAAGCACTTATACTAATTATACACCAGAAAGCAAACGACTAACAGCTTACTTATCAAAAAACTCCCGAAGCAATCGGGAGTTTTTTCTTATACTAGCTTAACTTAATTCATGGTAGCAGCAGTTAGGGGCGTAGCCTCCTTAAAATTAACAGCGTTTTAATTAATTATGCATTATTCACTTCTTTCAGCTTCACCACTTTTTTCATTTTTTTCGCTATCCTTATTTTCCTTTTTTAGCTCTAAAACTTTTTTGCTTTGCATAGCTTCTCTTTTCTTGATAAACTCATCTTCTTTTTCACTGTCAGCCTCGCGGATTTTTTTGGCGACAAATTTATCTGCACTTTCTCGGCTACCAATAATTTCGATATTTTCGCCTTGATTAATATCAATGCTGTTTAATTTAGCCTCAGCATCTTGAATATCCCATTGCTTGCCAGTCGCATCCTCCAAAACAAATTCGTTTTCATTTTTTACTTCAATAATTTCCCCACCCAATAAGCCATCATCGGGATGATTCCAGAGCTCTTCTTTATTAACTTTCACCAGCCCATAGGCTGGAATATTTTTGGTCAACGCGCGATCAATTATTTTACCAAAACCAGCCAAGAAAAAAACGATACCGCAGCCAACACTCAAAAAAATAGACGCTAGGACGACTAAATAAACCCGATGACGATACCAACCCCGAATATGGATGAAATCATAATAAGCCACCCCTGCAAAAAGCGCCAGTAGGAGCATCCAAACATAAGGTAGCGAGAGGAGCGTATATTGCAAAAAAGTTTTATGCAAATAAAAATAAATATCCCAATCATGCCGCACTATAATATCCAGCATCACCGCAAAGGACAGCGCTCCAATCAGCAGTGACAAGCCAAACAAAATTAAAGTCGACCAATTCCTCACCAAAAATTTCCATTTTGGCTCAGGTTTAACCCTGGTTTCCGCAATCGTCTTCAAAATATTTTCACTAATTTTTGTCATATAAGTTCATTTAAACATATAATCATATAATCATTTAAACATCTAAACATACAAACACACTGACATAAAAACAATTACAACAGCTAGAACATTTAGCACAACTACCTCTGATTGCCAGTTATTGATTATTGATTATTGATCATTGGTTATTGTCTATTACTACTCCCCTCCAGCATTTTTTCTTTGAATTGACTCTTGGCTCGACTAATTAGCGTAGCGACTGTCCCCATTGGCTTTTCGAGAATATCGGAAATTTCTTTATAATCCTTTTCCTCCAAAAATTTTAGGACTAACACTTCCCGATAACGTTCATCCAATTTTTCCAAAAGCTCCTTTACTTCCTGGGCAGTATATTTTCGCTCAAGATTGCGAGCAATATCTTCGTCGCTAGCTAAAATATTGAGTAAATTTGAATCTCCTTCGTAAGTCGTCGTCTTTGGCCTGGCCGTAACTTTGCGGAAATGACTAATGACCTTATTGTGCGTAATCCGATAAATCCAAGAGGAAAATTTTAAATCCTGATCAAAATCATTGAGATTTTTATAAGCGCTTAAAAAAACTTCCTGCAAAAGATCTTCTCCATCTTCCTTGGTTGACCGAGAAATTCGCATAATATAGCGCAATAACTTTTCTTCAAAACGCTCGACTAAAAAAGCGTAGACCTCAGGTTTTTCCAAGGTTAAAGCAACCAACTCCTCGTCGGTTTTAGTTGCAAAGCTATTTTTTTCTGTTTGCGTTTCTTTTTTCATCTAATTAAGTATACCACAGTGTACAAAAAAACACCCCGCAAGCGGAGTGTTTTTAGGTTTTATCTGCCGATGAGGCAGATCTACTTCAACGACTATTACTAGTAGTTGTTTCGGCTTCCGTAACCACCTTGGTTACCACCACCATTGAAATCACGTCGTGGAGGACGAGCTTCCATTGGGCGAGCTTCATTTACAGTCAAAGTACGACCTTCGTACTCTTTTTTGTCAAACATTTCGATTGCTGCTTGTGCTTCTGAATCAGAAGACAATTCAACAAATCCGAAACCTTTTGAGCGACCAGTCATTTTGTCCATGATAATGGTAGCTGAGGTAACGGTTCCTGCTTGAGCAAAAAGATCTCTTAGTTGGTCTTCCGAAGTTGAGTAAGGAAGTCCTCCAACGTATAGTTTTGTTGCCATAGTTTTCGCTTTGTTCTAATTACACTTTGTAAGGCGACCTCCTCTCTTAATTTCAGCCACAAAGGCGAAAACCAGTAAGACACTTACAATTAAACCCAGTATACAGGAATATCGCCGGAATGTCAAGCTAAGACTGGGAATTAATTTTCGAGAAATATTCCGAAAAACCAAACCTTTATTTAAAAGCAACTAGTTCAATATCGAAAATCAAATCTGCGCTTGGTGGAATACTAGCGTAACCTTGAGCTCCATAAGCTAAATCAAAAGGAATCATTAAAGTTCTTTTTTCGCCAACTTTCATTCCTAAAATTCCTTGGTCCCAACCTTTGATCACCATTCCTTGTCCGATTGTAAAATCAAAAGGTTTCCCGCCATGCTTTTCCGTTGAATCAAAGACGGTACCATCCAAGAATTTACCAGTGTACAACATTGAGATTTGATCGCCATTTTTTACTACGCGCTCACCCGTACCTTCTTGGGTTGTTTTAACTTCTAGTTTCATAATTTTATTATTAGGTTTATTAGCGTTGTTAGTTTTATTATTAGCATTATTAGTATTATTAACCGCATTATTTGCAACCACGGTAGAGTTTCCGATAATCTTATCCAGTTCAGCTTTTTTTGCTTCATCTGCTAGTTGACTAGCCTTTAAGCCAGTTAAGCTAGCGCCCGTATTACGAAAAAGGATAAAACCACCCACCGCCACAATAATTATCAGTAGGGCTAACACTTTCCTAGTATCTTTCATTTTTTTTATTTTTAAAAATTACATAAGTTAGTATAGCACCTTAAAAATATATTTGAAAGTTACTAGACCCATTTAGCAGGACTTAGCATTTACCTTATCTATACTTAAAATATCTTATTCCCTGCTTATTCCAAGCTAGTTGTAATTTTAAGCATTTAAAAATCCCAACTACCATTCATACTACTGGATTGCGTATAATTAACTACCGTACCTTCTAGAAAATTACTTTTATCCCCGTTAGCATCCTGCAAACGATCCAAATGTTTATAAGGGTTAGTCACCACCTCAGGGAAAAGTGGCCCAATCCCCAACATTGCCAAGCGATTATTAGCCAGCCACTTAGTGTATTCCTGAGTAGTTTGACCATTCATCCCGATAATTTTGTTACCTAAAATATGGTTACTCCATTGAATTTCTTGAGTCACCGCCACTTCCATCATCTCTTTAATAATTTCTTCACTATAAATTTCCGGGAATTCACTGCGAATTTCCCTGATCATGTTAGCAAAAATTGTGATGTGCGTCAGTTCATCTCGACGGATATAAGCAATTACTCTGCCCGTAGCTAGCATTTTCATTTTGTCCACCAAGGTATCGAAAAAAGCAAAGCCATTGTAAAAATAAATTGATTCTAATAAAAAGTTGGCGACGACCGCTCGAAAAAAATTTTCATCCGAAGGTGTTTGCAAAAATTTTTCATAGATTTGCCCAATGTATTTATTTCGCTCAAGCAAAGTAGCGTCACTGCGCCAAAAATAATAAATTTCGTCGCGTTCTTTACTATCTACTACGGTTTCCAAAATCGTGGCATACGACTGCGAATGGATCGCTTCCTGATAAGCCTGAATGGCTAAAATTAAATTGACTTCTGGCGAAGTGATGTAGTCAGAAAGATGCGGTAAGTTAACGGTTTGAATTGAATCTAAAAAAATTAAAAAAGACAAAATTCCTTTATAGGCTCGTTGTTCCTCTGGCGAAAGCTCGCTGTGAAACATCCTAGCATCATCTTTGAGCCCGGAAACTTTTTCCGGCACCCAAAAATTTCCAATCATCACTTGGTAAAGTGATTTGGCCCAAGAATATTTCACCACGTTAAGATTAAACAAGCCCGTAGTTTGACCTTTAATAATCGTCCTAGCCGAAACGTCATCATTACCTTCCGGATTAAACATTAAATTCATTTTCATTTTATTTTCCATATTGTTTCTCTACGAATTACGAATTATACGAATGTACGAATAAATACCCAATCATTTAGTCACACAGATGCTTTTAGAAAAAACAACTAAAAACAGTTACAACATTTGGAACAATTGGCACCTTATTAGTTACCGATTACTAGTTACTGATTACTGTTTTAGCCGCTGCAACTAACGCAATTATCTTTGATTTCGCCTGAAAGACTGCGCACGTAATAAACAGTCTTAATCTCGCTTCTCCAAGTTTTCACATAATATTCATACAGTTGCGCCGGACTAGTCTTGGAAGGATCAATCATCCATTCAAAAGAAATCGATTGGTCTACCCATTTATAAAGCACTGCCATCATCTCAATTACCTCATTCATATCCATGTTAATGTATTCTTTATAAAACCAAAAATTCTCTTTATCCAGCTTTGGCGCTACGCGGACAGTCAAAGCTGATAAATTGGTTTCCACAAAAAACTTTTTATAAATCGGCAGCAACGCCGCCGTGGTACCAACTACGCCAGCCGTCGAAGTGTTTGGCGCCGGCGCAGTGTGATAAGCGAAGCGCACCCCGGAAACTTTCATATCCGCAAAAAGCTTAGCCCATTTTTCGCCATCCTTCGTGTTTTCCAAAAACCACGCCACTTCCCGACCTAGAATTTTTCCCTTCTCATATTCACTGCCCTTGTAAAGCGGATACGCTCCTCGCTCTTTGGCCAAATCAACGGAGGCGCGATAAGTTGCCAGGCCGTACTGCGAAAAGAGTTCATCCACCACTGTCCGTGCTTGCTGACTGTCGTAGGCAATTTTTTGGGTCGCTAAATATTCCGCCAAACCAAGGTAGCCCAAGCCCACACTGCGATAACGCAGGGCCGTCCGGCGAGCTTCTTCGATGGGATAATAATTAAGCGTGATGACATTATCAAGCATTCGCATCGCAATTGGAATAATTTTTTCAATCATTTCCGGTTGGTTAACTTTGGCCACGTTAATCGAAGCTAAATTACAAACCACTGTATCACCTGGCTCATACTTAATTAAAATTTTTCCATCTTCTAAAGTTTCTTCGATAAATTTTGAAGCGGAAGTGTTTTGACAAATTTCCGTACAAAGCTGGGAAGAATAAATATTGCCTGCGTGTTTATTGGGGTTAAGCCGATTGACAGTATCGCGGAAAAATACGTAAGGCATGCCAGTTTCAACCACCACTTTCAAAAATTTCTTAAAAAGCTCTTTAGCCAAAACGGTTTTTTTCATCGTGAGCCGCTCATCTTTTTCCAACGCCACATAAAAAGCTTCAAATTCTTTCCCGAAAGTATCTTGCAAAGCTTTGCCGTATAATTTTTTAACTTCATAAGGATCAAACAAGGTAATTTCCGCGTCGGCCTCTAGCCTTTGCATAAAAAGATCTGGAATTGAAACGGCTGGAAAAATATCAAAAGCCTTCGACCGGATATCGCCAGTTTCGGTTTGTAAATCTAAAAAATCATAGATGTCCAAATGCCAAATGTCGAGCGTCACCGAAACTGAACCAATGCGAGCCCCGAGTTGATTAACTGAAACGGCAGTATCATTAATAACTTTTACCCAGGGATTAACCCCACCAGAAACGCCTGCCACGCCGCGGATAAAACTACCGCGGGCGCGAATGTTACCAAGATAAACTCCGACTCCGCCCCCAAATTTAGAAATCTGCGCGATGTTTTCAAAAGCATGATAAATTGCGCGTAGATCATCGTCCACATTCAATTTGAAACAACTTGAAAGTTGGTGAAAAGTTGTGCGCGCATTCATCAGAGATGGGGTGGCCAGGGAAATTTTCTGTTGGGCGCAAGCTAAATACATTTGGACGGCAGTTGCTACGCGAGTTTCTTTTGGTTCCGGCATCGCCAAAAATAAACCCACAAAAAAATACATCTCCTGGGGCAGCTCCTTAATGACCTTGTTGGGATTTAGTAAATAGCGTTTTTGCAGAGATAAAATGGTAGTATAACCATATTCCAAATCCAATTTAGCATCAATACTTTTGGCTGCCAGCAAAATTTCTTCGTCGCTATAAGCATCTCGCAATTGTTTAGCGTAAAAACCTTTTTCTAGATAATCGTGGAAAAGGGCCAGCACGGCTTGCGGCGCATAGATATCGACATGTTTAAGGTTTCGATTGCGAAGCGCTTCTTTATATAAATTAAAAAGCGCAATCCGCCCGGCCACCTCCTGCCAAAAAATATTTTCTACGCTCACTAAATCA
>CAILTR010000031.1 GCA_903837175.1 uncultured bacterium
TGGAGGTTGAGCCTCCATTAGGGAGGCTAAACCTCCTTGCAACAGGCAGTGTTTTAATTAATTTGGCGTGATGCCGAGTTGAAAAATTTGACATGCTTTTGACTTAGTGATAGAATATCATTATGAGAGCCTGCTGTAAATTTCACCGCTTGTATAAAATAAAAAACATGCTTGTCGGCTGAAATCTGAAAATTCCGGCTGCAAAACCTTCAAATCTCGTCGGGTTATCTCAATAGCCCTTCTCGATTTTCAGGCTTTTCGCTCGAAATTTTCAAATTTCATCTCGACATGAAATTTACAGCAGGCTCTAAGCTTTAAAAAAACATATGTCAAACAAAAAACCAAAAGAAATTGTGATTTTCCAGGCTAAAAATGGCGCAATTGAGCTGAAAGGTGATTTTAAAAAAGAAACTATCTGGGCAAGTCTGCAACAAATTGCGGATGTTTTTGGAGTGGATAAGTCGGGCATTTCTAGGCACATTAAGAATGTTTTTAATTCTGAGGAGCTAAATGAAAAAGCAACTGTTGCAAAAATTGCAACAGTTCAAAAAGAGGGGAGTAGAAGCGTTATTCGTGAAATAGAGTATTTTAATTTGGATGTAATACTATCTGTCGGCTATAGAGTTAATTCAAAACAAGCCACAATTTTTCGTATTTGGGCAACCAAGGTTTTGCGTCAGCATATCACTAAGGGTTTTAGTATCAACCCAAAAGTGGTCAAACATAATTACGCTGAATTTCAGCAGGCACTGGAGAATATTAAAAAACTTTTGCCGAAAGGGCAAGTCATCGATAACGAAAATGTGTTGGAATTGATTTCTGCTTTTGCTGACACTTGGCTTTCTCTGGATGCCTATGACAAGGGCAAGCTCGTGGAAAAAGGAAGCACGAAAAGGAAAGTAGCTATTACTAACGAGAAACTGGGAGAAGCCTTGGTTGATTTTAAACAAGCACTTGTTAAAAAAGGGGAAGCTACAGAATTGTTCGGAACTGAAAGGGGAGTTGGAAATTTGGCAGGCATTGTGGGCAATGTTTCGCAAACTTTTGGTGGCAAGGCGCTATATCCAACGATTGAGGAAAAAGCTGCCCATTTGCTGTATTTTGTGGTTAAGAACCATCCTTTTGTCGATGGCAACAAAAGAAGTGGGGCATATGCTTTTGTTTGGTTTCTGCATCGAGCTGGAATTTTGGATCGTACGAAAATCACCCCACCCACCTTAACCGCAATCACCCTTTTTATCGCTGAAAGTGACCCCAAGAATAAAGAGCGGATGATTCGCTTGGTTTTGCAATTGTTGAAGAAATAAAAACTTCGTAGGATGCAGTTGGCTGTTAATTGAGATAAGTATTTTTTAGTTTATTTACAACCTCAGAAAAAGTTTCAATTGAACTGACAAAATAAATCCAATCATATTCTTCTGGCAATTTCACTGAAGTGTCTAAGATTGACATTTTGCTGCGAATTAGCGTTTCCCAGTCAGTGTCCCCAGGTAAACACAAAAAAATCATTGGTGTCGGTTTTTTAGTTTCTTTGCCACCATCTTGCATACCCATTCGGATAACATTTTCATGAAAAATAATATTTTCCTCCAACTCAGTGCCATCACCGCCACGTGAAGCAACCAAAGCGATATCGCCGCTAACCACCGCTCGGAGACGATCATAGATATCATTAGCCGCATCAACAAAAACAGCGCTCTCTACTCTATCCCATAAGCCATCGTGTTGAGCTTGCGGGACACCAATGTTTATTTCCGAAGGCAGATTTAATTTTAATATTTCTTCGTTTGCAGCGTCGCTAGCAGCAGACATTGCCCCACCAGCGTACCCGCCATGAATAATTCCAAAACCTTCATTCACCAACAAGCGAACGCAATTTTGCAACAGTTTGTAACCCTGCGATTTTGAATCCATTGTTGATTTTCCCAGAACAGAAGCAAAAAAATTAGCTCCAGATTTCTTTTTAAGTTCGTTGATGTTCATATTTTTTTAAGTTCGTACACAAATGCCATTGGACAATCTTGCCAATAATATCTTGCGTGAGTTTTTTTAAAGTTATTATTTATAGGAAAACATTTCTTTTTATCAATTATTTGAAAATTTTTCTCAAAAATTTTTTCATATTGTTCTATTGTTTTGAAATAATGATAAAAGCTACCATTTTCTCCGATTTTTCCATGAACAAATGAATATCGTTGACCATTTTCCAGCTTCTTATTTCCTTTGTTCTCACGGTATTTTCTCAGTTCATAAATAGGGTTAAGGATTGTAAAAACATATTTTCCATCTTTTTTCAAAATACGAGCTACTTCATTAAAATGAAAGTCCAAATCCTTTATTGATAAATGCATCAGAAACTGCCGGGAAATGGCCAAGTCAACAGATTTATTGTCGAATTGCAGTTCGTTTTTGTTGACAAGTAGCATTCTTTGGATCGCTATTTTATCTGAAAATCCCATATCTCTGTGATATTTTTTTGCTTCCTTAACAAGACTGAGAGATTGTTCAATTCCAGTGAAAACTTTCACGTTTTCTCGGGCGTTATCAAGGTTCTTACATAAATTCAATGCCGTAATGTTTTTTTCATAGCCAAATAAAAATTGAACAGCTAAAATATTTGTTCCCGCTCCAAAGTCAATGACGCTCGCATTTTCAATTTTATTTAATTGATCACAAATCTTGGGATACAAAATTGGATTTATGCAATAATCAATGCCAATATTTCCAGTTTGTTCCAATTTTGCCCAAAGTTTTGACCAATTTTTTCCTCCGTAAATTTTTCTCATGGCTATTTTTTCACTTCAGGAAGGGTTTCCCAAAGCAAATCAAAAATATCATTAAAAATATCGAGCATTGGTTCAATTTCAATAACCAATCCCCTTACTTTTAATTTTGGACTCATAATTAAAAGTTTGTCCTCAAGAATATCCACACTGCTTTTAAATTTATATGAATCCGGAACAATCTTGATATGTCTGTATTTCAAGCCTTCCGGTTCATGTTTAAGCCCAGATTCTTTGAAGATGATTTTAGTTTTAATCTTTCGTCTATCGAGTTCCCGTCTGAAATCTTGTAAGAAAACATCATCGACAGGCAGCCAGTTCTCTATGCTCGCAATAGCTTTCCATTTTTTATACCTTGAAAGACCACCCAAATAAAAATCTTTTAATTCCTGGGTTGTGTTTAAAAAATACACGCCAGTTTGCTTTGCTTCAGCCATTTTTACAGCATTTTTGATTAATTTCTTCATAAATTTTAATTTAAAAATATTAAATGTTTCGAAATCAGGTCTTACAAAATCTATTTGATTGAGCTAAGCCATAACAAAAAAATATACAACATTTCGATAAAATTATCAATAGTTATTTACATGTATATGCCTTTAAAAGGCTTATAAAATGCAAAATTAAAATTATTTATCAAAAATGTTGACAAAAGAGGTGATTTTTGGTAGAATTAGAATAATCTTATTATGTCATTCTGAGTGAAGTGAATCCGACCATAAGGAGGAAGAACGTAATCGAAGAATCTGGGCTCAGATCTTTCGACTTCGTTTCTCCCGCCTAAGGCGGGAGAAACTACGCTCAAGATGACAGAAAAGCATGTGATAAGTATCTAGAATCTGCCATCTAGAATCTAAAATCTAACTTCAAATTTTAAAAATTATATGGATCAAGACTTAA
>CAILTR010000032.1 GCA_903837175.1 uncultured bacterium
TTATCGAACTCGCGTTTTCCTAATGCTCTCAGGAAGAAGCCGAGTCACAACTACGAACGTGCCAATCAAAACATCTGCAAAAAAATACATGCGGGTAACCGCTCGAAAAACCATTAAAAATAAGAAAATTAAAGGAGTTTTCCGCAGCGCCGTTAAAAATACGAAAGAATCGCTAGCTGCTGGCAAGGTTGAGGATGCGCAAGTTTCCCTTAAGGCTGCGATTAAAGCGATTGATAAGGCTGTGCAAAAGAAAGTCCTTAAGAAAAACACCGCCGCTCGCAAGAAATCCAGACTTAACGCTGCTGTCAAAAAAGTGGCTTTGAAGAAATAGTATTTCAGAAAATTTAGCTTTTAAAAATCCCGTGAAAGCGGGATTTTTTGCTTTTTATAAGCCAGAAGATAGCAATAGGTATAATTCAAGTATAATTATACTTGAAAAAGAGGAGAGTGAAGTTATTGTTTGCTTTGCAAAGGGGTTGAGATAGGGGTATGATATAAGTGAATTATAATCTTTTTTTATAAATAAAAATATGTCAAAAGCATTTTCGCAGTTCACTAATCAATATGGTCTTTCTAAAACTTTGCGGTTTGAATTAAAACCAATAGGCAAGACACTCGAAAATATGCGAGAAAACTTACAATATGATAAGGATATGCAAACTTTTCTAAAGGATCAAAACATTGAAGATGCCTATCAAACCCTCAAACCAGTCTTAGATAAGCTTCATGAAGATTTTATCACTCAAAGCCTTGAATATGGCGAAGCAAAGCAGATTGATTTTTCAGAGTATTTTGAGAAATACAAAAAACAAGAAGATGATAAAGGAGAAAAGGGATTACGAGAGAAAATAGGAAAAACTTATGAAGCAGGAGAAAAATACTTCAAGGAAGAATATTCTTCTTTAGATTTAAAATGGAAAAAAGGCTCCTCTGAGGCGAAAGGAGCTGTTATTTTAGAATGCCAAGATATTTTAGAAATAATACGAAAAAATTATTTTGATGATGAAAAAATCCAAAACACACTTGAGAAATTCAAGGGGTTTTTTACTTATCTTGGTGGTTTCAATCAAAACCGAGCAAACTACTACAAAACAGAAGGAAAAGCCTCTCAAATTGCTACTCGAATTATTGACGAAAATCTCCCCAAATTTTGTGACAATGCAATTCAATTTGATGCAATCATAAAAAAGAAAAAAGATGGAACCATAGAAAAAACTGAAAGAAGCGAAGAATATAAAAATGCCTACAAGTATTTAAAGAATGAAAATAAAATAACTCAAATCAAAGATGCAGAAAGTGGGAAAATGATAGAAGCACTGGAAATTACTGAAGAGATTTTCGATATTTCCTATTTTTCACAGTGCCTTTCCCAAAAAGAAATAGAGGAATATAACCGAAAAATTGGACATTATAATTCTCTTATCAATCTTTATAATCAAGCAAAGCGAGCCGAAGAAAATGAGCTACCGAAAAATCAAAAAACTTTTAAAGATTTGCCTAAATTTAAAACCCTCTACAAGCAAATAGGGTGCGGAAAGAAAAAAGCCCTCTTTTTTGCTCTCACTTATGACACAAAAGTAGAGGCAGTAGAAAATAAAGAAAAAATTGCTGAGCCATTTTCAGTAGAAGAAGTTTTGGAATTAGCAAAAAAAGCAGGGGAGAAATATTTCAAGCAAGGTAACGAGGAAGGAGTTGTTAAAACTATCGAAGATTTTTTGGCTGATATCGAAAAAAGAGAAAATTATGATGGGATTTATTGGTCAAAAAAAGCAATAAATTCCTTATCAAGCCATTATTTTGCCAGTTGGCAGAGCATTGTTCAATTTATAGAACAGAATGCGAAAGATTACAAAACAGTCGCATCTTTTGAACAAAAAAGAGAAGAAAGGGTAAAAATAAATGATGCCGTTGAAATATCAAAACTTTTTGAAATTTTTGAGAAAGTCGTTATTGGGGAAAATTGGTGGGAAAGTTTTTTTAGAAAAGCTATTTGGGAGGATAGCACAAAGTTGGAAATCATAAAAAAGGCGAACAATCCCGGAAAAGCACTTCTGGACTTGCTTTTTGTGGATATGCGAGAAGGTATGAAAAATTTTTTGCAAGATGCAGATAGCGCTTGCAATTTTCCAGATTACAAAACACCAGAAGCCAAAGAAAAAATAAAGGCATGGATGGATTTGGCGAAAAATGTTATACAGATGTTTAAATACTTTCACGTGAATGAATCAAAAACAAAAGGGATTTCCTTGGATCCTGCTCTTTCCAATGCTGTAAAGACACTGATTTTTGAAGCGAAACTGCGTGAGCAAGGGAATGAAAAAGAAATCGAGGTTGATTGGTTCAGGTGGTACGATGCACTACGAAACTATCTGACGAAGAAACCGCAAGATGTTGCGAAAGAGAATAAATTGAAGTTGAATTTTGAAAATGGAAGTTTACTCGGTGGGTGGAGCGATGGACAAGAAAAAAACAAAGGAGCTGTTATATTACAAAAAGATGGTTTGTATTATGTAGGAATTCTAAAAAAGAAAAATCTTTTTAATACAGATGAAGGAAAAGAATCTGAAGTATATAAAAATCCATTGAATAATTGTGGAAGATTGATTCTTGCAAATTTAAAATTTCAAACTCTTGCAGGGAAGGGATTTCTTGGTGAATTTAAAATGGCTTATGGGGAAATGGGAAAAACAGATTATCAAAAATCCATCCTCTGTCTTCAAAAAATTATAAAGGATCGATATGTGAAAAAATATCCTCTTTTAGACCACATTGCCAATGCTCAGTATAATGACAAAAAAACTTTTGATAAAGATATTCAAGAAACGCTGAAAGAATGCTATGTTTGTGAATTTAAAGCCATAAATTGGGAAAAAGTTGAAGAATATACAAATACTGGAGAAATGTATCTTTTTCAAATTTCAAGTAAGGATTTGGGAGAGAAAGCAATAGGAAAGAAAAATCTACAAACTCTTTATTGGGATGCTGTTTTTAAAGAAGATAGCTCTTTTCAACTTAACGGCGGTGCTGAGATTTTTTATCGAAAACAGGCGATAAAAGAGAAAAAGATAAAACAAGGATATGAAAAGAAAATTTGGGTTATTGAAAATAAGAGATTTGCAGAAGAAAATGGAAAATTCTTTTTTCATTGTCCAATTAAACTCAACTATAAAGCCATTGGAAATTCAAACCCAAAATATGCACTTCCTAAGGTAAATATAAATATCAACGAAAAAATAAGTAATAATAACTCTATCCACTTCCTCGGCATCGACCGCGGAGAAAAGCATCTTGCTTATTTTTCTCTTGTAAATCAAAAAGGAGAAATAGTTGATCAAGGGACTTTAAATCTGCCTTTTACTGATAAAGACGGAAATCCAAGGAGCGTGCAAGCGGAAAAAAGAACAATCGGAAAAGATGGAAAAGAATTGATAGAAATTAAAGATTGTTATGACTATAACGATCTTCTGGAAGCTCGGGCGGGGGATCGAGATTATGCCCGCAAAAACTGGCAAACAATTGGAACAATCAAAGAACTGAAAGAAGGGTATATTTCGCAAGTTGTTCGGCTGATTGCTGATTTATCCGTAAAGCACAGTGCTTTTATTGTACTTGAAGATCTCAACACAGGTTTTAAGCGAGGACGACAAAAAATCGAAAAATCAGTGTATCAAAAATTTGAATTGGCTCTTGCCAAAAAACTCAATTTTCTTGTGGATAAAACAGCGCAAAATGGAGAGCTTGGGTCAGTAACGCGAGCACTTCAGCTCACCCCACCGGTACAAAATTATCAAGATATTGAAAATAAAAAACAAGTGGGAATTATGCTCTATACTCGGGCAAACTATACTTCGCAAACTGATCCTGCGACAGGATGGAGAAAGAGTATTTATCTTAAAGCTGGTTCGGAAGAAAATATAAAAGAACAAATTGTAAACTCTTTTTCTGATATTTATTTTGATGGAAAGGATTATGTTTTTGAGTATGCAAAACAAATTGTTGATAAAAATACCAGTGAATCATTCCATGAAAAAATCTGGAAATTGTATTCTGGGAAAGATGGAAAAAGTCTTGAGCGTTTCCGAGGCGTGCGAGGAAAGGAAAAAAACGAGTGGCGAATAGATAAGATTGATGTTGTGGAAATGTTTGATAAAATTTTTGAAGGTTTTGATAAAACAAAATCTTTGCTTTCTCAAATCGTTGATGAAAATTTAGCACTCACAAAAATAAATAAAAAAAACACCGCTTGGGAATCTCTCCGTTTTGCGATTGATTTAATACAGCAAATCCGAAATACAGGAGAAAAAGATGACGAGAGAAATAGTGATTTTCTTCAATCACCAGTCCGAAATGAAAAAGGAGAACATTTTGACTCTCGTATTTATTGGGACAAGGAACAAAAAGGCGAAAAAGTAGAAATGCCAAGTTCTGGTGATGCCAATGGTGCATTCAATATTGCTCGAAAAGGATTCTTGATGAATGAACACATTAAAGCAAATACTGATCCGCGAGATTTGAATCTTTTCATTTCCGACGATGAATGGGATTTGTGGCTTGCAGATAAAAATAAATGGCAAAAAATGCTTCCAATCTTTTCTTCCAGAAAAGCAACGGAGAAAACTAAAAAACATAAATAACTCAAAATTTTTCTTGCACCAAACAGCATACTATGTTATTGTATGCTGTTTTAGCTATGTAAAAATTATTTTCATTTCTATGGAAAGCTATATTCAAATTTCAAAACTCAATGACTTTGTTTTTTGTCCGATGTCGCTGTATTTCCACAGTTTTTATGAGGATTATAGTCAAAAAGTCTATCATCAAAAAGCTCAAGCGGAAGGAAAAATGAAGCACGAAAATATCGATAAAGGAGTTTATTCAACCGCCAAAAGATATTTACAGGGTACGGCTGTTTATTCTTCAAAATACAATTTAATGGGGAAGATTGATATTTTTGACCAAGAGACAGGGTTTTTGATTGAAAGAAAAAATAAGGTTAAGAGAATTTACGATGGATACAAATTACAACTTTGGGCGCAAATGTTTTGTCTCGAAGAAATGGGCTTTAAAGTTGAAAAACTTTTCGTGCACTCTCTTTTGGATAACAAGCGATATGAAATTGAAAAACCCAAAGGCATTGACGAGTTTCGATTCGGAGAGATGATCAGGCAAATGGAAAATTTTGATTTGTTAAATTTTAATAGAAAAGCTAACCCCAACAAATGTGCCAAATGCATTTATTGCGAGTTGTGCAATCAGTGATTCATGATGTCGCTACCTGATTTTTCAGAAAAACAAATTTTGTTCATTGACGCCAAATATGGAGTTGAAAATGGCTTGCAATTTCAAAATGATAATATCTTGTACAAAAAAGATGGCAGAAATACCAATCGAATTTCTTGCTTGAAAGTTTTTGCTGTTTTTATTATCGGCAATTTTACAATGACCAGCAATTTGGTCAAAAAGTGTAAGGAATATGGCATCGCTCTTTTTCTTTTGAGCAACAATTTTCAAACTTATGCCGAAATAGGTGCTGGTCTTGAGAGTAATTTTCTTTTGCGGGACAAGCAATACAAATTTGAAAATGATTTTAAGCTTGCCAAAAAAATTGTGCAAAACAAAGTTGCCAATCAACTTGCTTTAATGAAAGAGCGAAATAAAGGAATTGATTTTGAAAAACTTTTTTTGCAAGCGGAAGAAAAAATTGCTAAAGCACAAAACGAGCAGGAGTTACTTGGCATCGAAGGAATTTACAGCAAGAATTTTTTTGCAGAATATTTCAAGCTTATAGACTGGAGCAGACGAATGCCGAGAACAAAATATGACATCAATAATGTGCTTTTGGATATTGGCTACACCTTTTTGTTTAATTTCATGGAATCTTTGCTTCGTCTTTATGGTTTTGATACTTATAAGGGTGTTTATCACAAATTGTTTTTTCAGCGAAAATCTTTGGCTTGCGATGTGATGGAACCATTTCGTTGCCTGATTGACAAGCAACTTTTGAAAGCTCACAATCTTGGACAAATAGACAGAAATGACTTTGAATACATTGGCGGAAAATATGTTTTGAGTTTTGAAAAGCAACAAAAATATGTGCGGATTTTTTTGGAAACTTTGATGAACAACAAAGAAGATATGTTTGTTTATGTGAAAGATTTTTATCGTTTTTTTATGATTGAGGGTCGCGAATTTCCAAATTTCAAGATTAAATAATTTTTTTCTACAAAAATTTATGTTTATAGTTTCGTATGACATTGAGAGCGACAGTACTCGGACAAAGTTTTCAACAGTATTGAAAAAATATGGCAGACGTTTACAATATTCGGTTTTTGAAATCAAAAACAGTCAGCGGATTTTGGAAAATATAAAATCGGAAATAGAGCATAATTTCAAAAAAGTTTTTACAAATAACGATAGTGTGATAATATATGGAATATGCGAGGCTTGCGAGAAGAAGATTGTCAGATATGGCTATCCGGTTCAGGAAGAAAAAAGCGTAGTATTTTTTGGATAAGTTTTGTGGATTTCTTTGAAAATTGAAAAGGTGTAAATCTTTGTGCAGATATTAGACAAAAACCTCGGTCTTTATATGACCGCGATCCTTTATCTGAGCCAAAAAGTCGTAGTCGCCACAGCGCGCTATTTGCATCTTTCTGGCTTAGATAAGCCAAATCAAGAGTCTAATACCTATATAAGATTTCTACTTTTGTAGATTTGACGGAAGCAGAATCTCCCTTTCGTGTCTAATACCTATATAAGATTTCTACTTTTGTAGATATAAATAATCAAAATGAAAACGTTTAAGTCTAATACCTATATAAGATTTCTACTTTTGTAGATAAACTCAACTATTGGAGCGAGTGGATGTCTAATACCTATATAAGATTTCTACTTTTGTAGATTTCGACAATGAGTAGTCCGGCAGGAAGTCTAATACCTATATAAGATTTCTACTTTTGTAGATATTGAAAAGAGTCGTGACATGGGTGGTCTAATACCTATATAAGATTTCTACTTTTGTAGATTAGTCTAATGCCTTTTAGAGTTCTTGTGTCTAATACCTATATAAGATTTCTACTTTTGTAGATACGAGGGAAGTCACAAGGAAATGAGGTCTAATACCTATATAAGATTTCTACTTTTGTAGATTTGATATGTGGAGGTCTATTGGATTGGTCTAATACCTATATAAGATTTCTACTTTTGTAGATAAGGATGATGGCTCTTATGTTCAAAAGTCTAATACCTATATAAGATTTCTACTTTTGTAGATATGATGACCTCTAGTGGTGCATACTTGTCTAATACCTATATAAGATTTCTACTTTTGTAGATTTTGATAATTGTTTTTTTACACCTTGAGTGTCTAATACCTATATAAGATTTCTACTTTTGTAGATGTATGCACATTCAGTACACATCTTTTGTCTAATACCTATATAAGATTTCTACTTTTGTAGATTTACCTGCCCACGCTTTGTCTCTTTGGTCTAATACCTATATAAGATTTCTACTTTTGTAGATTAATCTAGTAAAATAATATGAACCAACGTCTAATACCTATATAAGATTTCTACTTTTGTAGATTTATCGGCATATCACTACTAAGCTACGTCTAATACCTATATAAGATTTCTACTTTTGTAGATAGAGTGCCAGGAGGCATTTTAACAGGTCTAATACCTATATAAGATTTCTACTTTTGTAGATTTAATACTTCTTCTAACTGACTTTTGTCTAATACCTATATAAGATTTCTACTTTTGTAGATCGATGTAGAAACTGGCGAATTTGTAGGAGGTCTAATACCTATATAAGATTTCTACTTTTGTAGATATTAACATTGAGATTACTTTAGCGTGGTCTAATACCTATATAAGATTTCTACTTTTGTAGATTAGTATACAAGGCCGAATAATTATAAGTCTAATACCTATATAAGATTTCTACTTTTGTAGATTTATATGAACTCACCAGAAATGCAAGCGTCTAATGCCTATATAAGATTTCTACTTTTGTAGATACAAACTATGCGGTATGACCAATTAGTCTAATACCTATATAAGATTTCTACTTTTGTAGATTGAGGATAATCACAGAACGCAAATGAGTCTAATACCTATATAAGATTTCTACTTTTGTAGATGTCCAGTCTTCGCTTGTTGGTTTCTTTGTCTAATACCTATATAAGATTTCTACTTTTGTAGATATTGTCATCTGCATGTCCATATCTAGTCTAATACCTATATAAGATTTCTACTTTTGTAGATGTTGCTCAACAACTAAGAAAGTGAAATTCTCCAAGGACGGTCCTCGGCTGAAATTCTGTAATTTGCTACGTAACAAAACAAGAATTGAATTTTATTGCGGTCGCTATAAGTTTTAACTGTGATAAAATAAAAGCATGGGAATAATGCATTGAGTTGGTTGTTGGTTTTATAGTTTAATGAAGGAGGAAATAAAAATTGTGGAAGGTGAATAGTTGTAATAAAGCACAAAAAAACTATCCCTGCAGGTTCAAGTTTGCCTGCCCGCCCTTGGAGGGCAACTTGAACCACGAAGTTTACCATCGTAATATTATCACCCGTAAACAATGCGAAGCAGGTTGCAAACCTGCTCCTGCAAAAAGGCATGGCTAGAGGGTATCGTGAACGCATTGTGTCATAGGTCATATAATTTGCAAGGAAATTGTATTTATATAAAACATTTTGATGACAGAATAGAGATATCAAATAGCGGACCTTTGCCTGCTCAAGTTACTGTTGAAAATATAAGATCAGAAAGATATGCTCGCAATCCGAGAATTGCAAGAGTTCTTTCTGATATGGGCTATGTTCGGGAGTTGAATGAGGGCGTTCCTAGGATATTTGAGTCTATGGAAAAATCAATGTTGGCAAGGCCAATATATACAGACTCTAATGATACAGTTGCATTATTATTAAAAAACAAAGTGACTAATCATGAGATGGTTATTTCTGAAAAGGTAATGCAAAAAATTGAAAATGGATGGCTAGCATTAAATGAAACACAGAGAAAAATTATTTCATACCTCTTCGAAAATCACAATGCGACGATTGTTGAATTGAGCAAAAATATCAAAATTTCCAGACAAGCGTTGAGATCTTATCTGAATATTTTTTGTGAATTTGATATCCTAGAGCGCTTGAGTGATAAGCAGCGTGATATAAATGCTCGGTATGTATTTAAGAAAAGCTGATGATTAAATAAGGAAAGTTCTTTTTATGGCTCAAATAAGGTCTTTTTATTATATTAGGCTAGCCAATTGGAGTATAAGGAAAGTGTTAAAATTATGTATTAAGTGGAATAGGTAATTCAATAGGAACCTAATCGAGAATGATTTTGATTGGAAATACCTTGTCTCAAAAAAACAGGAAATTCTCCAAGGACCGTCCTCGGTTGGCATTAGCAAGGGGTGGCATGTCATGTAATAGGCAAACTGTTTATACGCTTAATAAAGTCATTAAGTGGCTTAGATAAAGCATAAATTCATATACTGGCTATAAAATAAAACAA
>CAILTR010000033.1 GCA_903837175.1 uncultured bacterium
AAACTAAAATTAAATTTATAATTTGTGTAAATTTGTGATTTGTGAAAATCCGTAATTAATCCGTTTTTAATCAGTATTTAATATGAATAAAGACCTAACCAAAAAATTATCAACTGGGCATGCAACTTGTGCGGGATGTGGAATTCCGGCGATTGTGCGAACTGTGCTGGGGGCAACTGAGGAACAAGTGATTGTTTCTAATGCGACGGGATGCCTGGAAGTAACTACCACAATTTATCCAGCTACGGCTTGGAAAGTTCCCTATATCCACAGTGTTTTTGGCAATGCGGCGGCTACCGCGGCTGGGATTGATGCAGCTCAAAAGGCCCTTGAGAAATCGGGAAAGATCAAAAAGAAGGCCAAGATTATTGCTTTTGGCGGAGATGGCGGAACATATGACATTGGACTGCAAGCCCTTTCTGGCGCCCTTGAACGTGGCCATGATTTTCTCTATGTTTGCTATGACAATGAAGGCTATATGAATACTGGTGGGCAACGCTCAGGCGCAACACCCTTTGGCGCCAACACTGAAACGGCGCCTGCCGGCAGCGATTCTTTTGGCAAAACTCAGCAGCGCAAAGATTTAATGGAAATTGTGAAAGCTCATGGGATTAAATATCTCGCTCAAGCCAATGTCGCTTATCTGCCTGATTTGAAACGTAAAGCCCAAAAAGCTTTAAACACTCCTGGCCCATCTTTCCTGTTGGTTTTGCAGCCTTGCACCCAACTTTGGAAATTTCCAACTTCCGAGTATGTGGCGGTGGGCAAACTTGCCACCGAAACAAATTTTTGGCCACTATATGAAATCGAAGATGGAAAATATACTATTAATAATGCACCCAAGAGCCCAAAACCCATTGAAGAATTTTTAAAAACCCAAGGACGCTTCAAGCATTTGTTCAAAGATAAAAATGCGGAGGTAATTGCAAAAATACAAGCGGAAGTGAATGAAAATTTTGAAAAGCTTGCCAAAAGGGCTCAACTCGGCTAAGATTTGAGTTAAGATGATATATGCATTTTGTGTATATGATATGGTGGATTATTTGATTTCCACCATAAAAAGCCGTCCTAGCTCAGTTGGCAGAGCGACGCACTCGTAACGCGTAGGTCATCAGTTCGATTCTGATGGACGGCTCAAAATTGAGGAGCGGTTTCCGCCCAAGGCTGATCAGCCTAGGGCTGACGATTCCGGCCATCGGCTCCATGCGCACTTCCGCCCAAGGCGGACAGGCTCCACGCGTAGGTCATCAGTTCCAAGCCTACCGGCAGGCAGGGATTCTGATGGACGGCTCAGTTTAGTATCAAGTATTTTGTATAAGGTATTATGTATTACGTATAAAGTATTTTTGTACATTTGTATTTTTGCCTGCCTGCCGGTAGGCAGGGTAAATAATTTGTAATTTCGTAGGAGCTTATGAAAACTTATATTTGTGAAATTTGTGGGGATGCCTATTTAGGAGAAGGCAAGCCGACAAGCTGTCCTTTTTGTGGGGCAAGGCAGGCTTTTATTAAGGAAGGCAAAGATGCCAAGCCAGTTGTTGAAGTGAAAGAAGAGCTTTCGGAGTTGACCAAGAAAAACTTGGAGGAAACTTTGCAATTGGAAATTGAGGCCAACGCAATTTATCTGTGCATGGCAGGGAAAACCGATTCGTATGAAATCATGAAAATGTATAAACGTTTGGCAAAGGTTGAATTAGAGCATGCCATCATCTGCACCAAAATTTTGCAGATTCCAGCACCTGAAGTCAAATCGCAGCTTTGCAGTGACGCAGTTTTGGAAAATTTCCAGAGAACATTGGAGCTCGAAGATCATGCAGCCACGCTGTACGGCCAGTTTGCGAAAGAAGCGATTGAAAGGCATGTGAAAATTATGTTTACAGCACTGAATCAAGTTGAACTTGACCACATTGCGCTGATTAAAAATTATTTGTAATTATGACTTTCGCATTTGCCATCCTGAGTGGAGCGAAGACACCCTAAAGTGTCGGAGCGTAGTCGAAGCCTGCCTGCCGGTAGGCAGGGATCTGCGCTCATTAAAACTCAGATTCTTCGACTGCGTTCGTTCTCCCTATGGTCGGACTCACTTCGCTCAGAATGACAAGAATAATTTTAATTGCTTATTTAGTCATTAGACATTAGTAATTAGAAATTTATGAATATCTGGCTTTATACTTTAATATCCGTTTTCATCGTCAGCCTGCTTTCCTTGTTGGGCTTGATCGCTTTTCCGTTTGGAGAAGAAAAAATCAAGAAGTTTTTAATTTGGGCGGTGGCCTTTGCCGGGGGCACGCTTTTGGGCGATGCTTTTTTGCACCTAATTCCTGAGGCGTATAAAAATGGATCTGGAGTTGGAATTTCTTTTTCGATTTTGGCTGGAATGCTGGCCTTTTTTATTTTAGAAAAATTTATCCATTGGCATCATTGTCACGATATTAGTTGCCATACGCATAATGAGACTTTTTCGTATGTGATTATGGTTGGGGATGGGGCGCATAATTTCATTGATGGGATGATTATCGCAGCTAGTTATTTGGTTAGTATTCCGATTGGAATTGCAACCACCTTGGCGGTGATTTTTCACGAAATTCCTCATGAGATTGGGGATTTCGCTTCGATGCTGTATGGCGGTTTTTCTAAGCGCAAAGCCTTGCTGTATAATTTCCTGGCTGGCATTGTGGCGATTTTTGGAGCGCTTTTGGTTTTGTTAATTGGGCAAAATTTTTCAAGCGTGACGTATTATTTAATTCCCTTTGCCGCTGGTGGCTTTATTTATGTGGCCAGTGCCGACATCATCCCAGAGCTTCACAAATCCACCAAAATTTCGCATTCACTATTGCAATTAATTTTTATCATCTTGGGAATCGGAATTATGTATGGACTGCTTATCTTTGAATAAGCAACTAATTTACACGGATTTTTGACAGATATTCACAAATCACGGATTGTAAATAGAATTTTTTATTCGTGATTAGTTTTAGATCAGTAATTAATCCGTTTTAATCTGTATTATTAAATGAAAGAAATACTTGAGCAACTTGACGCCATAAAAATTAAACTCCCGTCACTGCGGGACTATCTTTGACTTAGGTAAAAAAGCGCAGCAGGTGGTGGAGCTGACAAATCAAACCGAACAAGCTGATTTTTGGAATGATTCGCAAAGAGCTGGAAAAATTTCCAAAGAACTAGAAGGGCTCAAAAATGAAATCCAAGCTTTTGAAAAATTGGAGAAAAAAACCACAGAACTTTTAGAATTGGCCGAGTTGTTTGATACACCGCAAGAGAAAGAAAAAATCGAGGTTGAAGGGCAGCTGGCTGAAATTCAAAAAGAGTTCGAAGCTTTGGAATTTAAAACGCTTTTAAGCGGGCAGTACGATAGAAACGACGTAATTTTAGCAATCCGCAGTGGGGCAGGCGGGGTTGACGCTCAGGATTGGGCTGAAATGTTGATGCGGATGTATTTGCGTTGGGCTGAGAGAAGTGGTTTTAAGGCCGTGATTGTTGAACAAACTAAAGGCAACGAAGCTGGAATTAAAAGTGCGACGCTAGAAATTTCGGGACCTTATGCTTACGGTTATTTGCAAAGTGAGGCCGGGGTTCATCGGCTCGTGCGTCTTTCACCTTTTAACTCGGATAATTTACGCCAAACTTCTTTTGCAATTGTGGAAATTCTGCCAATTATTGAAGAAATTGCTCAGGTCGTTATTAATCCTCAAGATTTAGTGATTGATACATATCGCGCCTCTGGGGCTGGCGGTCAACACGTTAACACGACCGATAGCGCGGTGCGGATTACGCATTTGCCCACGGGCTTAGTGGTGACTTGTCAAAGTGAACGTAGCCAGCTCCAAAATAAGGAGCAAGCGATGAAAGTTTTAAAGGCCAGGATTCATAAAAAGTTTTTAGAAGACCAGGAGGCGGAAAAACAGAAATTGCGAGGCGAGTACAAGAGTGCGGAATGGGGAAGTCAGATTAGGTCTTACGTTATTCATCCCTATAAAATGGTTAAAGATCATCGCACAAAGTTTGAAACTAGTGATGCGGAAAAAGTTTTAGATGGAGAACTTGAAGGATTTATGCAGGCCTATTTGAGCTTTCACGCAAATGAAAAATAGTGTATAATAATAATGTGATGTTGATGCGCGAATGAATTAGAAATATAATAGAAATAAGATAGAGATACAGTAGGTAATTCCTATTTATTTCTTAGATGTTTTTCGGACGATTGTATGTTTAAATGTTTAAGTGGTTAAATGATTTTATGTTAAAATTTGAAAATGTCTCAAAAATTTATCCTGGTGATTTTGTTGCCTTGGAAGATATTAACCTGACAATTGAGCAGGGAGAATTCGTTTCGATTGTTGGGCACAGCGGCGCTGGGAAATCAACCTTACTGAAATTACTTTACGCTGAAGAGCAACCAACTTCAGGCGTAGTCTCCTTTAATGAGCGTTCCCTAGATTCAATTAATCGAAAGCATTTACCTTTTTATCGTCGCAATGTGGGAACGGTTTTTCAGGATTTTAAATTGTTGCCCCAAAAGACGGCTTACGAGAATGTTGCTTACGCTTTAGAAGTAGCTGGCGAATCTGATGAAGACATCGCCGAGCGCGTGCCAGAAATTTTAGATATTGTTGGGATGAGTAGTAAGATGGGGAAATACCCGCGGCAACTTTCTGGTGGCGAACAACAGCGCGTTTGTATGGCTCGAGCGCTAGTGCATCACCCATTGATTATTATTGCCGATGAACCAACTGGAAATCTCGACCCGACTTCTACCTGGGAAATTATTCAACTGCTTTTAAAAATCAACAGCCTTGGCACAACTATTTTGCTAGCAACGCATAATAAAGTAATTGTTGATAAATTAAATAGGCGGGTAGTTGAGATTGATGATGGTCGGATTATTCGAGATAATGAAAAAGGGAAATATTCGAGTGTAAAAGTTAACGCTTAAAATAAAAATATTATTATGGGAATGAAAGTTACAAAACTTAAGAGGACATTTAAAGAGGGTTTAGATAATTTCTATCGCAATGGTTGGCTTAGTTTTGCGACGGTCAGTGTTTTAGCGATCTCGCTTTATATTATTAGTGTCACAATGATTCTTGGGGTTGCTTCAACAATCGTGCGCCAGAACGTTCAAAATAAAATTAATGTAAGCGTTTATTTCAACCCTGATGTTGAGGAGGTTAAAATTCAGGATATTAGAGGTAAATTAACAGCACTTGAAGGTGTGAAATCAATAGAGTTTGTCTCCAAGGAGCAAGCCCTGGAGCAGTTTAAAAAATTAGGTAATAATAACCCTTCTATCGCTCAAGCTTTAGACGAAATTGGCGAAAATCCCTTACTCTCAGCACTGGTGATTAAAGCGAAAAGCCCTAATCAATATGAACTCATTGTTAAGGATATAAATGAATCGTCTTTTTTCACGGATATTAGTCGAATTGATTATGAAGAAAATAAGGCGGCGATTAGTCGACTTAACACGATTATTAAACTAGTTGAACAAGTTGGCATGACGCTGGGGATTGTTTTTATCTTTATTGGCGTGCTAATTACTTTTAACGCGATTAGGCTGACGATGTATTCCCATAAGCAAGAATTTGAAATTATGCGACTAGTTGGAGCTTCTAATATTTATATTCGAATGCCATTCGTCTTCGAGGGCGTTTTTTACGGCGCCTCTTCGGCAGTTAGCGTGATGATAGCGCTTTTTATTACTTCTAATTTCTTAGTTCCAATTACCAGGGGCAGTATCGCTGGGGGCAGTATCTTAGACTTTTACCTTGGTCATTTCTTCATTATTTTCTTCCTACTGCTTGTTTCCGGGGTGGCGCTTGGTACAATCAGCGCTGCGATTGCAATTAGGAGATACCTGAAAATCTAAAGATTTTGAAAATTTCAAATTTCAAATTACAAATTCCAAGAAATCAAAAATCCGCCGAATTGGTGGATTTTTGTTAGAAAGTTTACAGGTTGATTTATTTTTTCAAGCTGGTATACTAAATTTTGTTTGATAGTTGTTACATTGTATGAAATGTATTTTTTGGGAAGTAGCCAAGCGGTAAGGCAACGGGTTCTGGTCCCGTCATCGGGGGTTCGAATCCCTCCTTCCCAACCAAAATAAAAAATAGGAACACTCCCGAAAGTGTTCCTATTTTTTATTTTAATTGAAGTTGAGAGGGATTCGAACCGGTGGCAGCGAAACAAGCTGGCTTTCAGCTCGCCTCGATTCGACGAAATGTCGTCTCATTGAGTCGAAGCGGGCAGAAAGCCAGCGCGGGAGAGCGCCGATGGATGCGACCATAGGAGCCTGCCTACCTGCCTATCGGCAGATAAGCCGGCAGGCAGGCATTCAGCGCCACCGCGGACAAGGAGTTTGTGAGTGTCGACGAACAAACGACGCGAAAATCCCTCCTTCCCAACAGATAATAAATTAGAGGCAAAAAGTTTTTACGTGCTATAAAGCACCAAGAAGTAGTCTTGACGGGTTGGTAAGGGGATGATACTATTTTTTCATTAAGTGTTAGGATAATTTGGTCTTTAAAAATTTTGTTGCTGGCATTGGCTAGCGACGTCAATAGGTAAAAAAGAAAAAATGCCAGAAGAAGAATACATTGAACAGCTAGGTAGCCTGCTTGCAATAGCAAGATGCCGGGAAATGTCTGAGCTTGCTGAAAATCGCTACAACGAGGCATTGGAAAAGGCTTGGATAAAATATCATCTAGCCGAGGGCGGAGCTAATTCTATGGAAAGCAGAACTAATTTCGCTGAAGAATTCAAAAGGAATTACTCTTTTTCTAAAAATGAATAAAAAAGAGAAGTAGTGAAAATATTTTTTTAACTTTTAAGCGAGGGGGTGTTTATGCCTGTATTTTCTGATGAGGTACCTATTTTTGAATCGTTAGTGATGGCGCTTATTGATGTTTCCGTTAAGGGCTTAGCGACTGCCGTCAACCTGCTGACAGTTTTTCTGGATGGTTTCATTATAAATGATTCGAAGTGGAGGTATCGGGAGCTGCTCAATAATAGGCCTTTCATCGAGGCGCTGCATAAGTCAACAATGGAATATGTTGGTTGGTGGTAATCTTACTTTCTTAAATTTTAATTTCGGAGGGCATTATGGCTAGTAAGAAAGCTGGAAATGACGGATCTTTTTCTGACAAGCTTCCTGATGGAAAGAGCGTTGACCAAGGTTTAGTGGCGAAAGAAAGCAAGCAGGATTTACAAGAAAACATTCCCAGGGAGGTTCCGTCTCTTGAGATACTATTTGCTGAAGCCATTAAACTTAATGGTACAATCAGTAATTTTGCCAGAAGTTTTACAAAAAACATAGCTTAATTTTCTTCATTAACTTTTAACAGGAGTTTTCATGGCAAAATTAAATTACCAGGTCAGGGTCTATTTTGTAGGAGAAAATGGCCACAAGGGTTTCTGTGAGGGACTAGGTTGCCTTTCATATTTTAACTGTAGAGTTCCCTGGAAAAAGAGCTATGCAGATAAAATTCTTGATGAATGGGGATGGGGTGTGTAAAAAAATTTACAGAATAACAGTTCACCAATATATTAAATTGCAAGATTTAATTGAGGTGAGCTGTTTTAATTTTATCAAAAATCCGAAATCTCTTTGTCCCTGGCTTAATTTTTGAATTGTTGCTATGATAAGTTAGCTTTAAATAAGAGGAAAATGCAATATTTGTCTGAGCTCAGTATTTGTCAGCCTGCACCCATTGAAATTCAGATTCTTCGACTGCGTTCATTCTCCCATAGTCGAACTCACTTCGCTCAGAATGACAGGTTTTTTTATTAGGATGTGTAAGTTTTAATTTAAATAGTTTTATGGAAGAAAAAATAATTTATCCAATTAGACTTAATCGCTATTTGGCGCTAAATAACTATTGTAGCCGGCGCGAAGCCGATGAGTATATTACTAAAGGTTTAGTGATTGTTAACGGTAAAAAGGCTAAAATTGGTGAGAAGGTCTTAGAAAGTGATAAAGTTGAGCTAAAAGTTAAAGAAAAAGGCGTTTTAAAAAAATACGTTTATTTCGCTTATCATAAAGCGCGCGGAATCGTAACCCATTCTCCGAAGGATGGCCAAAAAAGCATCGCTAACGTCGTTAAAGTGGCGGAGGATGTTTTTCCGGTTGGACGTTTGGATAAAAATTCCCGTGGGCTGATTTTGCTCAGCAATGATGGACGCATCACGGACAAACTGCTTAATCCAGAAAGGGAACACGAAAAAGAATATGTCGTTGGGGTTAATAAGCCAATTACGAATATTTTTCTAAAAGTAATGCGCCAAGGTGTGCAGCTAGAAGATTTTAAAACTCGGCCGGCAATTGTTGAGAAAAAAGATGAACTGACTTTTCATATTACTTTAACCGAAGGTAAGAAGCATCAAATTCGTCGCATGTGTGCGGCGCTTGGTTGGGAGGTCATTGATTTAAAAAGAATCAGGATTATGAATGTTAAGCTTGGTCGCCTTGCAATTGGTCAAATGCGCGCGCTTGGAGAAGAGGAAGCCAAGACTTTATTGAAGAGCTTGGGAATCTTATAATAGCGGGCATAAATTTTTTCTTATCTTTCCTTGTTAGTAAAAGATAAGTGGCAATAGATACGATGTATCTATTGCCACTTAGTTCCTAAAGAGGTATATCGTGCCCGTTTAGATTGGTGTTAATTTTTTGCTACTATCACAAGCGTGACCGGTTTTTTCCCCAAGTTCCTTGCGACTTTTTCAGCACTTTTGCCATGTCCGCAAAAAATGTCGATATGTCGTGGTCCCTTGATTCCAGAACCAATGTCTTCAACTGTTCCTAAAAATCTTAATTCAGGAATGAAGATTTTTGTTCCAAATGGATAAAAACGGGTATCCGCAGCAATAGTTCCGATGTGAGGCGTTGTGCCAGACTTCGTTTTTTTGCCTTCACCATTCATGGCGGTTGCTTTTAGATATTGTTGCCTTGTTTTGTATTCACCTTTTTTGGGACCGAAATAACCAGTTGCGTGTCCCTTGATTTTTTTAATTAGGATTAATGGTTCTTTAGCTCCGGGCAGGAGCTTTTTATTTGTTAGTGGTTGAACGTACGGGGCGGTGTACGCTCTGGTCGAGCTAGAAATTATGCTAGACATTACGATTAAAGCAAAGCATAATTTTTTAATTGATCTCGGCTTCAAGCTTTTTCCTCCTTTGATTCAGCCACGATACCCTCTGATACATAAGTTAAAAAAATCCAAAATTTGAATCTTTCTTACTTATACCAGCTAGATATTACTTAATTATAATATCTAAACCTCGACTGTAATACGTTTTAAATTAAGTTTTATTTCAAAATATACACCCAGCTTTTTTTCTGGCTAAATAGGTGCTACAATTATTTGTAGATTTATGAAAATTGCAATTCACGTAGCGGACCTAGATAATGAGCGGATTGATGGCACGAGAGTGTATCTTTTAAACATGCTTAAAAATTTCGGCAAGCTCGATGAGCAAGCTAAGTTTACGCTTTATCATCGAAATGAATTTAATCGCCAGCTGACTCCGCCGAGTTTTAAAAATTATCTTATTAAAAAAATTCCGTTCCCAATTTTTTGGACTCAGACTCGTTTAGCTTGGCAACTTTTTCGGGATAGACCGGACGTGCTTTGGATGCCGCTGCATAATATGCCGATCCTGCGTCGGAAAAAGCTGAAAGTCGTTGTAACGATTCATGATTTGGCTTTTAAAATCTTTCCGCAATATTTTCCCAAGAAAGAACTGGCCAAACTTAATCGCTTAACTGATTACGCGATTAAAAACGCTGATGGGATTATCGCTGTTTCGCAGGCAACCAGAAATGACATCTTAAAATTTTATCCTGCCGTTAGCGCGGGGAAAATCAAAGTCATCCATCATGGCTTTGACACGCAATTATTTAAAATAAAAAAAGCTGAAATAGGAAATAGTGAAATTCTTTCAAAATTCAAAATTAAAAATTCAAAATTCATTTTGTATGTCGGCGCCATTCAGCCTCGTAAAAACTTGATTGTCTTGGTTGAGGCTTTTGAGCAAATTAAAAAAAATCAGCCTGAGCTGAAATTGGTTTTAGCTGGCGCGCCAGCTTGGAATTTTAAGGAAACCCTCGAGCGAATTAAAGGCAGTATTTACGCGGAAGATATTATGGTTACTGGAAAAGTGCCATTTGAAAGTTTAGTGGTTTTTTATCGCAATGCTAGCGCTTTTATTTTCCCTTCGATTTATGAAGGTTTTGGGATTCCTGTCTTAGAGGCGATGGCCTCAGGCACACCGACGATTATCGCCAATAACTCTAGCTTGCCAGAAGCAGGAGGCAAGGCGGCGCTCTATTTTAACGCTAGTAGCTCTCAGGAGCTCGCAGCGTGCGTAGCCAGGGTTTTAAGTGACGAAGCCCTAAGAACGCAAATGATTGCCGCAGGTCTGCTCCAAGTTCAAAAATTTTCCTGGGAAAAATGCGCACAGGAAACGTTGGAGTTTATTTCCTTTCTGTAACTAGCAACTGATAAAAAAGAATTAAAATAAAGAGCGTATTAATTGTGATGAGGATGTTTTCCCAGAGTGCTAGACCGAGGAGAGAATTTCCGATGAGTAAAAATAAAATGATAACTGGAATAGGTAGGAGCTTGCTTTTATGCAGGCTGTTTTTTTTCGGGTAAGTTAGCTCGAGTTTTTTGCCAAGCGAAAGGATACCTATAAAAGTAAGCAGCAGTAAAATCACTAACTTTGCTAAACCTACGTGGGCAGTAATAACTCCTGGGAGCAAGCTTTCCGCAATTAAAATTAGCGTAAAAGCAAAGAGTAGAATATAAAGGGCATCATGCAGAAGCTTATAAGCCAAGGTTAGAAAATTCTTACTAGCAAGCATTTTTCGCAGAGCTTTGATGGTTTGTTTAATTTTTTCGGCGTAGAGCTTAATTTTTGACATAATTGTTTTGAAGGCGAGTTTTAATAAGGGATAAAGAAGTTAGCGTGCTGGCTTGGCCAAATTTAGTATAAAAAATTGTATTGGCTGTCAGGAGATTAACGTCGCTTGGAAAAGTTATTTCGAATTGATAGTCGTTGCCGGGAAAATTTTTAAGCGGACTTAAATTAAGTTCGCAACCGAAAGTGCGAAAAGTTAGCGGAGTTTTTGTTAATTGGCAAGAAATACTTTTTTCGAGACTTTGAGAATTTACAAGGATGGGCGAATTTTTAGAATATGAACGAGCCACCAGTGGACTGCTGATTAGGCGTCTAATTCCTTCTTCAAGCAGGAAATAAGTTTTTGTTTGCTCATCAAAAAAGAGCGTTCCGTTTGGGTGAAATTGGTTAACGGTGAATTGTTTTTGTCTAGCGTAGGCATTAATTTCGGCAGTGGTAACTGGCAGGACATCTTTCCAATCAAAGCCCATCGCCACAAAAGTAGTTGAATCAGCAAACGGATAACTCTTGCCACCAGTCAGGATAAAAACCGATTGATCATTAGAGACCAAGGTTCCATCTGCAAAGCCAATAGCGTTTTCGGAAATAGTTTTATCTTTTAGGAAATTTTCGTCTTTGGGGATTGCTTGGGTGGCGGGGTATCTTGAAAGAAAAGCTTTTTCGCTAAGAAAGGGCAGGAGCTGGCCAGCTTTAACCTGATAATATTTTCCGCCAGTAGTAATTAAAGTAGCATCGGGATAAGTTTTAGCATTGGCAATATCTGCGCCCTTAGGATTAAACCTTAAATCTTCTGGCGAAATTTTTAAAAAAGTTACTTCCGTAAAACCGAGTTGAGTTAGGGCTGAAGCAGAAATGAATTGATGAGTCATCCCATCCGAGATAAGATAGTAATTTCCGTTAGCACTCAGTAGGGAGCCATCAGCAAAGCCGAGCGGTAAGCCTTCAGGATAGAAAAAAGCGCTGTAGGTTTTACGAATTTTAACGGCGGCATTAGTTAGCGCGTTTGAATTTTTAACGGTAGTTATTCTTAAGGTGGCGTCTTCGAAATTGCCTAGCGGGTTTGCATTGAAAGCGAGTTTTTCCTTGCTTTTGACCAAACCATTTTCGAGGGGTTTTTGCGTGGCCGTGCGGACTGAGACGAGCGTATTTTTTAAGGACTTAGGATCATTAAAGAAAAAACTCAAAGATATTTCAGGAAATAAAATTTGATAAACGAGCAGTAGCGCCAAGATTAAAGAAAGTCCATAAAGAAGAGCTCTTGAAATCAAGTAAATTCTGCGCCATTTGGTTTGGGAGGTTATTTTGCCAGCCAGATTAATCATAGTTATTGAGTTGAACGTGAATTAGATTTAGTAATTTGGAATTTTTACGAGCTTGTTTGCTTTTTAGGCTATGCGAGTGATAGCGAGTTAAGTACTTGACCATTGTTTTCGGTATCAAATAAATCACTGTTAGTTTCAAGGAGGCTCGACCTCCCTAATGGAGGTCGAGCCTCCAACGTCTTTCTATCACTAATTAAGTTGATTCCGTGTGAGGGTTCTAAAAAGAAAACAAACTTATAAAAATTTCCAGATACTATTATTTGAGAACTTTAAAAATAATACCATGGACGCTCATTGTTTTCTTTTCTGGAAAATGCACAGGTAAACTATTGGAAACCGAGTTTAATTCTAAGTGAGTGGTTGTTAAGGTATATTGATCTGAGGGAATTAAACTTTGACTAATAGTACTATTAGTATAAAAAGGAATGCGACTGTCAGGAGTGATTAGGTAAACATTTTCAAAATTTTTAAAATCAAGCTTGGTAAGATCTTGGGTATTAAAAAAATAAGCCGCATTTTTTCCAGCCAGGAAATTCATTGGCCCAGCCAGCATCGCCCAACCGTCGCCGGTCGTTTGGCTATCAATTAAAATTAAATCTTTCGGCGAAAAAAGTTGACTGATTTTCGTGGTTTGTTTAAGCAAATTTTTATTTTCGGAGAAAGTCGCAAACTGTAAAAAGGCTGGGAGGTTTCCAGCCAGGAGGGTAAGGGCAGTTAGCGTTGGTACTATTTTAAGGATGATATTTTTTTGTTGGGAGGCAAGATAGTCGTTTAGGTCGCTAAGAATTAAAGCGCAGTAGAAAATCGCAACTGGTAGCAAGGAAAAAGCAAACCGCCTGAGCATCCAAGGGTGATCGGGGGAAATATGGGAGTCCAAAAAATAAATTAAGCTGGGCGCGATTACTAAGAGTGGTAGCAGTTTAACAGTATTGCGACGCACAGCGTAAAAAAGGCAGGCAAGCCCAGCTAAAAGAAAAAAGCTGAGCATCCCATAAAGATTAAAAATCTTTAGGATATAAAATGCTGGATTGGTAGGATTATTTAATCCAGCTAGCTCGGTTGCTTGGGGGGCCGTGGTTATTGGCAGGATCGCTTTAATTAATTCTTTATAAAAATTAAGATCCCAAAAAAGATTAGCGCTAAAAACTAGCAGTAAGAAAACTAGTCCAAATAAAAATTTAAAATCCAAACTCTTTTTTAAATAAACGCGCGCTGGCTCGTGAAAGAAGATAATCGCAGTGGAGGTTACTAGAAAAGCGACACCCTCAATCCGGGTAAAGGCTAGTAACGTCGAGGCGCTCAGGAAAAGTAAGAGATTAAGTTTGTTTTGTTTTTTCAGGAAAGCTAGGAGGGCAAAAAGCGAAACCCAAAGCAGGGTTAGCGCTAAATTTTCACTTAAGGTGTATTTAGGAAACCAATAGACTGATAGCGAGGTAGCTATTAAAAGCAAAGAAAAGAGCGAAGCCTTTAGGGGCATAAAAGATCTCGCTAGTAAATAGAAGGTAATTAAAAAGAAAATTGAAAGTACGGCGTTAGCAAGCGTAAAACCAACTAGGCCAAAAACGGCATAGAAGGACGCTAGCCAAGTAATGTAGGCTAAGGGAAACTGAGTAATTAGCTCCCCAGTTTTAGTATAAAAAAAGCCAGGAAAATTAAGCGCCCGACCAGCTCCGCGAATTTCGAAAAAAGCGTCGCTAGCGGGGGTGGAAAAAGTGAGTTTGTGATTTTGGGCGAGTCTGACGGCAGCTTCGCTAATTGAGCCTTGATCTCGTCCGGAAAAAACGGTAGGCGTAGAAAAATAGGAAAGCGCGGTGACAAAGATGACAACAATGGCACTTACAATTAAAAGTTCTTTCGAGGTTCTAAAAAAAGTGCGATTGCGAAGTTCATTTTTTATCAGGACCCCCATGGCGAGGAAAAAAAGAAGCCAGACTACCCAGCCGTAGAAAAAACCAGCTAGCGCTAGTAGAAAACCAGTCCAGCCAAAAACCAGCCAAAGTAAGGACTTTAGGGTGAAAAGGTGATAATCTGATGCTGGGAGTTTTTGGTTTAACATTAACTGCATTATAACTAATTTTTAGGGATTTGCAAAGCAAAAGCCGTTGAGGTAAAATAAGATTGTTCTTAGGTTGTGAGTTTAAATAACTTTAGTTATCTTGCATAGGTAGTAAAAATAAAAAACTAAAAACAAACATAAATGTTAAAACGACCGAATTTTTTCCATTGGTATTATAATGAAGCCGTGCATGATTTGTTGGAAATTTGGAAAAACTTCTTACTTTTTGTCTGGCGTTATTTTTCGCTGGGTGAGCTTTTCGTAACCCTTTTTTCGCCATGGCATCGGGATATTTCAATCGATGGCCGGCGAGGTTTTAATCCACTTCATTTTTTAGAAATTTTATTTGAGAATTTAATTTCTCGTTTCATCGGGGCAATCGTGCGGACGTTTGTAATTCTGGCCGGTTTGATTTTACTGGGTGCGGTCTTTTTAATTGGAATTATCGTTAGTTTATTTTGGATTTGCGCTCCCTTGGCTTTCGTGGGAATTTTAGTTTTAATTTCCAAGGGTCAGCTTGGGATTGGCTTTGGGGTTTTGATTTTAGGCTGGATCTTGCTGGCCATTTCTTATTACCGACGTGCCACAGAAATTTCTTTTTTAGAAATGAGTACGGCTGAGCTGATTGGCGAAAAAGTGTTTGAGCGAATTTGCGGTCGACTGGGAATGGCGCGGAAAGATTTTCCAGTGGAAATTTTAGAAAATCAGGCGATGCTGGCAGACTTTTTAAAAGCCCGCGGTTTAACTTTGGAAGAATATAATCAAATCTTAGCAATAGAGCTCGGCAGTTTGCAAAATAAAAAAGAGACCGCTAAATTTTGGGAGTGGCGCCAGCTACGAAAAAAAATTCCGCTTGGCGCGCAGTGGCGTTTCGGTTATACGGTTAATTTGGATCGCTATAGTCAGGATTTAGCGCAGCATGATTTTAGTGGGTACGCGAAGAAGGAACTGCTTGGCCGAAGTAGCGAAGGGGAACTTTTAAAACTGATGCTAACGCGACCTGATCAGAACTGCGTTTTAATCGTGGGTAACGCTGGGATTGGCAAAAAAACTTTAATCCATAATTTAGCTAGGGAAATTAGGTTGGGTCAAGCGGAAGGTTATTTTGAAAATACGCGCGTGGTGCTGTTTGATTTAAGTGCGGCAATTTCCGATGCAATAAATAGTAGAAGAGATCTAGAAAGTTTCTTGAGCGCAATTTTTTATGAAGCGACGGTAGCGGGCAATGTAATCTTAGTAATTGAACACCTAGAGCATTATTTGGGCGGACAGGAGAACTTGCTTCATCCTGATATCGCTAATATTCTGAGCCAGTTTTTGGCCTTACCAGCTTTCCGTTTAATTGCAACCTCAACTTCTGGCGAATATCACCAACTGATTGAAAAAAAGCAAGAAATTGTTAAATATTTTGAAATCTTAGAATTAGGCGAGCCAACAGAAAAGGAAACAATCCAAATTATGTGGAGGCAGCTAGAAGAATATGAAAAAAAGCAAGTTCTCTTTTCTTATAGCGCCCTCAAGACTATCATTAGTAGTTCGACTAAACATAATTGGAGCGCGCCTCTACCTGAACGAGCGCTGGATTTAATGATGGACGTGTTGATGTTCTGGAATAAGGATCCTCAGGAGCAATTCATTAGCGAAAAAACCGTCAGTCAGTATCTTTCACTAAGAACTGGCGTCCAACAAGGTGAAATTGGGAGCGGGGAGCGTAAAAAACTTTTGAATTTAGAAAAAGTTTTGCATCGCCAAGTAATTGGTCAACAAAAAGCAGTTAGTCAAATAGCCGAGGCGCTCAGAAGGGCGCGCAGCGGGATTGGCGATAGTCAAAAGCCAGTCGGTAGTTTTCTTTTTTTAGGTCCAACTGGAGTTGGGAAAACTGAAACCGCTAAGGCCTTAGCCAAAGTATATTTTGGGAGCGAAAAAAATATTATTCGCTTGGATATGAGCGAATTTCAAACGCCTAATTCACTGGATCGAATTTTAGGTTCAAGTCAGCTTAATCAGCCAGGACGCTTAGTAACTCAAGTTAAGGATAATCCTTATTCACTCCTGCTGTTGGATGAAATTGAAAAAGCGTATCCGGATATTTTAGATATTTTTCTGCAAATTTTGGACGAGGGTTTCGTCACGGACGCTTTTGGCGAAAAAATTAATTTTCGCAATTGTTTAATTATCGCAACTTCTAACGCAGGGGCGGTGCTGATTAAGAAAATGGTTGGCTCGCAAACTCCAGTCGAAGAAATTAAAAAAGCGGTAGTGGACGAGGCGGTGCAGCGCGGTATTTTTAAAGTTGAATTTTTAAATCGTTTTGACGATATCATTTTCTTCAGACCGCTTGAGTCCCAAGAATTAACTGGGGTAGTGCGTCTAAAGCTTCAGCAATTTGCGGAGCGTTTGGACAAGGAAAAAAATCTTCAAGTCGAGTTCGCCGAAGACCTCGTTGAAAAAATTATTCAAAAGGGTTACGACCCAGTTTTTGGCGCTCGCTCGCTTAACCGCTATATCGAGGATACGGTCGAAAACTTAGTTGCTAAGGAAATTATCTCGGGTGGAGTAAAAAATGGGGAGCCGATTAAAATTAGGCTGTAACTAAAACCTTTTCAAAGAGCAAAAAAGGGAGTATGCTGAGAGTGTAAGACTAGCTTTTTTGTTACGTAATATGCTGCGTAACAGTTTGTTATTATAAAAAAATTTTAATTATAATGAAGATTTTAGTTATTGCTCCGACACCGTTTTTTGCGGATCGGGGTACCCATATCCGAATCCTGGAAGAGGCTTTGGCGCTGGAAAAATTAGGCCACCAACTGACAATTGCGACCTATCATATTGGTAGCGAAATTGATTCTAGTGTGCAGACGAAAATATCCGTCAGACGAATTAGGCGGCTGCTTTTTTGGTATAAAAAATTAGAAGCTGGTCCAGATTGGCAAAAAATTTTCCTAGATTTGATGCTCATTCGCAAAGCTTTTAATTTAGCGCGAACTCAGCGTCCAGAAATAATCCACGCTCATCTGCATGAGGGAGTAGCGGTGGGCTGGATTGTTCAGAAGGCGCTTTTTTGGCGAAAAATGAAATTAGTGGCTGATTTTCACGGGAGCCTGACGAAGGAAATGGTCTCGCACAGTTACTTGCAGGGAGGCTGGTTGAAGAGTGTTTTTAAGGCAATTGAAAAATTGATTGATAATCTCGGAGACTTTGCAATTACCAGCTCGGCTGAAAATACTCAGGAAATCTTGCAACTCAGAAGAGACCGGAAAGTTGAAACTATTTTAGACGGCGCAAATTTAGCGCACTACGAAAAACTTCCCACTAAGGTGCAATTGCGACAAGACTTAGAGCTACCTAGCGACAAGTTGATTATAACTTATACTGGGGCAATTATTATGAATAAGGGAATTAGTTATCTTTTAGCGGCTATTCCAAAAGTCTTGGCGCAAAATAAAGATGTTTTTTTTATAATTGCTGGTTTTCCAGCTGAAGAAGTTTTAAAATTTGTGCAGGAAAACAACTTAACCGAGTTTGTGCGAGTAATTAGTCCGCTTAGCTATTTTGAAATGCCAAAAATTTTACTGGCAAGTGATATTGGAGTTGATCCAAAGGATTCCGCAACTCGTCAAGCCAGTGGTAAGATTTTGCAATATATGGCGGCTGGACTTCCCGTAGTTTGTTTCGATCGCCAAAATAATCGAACTTATTTGGGTGAGGGCGGGGAGTATGCTAAAATTGACACGGTAGAAGGTTTAGCTGAAGCGATATTACTCTTGGCTGATAGCATGGAGAAAATCAAGGAAAATGGTGCAGTTAATAAGGTAAGGGTTCAGAATTTCAGTTGGGAAGCTTCAGCCAAAAAAATTCAGCAGATATATGAGCAAATAATAATTTTAAAATAAAAATAGAAATGAAAATAGAAAAGATAAAAGTATTTTTTGCTAAAAAAATAGTTAAAATCTTATTGATCGTAATTGTAATAGCGCTGGTTGGTTTTTTCGCTTCTTCATTTTTAATGAAGGATAAGCAATTGATTCTTAAAAATTCACTCTCTGTGATTGGTAGTGTTTCAAGATTTTTACCGATTCCAGCGGATGAAAAAAAGGAGCTTGAGGTGGTCAATAAAATTGTTAGTGAATTAACAATGAATGATGAAAAGGTGAGAACTTTTTTAATCTTACTTCAAAACAACACGGAGCTTCGTCCGGGAGGTGGATTTCTTGGCCAATATGCAATTGTGCAAATTAAAAATGGAAATGTTGTTTCGACAAAAGTTGAAGATGCGAATTTGCTCGATCAGCGAATTGAAGCAAAAATTCCGACGCCCTATCCCTTTGAGAGGATGATACAACTCAAAAATTGGAAATTTCGTGATTCAAATTTCTCGCCAGATTTTCCGACGAATGTGGAAAAGGCGAAATATTTCTTTCGCCTTGCGGGCGGAAACAGTAAACAATTTGATGGTGTCATTGCTGTGAATTCTCAAGTTTTTGACAATTTGTTCACCTTAACTGGTCCAATCACGGTGCCGGGATATGCCGGCGAATTTAATAGTGAAAATGCCTCTAGGCGGTTGGAAGAAATTGTGGAAAAAGCCTATATTATGAATCCTGAATTGGACACTCAAAATCGCAAAGCAATTCTGAAAACCATGGCCCCAATTATTATGCAAAAATTACTCACGCTGGGTAATATTGCTAAAATTGCTGACTTGTTTCACAATGAAATGAAAAATAGAAACGTGATGCTTAATTTTACTGATCAAAATCTTCAGCAAGCCGTGGCTAGCGTGCATTGGGATGGAACCGTGCCAAAAGAGTGGGACGGGGATTATCTAATGGCAGTTGATGCTAATATGGGCGCTCTTAAGACCGACTATTATATGCGACGTGAAATGAATTATGACGTTGATTTCACTCAGGAGAAGCCAACAGTCACGCTCAATATTAAATATAAAAATATTGCGCCTTATGGTGATTGGCGAACCAGTGATTATCATGCTTACTTGCGGGTCTATGCGCCACAGAGTGCAACCTTTGTTTCAAGTCATATGGTTAGCCATATTAGCAGTGACGATGAATTTGGAAAAACATATTTTGGTTTCAAAGTTGATGTTGTGATGGGAACTGAGGTGGATGGTCAAATTGTCTACACCTTACCTGATTCAATAACCTCAGACAACTACAAACTTCTTATCCAGAAGCAATCAGGCGCTGGCAATGTTCCTGTGACGGTACATGTCAAAATGAAGGATGGCAAGCAGTACTCACAGCAGCAAACCTTGCTCAGTGATTTGAACTTACAGTACAACAATCAGTAATCAGCAGGCTATCATCGGATGCGCTTATGTTTAAGGATGAATGATGACCCACAGATAATATATAATTATTTAATGCGTTAACCTAAAACTCAATTTGTTTTTTATTGAATTAATATGAATCTATTCGTAATTAAAATCGGAAAAGCTTTTGCAACCATCAGGCGAGAGGGGATTTTTAGGGGTGGGAAAAGAGTCTTGCTTTTTCTAGGAGCTTATTTTAAAAGTATTGTTGGGGTTAAGGCGGGAGATATTTTATTCATTACCTCTGGCGTTGGCGATAGCGCCTTGTATCGAGCGCATAATCAAGCGCAGGAACTTCGCACGCATGGCTTTAGGGTTTCGGTTACTATGCAAGATAACCCTTTCCTTTTGAGTTTAGCGAAAAAGTTTAAAATCTTTATTTTTAATCGAACGCTCCAAACAGCTAGCACGGATAAACTTATCAAAAAGATTAAAAAACAAGGGGGCGAGATTATTTTTGATACGGATGATTTAGTTTTCGAGGTAAAACTTATTCAACAGACTGATCACTACGCGAGCATGTCGTCTTTTGAAAAGATGCAGTATCAAAAAGGCATTGGCGAAGAAATTCTCAAAGATCCTTACGTCAAAGTTTGCACTACCAGTACCAAGTTTATTGCTAAGATTTTAGAAGGATATGAAAAGCAGGTTTTCGTAACTACAAATAAACTTTCTCAAGAGTGGGTTGAAATGGCCGAGAGGATCATGGAACATGAAACACACAGTATGGAACATGAAATAACTGACACAGTAAAAACACGCTGCACGTTCCACGTTCCACGTTTCACGATAAGAATCGGCTATTTTAGTGGTACGATTGGACACAATAAAGATTTCGCCACAATTTCGGATGTTCTAATCCAGCTATTAAAAAAATATCCGCAAGTGGAAATCTTTTTAGCGGGACCGTTGGAATTGGAAAAGAAAATGGCTGAATTTTCGGAAAGAATTGTGCGTTCAACCTATGCTCCAAGAAAAAAACATTTTGAAAATATCTCTGCTTGCGATATTATTTTGGCGCCCCTGGAAAGGGATATTTTTAGCGAAGGTAAGTCAGAACTAAAATTTTCTGAAGCCGGCTTGCTGAAGGTGCCAATCGTGGCGGTTCGCAACAGCACCTACGCAGACGTCATTTCTGATGGCGTAGATGGTTTTTTGGCTGAAAGTGAAAATGAGTGGCTTGAAAAGCTTTCTAAGTTAATTGAAGATGGTGAGCTTAGAAAAAGAATTGGGGAAAATGCCCACGAAAAAACTTTGCGTGACTATACCACCAAAAATAGCCACGGAGAGGAATATTATGAATATTTAAAATCAAGATTAAATATTGTCAATTAACGAACTAACGGATTAACGAATTTAATATGTTGATGTTTCGTCGGTTCATGGTCGCTAACCTGCCTGTCCGCCCTTGGAGGAAACTGAAATAGTTCTAAGAATTAAAGAAAGATGCGGTTCAAGTCGGAGACATTGAACCGACAGTGAAATGCCAGACGCGTCTGGCAAATTAACATGGAGTCATTATGTAGAATCAGCAATCAGATGTTTGTCTCTAAATATCAGTTCTATCTGCCTAGACTAGTAGAACTAGAAGCGGAGATAGAGAAATTTTTACCAAATGATTAAGTGAGTAGTATTTATAGATCTAAGATCTAAATTAAAAAAATAAGCCATTGAATTGAGGATTTATATTGGGCATATTTATGCTAAATTTATAACTTGCTAACAGGAACATAAAACCATGGAAAGACGAGAATTTTTAAAGAAAACAGCTATGGCTATTGCGGGTGCAACTTTACCTTCCGGTATTGAAGCTTTTTCACCCCCAGAGGCCCAGGCAAAAAATAGGATCGAAGTAAGAGAAAATGGTAATGAAAAAAGAATTGTCGTAACTGGCGAAAACCTCAATAGTATTCATACGGATGTATACAATAAATTTGTTTCTGTCGTTGGTCCCGAATTGAGCAAGGGCGCTTATGTCATGGCTAATTTCCAAATTGAGCTCACTTGCTCAGGCAAAGAATTTACTATCGAATATTCAGTTGATTTGAATCCAGTCAAAGATGAAAATCCAAACGTTCAAAATGTTTTTGACATCAGAGGGACAATTCTTGATAATGAAGCTGACGTGACAAGAGCAAATAATCAAAAAAGAGACCAATGGATTGCTGATAATTATGATAAACCCGAAGACAGTAGTGACAACCACAACCCAGTCAAAAAATTGTGGCAGGAAAGAAGCGAAATGGTGAGCTGTACTGATGGTCAAAATAAAACATGGTATCACGAAGCCATCCTTTTTAAAGGACAGCGTTAAAAACTCAGTCAAGGACTGTTCTCGACTAGAATATTTCAGCTCTGCGAGAATTTAATCAGGGCAAGTTTTCTTTTATTTTTTACTTTTATGAATTTAGAGTGGTCACAAAATAAGGAGATACAAAAAACGCAATTTAAATTTCGTGAATTAAATTTGCATGAAGCACGAGAAATGTTAAATAGCCCAAACTATGTTGTTAAGTGTAAATCTCTTGAGGATTTACAAACATCTTATAAGGACAAAATTTATGGAGAATTTGAAGCTATGGATTTGGTAGAAACGGGTAAGCGTCTTTTCGATGAATTGAAGCAAGAATACAGTATTGAAACTCCGGTTAAATTTTTTGTTGGCAACAATGCTGATGGTCAACAGGTATTTTATACTAGGGTGGATAAAATTAGTGGGCAAGATTTAGCTAGGAAGGAAAACTTGCAGAACATAAATAAAATTATCCAGGAATTGTATGTTAATTTATCAAAATATTATTTGGATAAATTAAAAAATGGAGGATTTTTTTTGACCGATATCAATGGGAGTTCACAATATGTGTATGGAGGAAAAGGAGATCAAAAAGAAAATAGAATTTATCTTGTTGACGCAGATATTTATTTAGATAATAGGCCAGAATCTTTGCTTACCACTACTTATTGGCTTTCACGCCATCTCTCCGATGTTGAATCGAAACTTAACGCGGATGTTTTATCGGCAAGAAATAATATCAGGGAATTTGTTGATAACTATCAATCTCTTTTTCCGGTTCAAGCAGGTAAGGATATTGAAAGATTGTCAGAAATTCAAAATTTTTTAGTAGGAAAAGGGTTTGGCGATGAAATACTCCCTGCAATATCAATATTTGAAGAAAAATAAAAAAAGAAAATTAAAACTCAGTCGAGTACCGTCCTCGACTAGAATAGAATATAGTGTTTATAATCATAATTAGCATAACATTTTAAATTTATGAAAATCTTAGTCACTGGTGGCGCCGGTTTTATTGGCTCAAATGTAACCAGAAAATTGCTCGAGAGAGGAGATAGCGTAGTTTGCGTGGATGAATTTAATGACTACTACTCTCCAAAAATCAAAGAACTAAACGTGGCGCAGTTTGAAAAAGACTTAAATTATAAACTGTATCGTGGAACAATTACGGACTAAAACTCAGTCGAGGACCGTCCTCGACTAGAATATAGTTTTCTTAGTTGAGAGTGCGAAAACGATTTATTAATATATTGAAATATTATGGATAAAATCTATTTTATTAGTGGAGTAAATGGTGTAGGTAAGACATCAATTATACTTTTCCTGAAAACTTTATTACCCAGTAATCAATTTGAAGTCCATGATTTTGATGAAAGAGGGGTTCCTGCAATGGCTGATAGCAATTGGCGCATTTCGGAAACTAAATATTGGGTGGATCTAAGCGTTGAATTGTTCTCGAAAGGTAAGTGCATTATTGTCTGTGGCTTTGTGAAGGTGGCAGATTTTCAGGAAATGTTATCCGATGATTCGCTTGGTATAATTACGATTTTTCTTGATGCAACACCGGAAATTATTCGACAACGCTTAGTAGCTAGATATACCAAAGATGGATATTTTGATGAATCCCAAATGGTCGCTGGTAAACCAATTAATGTTTTTATTGATGGTAATATTTGGATTTTAGGACAAATGAAAGAATCATTTGCAAAATTAAATTCTCCAATCGTTGATACTTCTAAGCTAACCCCAGCAGAGGTTGCGAGAAAAGTAGCTAATATAATTCAAAATTAAAAAAATAATTTACGGATAATTTTATGAAAATTTTAGTCACTGGTGGCGCCGGTTTTATCGGTAGTAACATCACCAAGAAATTGTTAGAGCGTGGGGACAGTGTAGTTTGTGTGGATGAATTTAACGACTACTACTCTCCGAAAATCAAAGAGCTTAACGTGGCGCAGTTTGAAAAAGACTTAAATTATAAACTGTATCGCGGAACAATTACGGACTATGAATTTTTGAAAGGCATTTTTGAAAAAGAAAAAATTCAGCGCGTGATTCACACCGCCGCCAGAGCCGGAGTTCGTCCTAGCATCGAAAACCCATTTATCTATGAAGATACAAACGTAAAGGGAACGCTCAATTTGCTTCATTTGGCTAAAGAATTTGCAATCGAAAATTTTGTACTCTTCAGTTCTTCTTCAGTCTATGGAAACGCTCCGAAAGTGCCATTTGCGGAAACTGACCCGGTAGATAATCCTATTTCACCCTACGCAGCCACCAAGAAGGCCACGGAGCTGCTGGGCTACACTTACCACCATTTATACGGCCTAAACGTCAACGTGGTGCGACCGTTTACGGTCTATGGGCCCGGTGGCAGGCCAGACATGGCGCCATTTTTATTTACGAAATGGATTGATGAAGGTACGGAGTTGAAGCGTTTTGGCGATGGCTCGACGCGGCGGGATTATACTTTTATTGATGATATTGTAGCTGGCGCAATTTCGGCTTGCGATAAAATTTTTGGCTATGAAATTTTTAATTTAGGAAATTCTGACACCGTTGATTTAAATACTTTTATTGCGACGGTCGAAAAAATTCTCGGTAAAAAAGCGATTATCAAAGAGTATCCAGCTCAACCCGGTGACGTGCCAATTACCTTTGCTGATCTTACTAAATCGCGTAAGTTGCTGGACTATAATCCACAAGTAAAAATCCAGGCCGGCATGGAAAAGTTTATTGCTTGGTATTTAGAAAATAAGCAGTTATACTAGCATATAAAACATGTAACATATAGCATATAACATTAAACAAGTATGAAACAACACGAAAATTATAAAGAGCTCATTTGGGCTCTGGCAAAGACTGATTTTAAGCTCCGCTACCATGGGTCGGTTTTGGGTTATCTTTGGGCGCTACTAAAACCCCTCCTGACTTTTGCAATTTTAAACTTTGTTTTTTCTTCGGTTTTTAACCCGCGGGGAACTGGGGCGGATACTTATTCGCTACAACTGCTAGTTTCCTTGATGATGTTTTATTTTTTTTCGGAAGGTACTACCGCTGGGATGAGCTCGCTTCTTTCGAAGTCGCAACTGGTAACTAAGATTTATGTTCCGCGCTGGACAATTATTTTAGCTTCGACAATTAACGCGACTTTAATTTTCTTGATGAACTTGATTGTGATTGCTTTTTTCTTTGCGGTGAAAGGTTTTATGCCGAGCATTCCGGCAATCTTAATGTTTTTAATTTTTTCGGTTTTTATTTATATTATTGTTTTGTCTTTTGCCCTAATTACCGCTCCGCTTTACGTTAAATTTCGTGATTTGGCGATGATTTGGGAAGTTCTGCTGATGATTATTATGTATGCTTCGCCGATTATTTATCCGCTAGCGACGCTCCCGGCTAAATATCATCAAATTATCTTACTTAACCCCTTGGCGTTTATCATTCATTTTACGAAAGAGTCTTTGATTAATAATCATTTTGCGACGTCTGCGCAGTACGCCATTTTTATTTTGATTGTTATGGCGTCTTTTATTTTAAGCATTTTTTCTTATCGCAAATTTATTCCTAAAGTTGCCGAGGAAATTTAGGAATTAAGGATTTTGACCGCTCGCAAGTTGCGGGCGGTTTTTAGGCCCTCCACTTTCTTGTCATTCTGAGCGTAGCACCTGCCTGTCCGGCAGGCAGGTAGCGAAGTCGAAGAATCTGAGTTCCTAGCGTTAAAGGCAGTAAATACGGACTCAGATCCCTGCCTACCGGCAGGCAGGCTTCGACTACACGTCACTGCTATCGCAGTTCCGTTTCGCTCAGGATGACATTTTGGTAGAGAGCTGGTTTTTGTTTACAATAAAGCAAAATGGTGCTAAGATAAGATGCACATGAAAACAGCAAAACCAACCAAAAAACGCGTGATTGTGGGAATGTCAGCTGGCGTGGATTCTTCTGTGGCAGCGGCAATTCTAAAAGAGCAAGGCTATGAGGTCATTGGCGTCTTTTTGCATTTTTGGAAAGAGCCAGGTCAGGACGAACTTAGAGAAAATAAATGTTGCTCGCTTGAATCTCAAGAGGACGCTCGCAAGGTCGCGCAACTTTTGGATATTCCGCTTTATACAGTTAACGCGGCAAAGGAATTTAAAAAAGAAGTGGTAGATTATTTCTTGGAAGAAATTAAGGCTGGCCGAACGCCAAATCCTTGCGTAGTTTGTAATGAGCGAATTAAATTTAATTTTTTGTTTCGGAAAATGCTGGAAATGGACGCGGACTTTGTCGCCACTGGTCATTACGCCGAAATTAAAAATCGAGCGGGAAAATATCATCTTTATACTTCGACAGACGAAGAAAAAGACCAAACTTATTTTCTATATTCCTTAAAGCAGGCTCAATTGGCGCGGATTTTATTTCCCGTCGGTAGTTATAAGAAACCGGCAATTCGAAAAAAAGCGGAGAAATTAAAGTTGCCAGTTTTTGATAAAGAAGATTCTCAGGGACTTTGTTTTACCCCCGAAAAAACGCCTACAAAGTTTATCCGGCGAAATTTGACCTTATCGCCAGGCGAGATTGTCACGACAGCCGGAGAGAAAATTGGGATGCACGATGGCCTCGAACTTTATACAATTGGCCAACGTAAAGGTATTAATCTTGGTGGCAATGGCCCATATTTTGTAGTTGACCGAGATTTTAAGCATAATCAGCTGATTGTGACTAATAATGAGAACGATAGTTCGGTGTATAAGAAATCGACCTTGGTTGAAATTAAAAATTGGATTGCCGAGGAGCCGACTTTGCCTTTAGAAGTTAATGTTAAGATTAGATATCGGCAGCCGTTGGTCCGTGGTATAATAAAAAGACATAAAACACAAAACATAGAACATAGAACAAAAAAAGCAGATTCATGCTCCATGCTCAATGCTCCATGTTACGTCCTTGAGGTGGAATTTTTAGAAAAGCAAAAGGCGGTGACGCCGGGACAGTCGGCCGTTTTCTATAGCGATGATAACGAAGTTTTAGGTGGAGGAGTAATAATCTAGGCTTTTAGCTTTTAGCTTTTAGCTTTCTAGGATAAGCACTAAAAAGCTAATAAGCTAAAGCCTAAGAAGCTACAATAAATATGCAAGAAATTGATCCCCAAAAATTAAGCGAGCGAAAGCGTCTGCAGATGGAAATAATCCTGAAGGAGTCAGAGCTGAAAAAGTATGAAAGAGAAAAGCTCCTCCTAGAAGTTGAGACGCGAACGTTGAAAAATAAACTTGCGCAAACTGAAGTAGAAATAACCCAAAAGCAAGTTAAGGCCAAGCGCAATCAAGATCAGCTAATGATGTTACAAAATGAAATTATTAAGTTAAAACACAAAATGAATTTCTTGCACTAGGTTTTCAAGAGCCTGCCACATAGCAAAAACAAAAAGCACTCTGTCGATTAATTTTTTCAAAAAAATCATATGTCAAGGAGTCTTCTTAATTTAATTGAGGCGGTTGTGAAAAATAGTAAAATAGAACTAAGCAGTTTGGCTTGGGCGCGAATTAAACTTATTGAACGTGAGGTTAAAAGTCGGAAAATAAAACCGGATGGCGCAGTTGAAAAGCTGAAACAAGAGAAGGAGTTAAAAGCCAGCCTGACCGAATCCGCCTGGAAAAACATCAAAGAGCAAATTGAAGATATTGTGGACTGATACTAAATTGGCTTGGTTACTAATATATTATTTTTTCTGTCATGCTGAACTTGTTTCAGCATCTGCTCAATTAGTATAAGTAAACTTACGGTAACCGAGATCCTGAAACAAGTTCAGGATGACACAAGAAGCTACTGTGGATTAAATTAATTTGAACTAATCATTTAATAACTAATTTTTTAAAAAAAATATATGCATATAAATATCCATCTTATTGAAATAGTTGAAAAGGCTCTTGCTAGTAAAGATGGGAAACCGAGGCTTAAGGATTATGAAAAAACAAAGCTGCGCGGGATTGAAAGACAAGCTGAGGGCGGAGAACTAAAAACGGCCGAGGTAGTTGCAGGTTTAGAAAGAATCGATACCTTGGATACTGCTTTTGATAAAAAAGATTTTAGGGAACTTGAAAAAGAAATAGAAAAGATTTTGAAAAAATAGTGGAAGAATTTTACTATAAGCTAATTCCTATAAGCTAAAAGCTATTTATTATGAACGCCCAAGAGCTTCGCACAAAATATTTAGAATTTTTTAAGTCCAAGGGTCACACTATTATTCCTTCGGCTTCTTTGGTGCCGGAAAATGACCCAACAACTTTATTTACTGGTTCCGGGATGCAACCAATGGTGGTTTATTTGCTGGGTGAAAAACATCCACTGGGTGATAAATTAGTTGATTCGCAAAAATGTTTTCGCACGCAAGATATTGAAGAGGTTGGGGACAATCGACACACGACCATGTTTGAAATGCTTGGAAATTGGTCACTGGGCGATTATTTCAAAAAGGAGCAAATTGCTTGGATGTTTGAATTTTTGACCAAAGAAGCTGGACTTGATCCAAAAAATTTATACATCACGGTTTTTCGAGGCAATGAAAATTTAGGAATTCCTCGTGATGTCCAAGCGGTTAGTCTTTGGCAAGAGCAATTTAAAAGCGTTGACATCGAGGCGAAGGATGTGGATTTTTCGCAGGAAAATGGAATGGCTGACGGTCGAATTTTTTATTACGAAGAAAAAAAGAACTGGTGGTCGCGAGCTGGGGTGCCAGATAATATGCCAGTGGGCGAGCCTGGCGGTCCAGACAGCGAAATGTTTTGGGATTTTGGAGCTGAGCTTGGTTTGCATGAGAAATCGCAGTTCAGGGATTTGCCTTGTCACGTCAATTGCGATTGCGGACGTTTTATGGAAATCGGCAACAATGTTTTTATGCAATATGTAAAAACCCAAAAAGGTTATGAGCTTTTGCCAAAAGGCAACATTGATTTTGGCGGTGGATTGGAAAGAATGGCCGCTGCAATGAACAACACCTCAGACATTTTTTTGACAGATTTATTTTCGTCGATCATTGCAAAAATCGAAGAAATTTCTGGCAAAAAATACGGCGAAAGCGAAGAAGTGAAAAGATCTTTTCGGGTTATTGCTGATCACTTGAAAGCCAGCACTTTTCTGATTGCTGACGGCGTGATTCCTTCCAACACTGAGCGGGGATATTTTTTGCGACGTCTCATCCGTCGAGCTGTGCGATATGGAAAATTGATTGGGATTGAAAAAGATTTTGTAGTCAGTGTGGCAGAAATTGTGATTCAAAATTACAGCGAGCATTATGGCGAGCTGGCAAAAAATCGCGAAATGATTTTTGCAGAATTGAAGAAAGAGGAAGAGAAATTTGGAAAGACACTTGAAAGTGGGTTAAAAATTCTTGAAAAAACAGTAGCGGTAACTTGGGATGATTTGGATAAACCATGGGATGAAAACAAGCAAACATGGGATGCGGAAAAAATAACAGGTAAATTAATATTTGAACTTTTTTCTACTTACGGATTTCCCAAAGAAATGATAATCGAGGAAGCTAATTATAGAAATATTCTAATTCCTAAAAAATCATTAGAGGAATTTGAAGAAGAATTTAAAAAACATCAACAACTTTCTCGCACGGCTTCGGCTGGGATGTTCAAAGGCGGACTGCAGGACAGTGGAGAGGAAACTGCCAAGCTTCACACGGCGACTCATTTGCTTTTGGCAGCCCTGCGAAATGTTTTGGGCGAACATGTTTTTCAGAAAGGCTCAAATATTACGGCTGAGCGGTTGCGATTAGATTTTTCGTATAGCGAAAAGCTGACGCCAGCGCAACTTTCCGAGGTGGAGGAGTTTGTTAATGAGGTAATCCGAGCTGATTTAGAAGTCCAAAAAGCCGAAATGAGCCTAGAAGAGGCCAAAAAGATTGGCGCCATGGGTGTTTTTGAGGCCAAATATGGCGAATTTGTCAGCGTATATTCGATTTTAGACGGCGAAAAAGTGATCAGCAGAGAAATCTGCGGTGGGCCACATGCGAGCTGTACCGGGGCCTTGGGACGCTTCAGGATTCAAAAGGAGGAAGCTTCTTCCGCTGGAGTCAGGAGGATTAAGGCGGTTTTGGAATAGGTTATTAGCTTTTAGCTTCATTGGCTTTTAGCTTTTCAGGAAATAAGAAGATAGCTTGTTAGGCTTTAGCTTATTAGCTTTTCAGGAAAATACGATAAAATTCATCCTTTCTGAGGGGTTCAAAGCCGAAAAGCTAAAGCCTAAAAAGCTGTTTTTGTGCAAGTCCATGAACATAATTAACACTTGGGTTAGTTGAAATTATTGGTTAATTTTCGATCAATTTGAGCCATAAGCTGTTCAATTTCTTCTTTCTTTTTCATCTTTCTGGCTACTGCTAATCTAGCGCTTTGCTTCT
>CAILTR010000034.1 GCA_903837175.1 uncultured bacterium
CCGATAGAGGAATGCCCATTTGATATTGTGAGATATTTTTTGGGGATATTGGGAAGATATCCTAAAGTGACTAAAGTTGGATTTGGCCTGAAAATTGATGATTTGCCACAGCATTATCAATATAAAGATTCTGTTGTTAAATGGGAACAACAATTTTGGAAAAAGAAACTGGAGGGTAATTTTTTTAGCGCCAATATTGACACAACTTTTGCTTTGTATAGAAAGGGGATTTATCCCGATAGTAAAAAATGGTGGAGATCAATCAGAACTGATTTTCCATATCTGGGCAGACATCTTCCGTGGTATGAAAATTTGAAAAATAAAAGTGAAGAGGATGTTTTCTATCAAAATAGTCTGGAAAATAAATCATCTTTTTGGAGTGTTGATGATGTTGAATTATTGAAAAAATATAGTCAGGAGCTTAATGTGCAATTGGGTGAAGTTTATTCTTCAAAAAAATGGAGAATTTTGAAAGCATTGTATTTTTTTGGAAGCAAAGTTACTTTTGGTAAGGGATTTAACAAAAAAATTGGCACAAAAAAAATATTGCAAACTGGCAATATTTTTGATGTGGTTTTTTTGCAAAGATATAACAGGGAAATAGCTGAAGAATTAGGAATAATAACATCTTCTTCGGCCTGGAAATTTGTTGAAAAAATTGAAAAGATTTTTCCAAAGTGATTTACTTCGATTTACTTCTTGTTTTCCAGGAACCAATCATAAGTCATTTTAACTCCATTTTCCAATGGGGTTTTATGTTTCCAACCAAGACTGTGCAGCCTTGAAACATCAAGCAACTTCCTGGGCGTGCCATCTGGCTTAGTGGTGTCATTGGTGATTTCTCCTTCAAATCCAACAACTTTTTTAATTAGTAAGGCGAGATTTTTGATAGTCACATCTTCTCCTGTACCGATATTGACTATATCGCCACCGTCGTAAGTTTCCATGAGGTGCACACAGGCATCAGCCAGGTCATCAACATAGAGAAATTCACGCATGGGTGAGCCGGTGCCCCACATTATGACTTCTTTTGCGTTTGCTAGTTTTGCTTCATGGAATTTTCGCAGCAGGGCAGGCAGGACGTGGGAACTTTCCAAATCGAAATTATCATTTGGACCATAAAGATTAGTCGGCATCACAGAAATAAATTTGGTGCCATATTGTTTGTTGTAAGCTTGACATGTCTTGATGCCAGCAATTTTGGCAATTGCATAGGCTTCGTTGGTTTTTTCTAGTTGCCCAGTTAGCAAGTATTCCTCTTTAATTGGTTGAGTGCAATCCCTTGGATAGATACAAGAACTTCCCAAGAAAAGAAGTTTTTTTGCTCCATTTAAATATGCGTTATGAATGACGTTGTTTTGAATTTGAAGATTTTGAAAAATAAAATCAGCTGGAAAATCATTGTTAGCTTGGATCCCTCCAACTTTGGCAGCGGCCAGGAAAACATATTCAGGCGTTTCTTCTTTAAAGAAATTTTTAACCTCATCTTGATCCATCAAATTCAAAGCTTCAAAGTTGCGCAAAATTAAATTGTTGTAGCCGTTTTTTCTCAAATTGCGAACAATTGAACTCCCAACAAGTCCGTTGTGACCAGCAATATAAATTTTTGAATTTTTTTCCATAATTTTTGTTATTCTTATTTTTTTAATACTTTCCAAGAGCCACCCTTATCTGGACCGATTCTTTTTATCCGACCTTTGTCTTTCAACATTTTTAAGTTCCACTCAATTCCGCGTCTGCTCAGGCTTGTTTTAATTGAGAGCTCCTCTTGGGTGATAGTTGGATTTTTTTGAAGAAGATGGAATATTTTCTCCACAGTTTTCTCCACAGTTTTCTCCACAGTTTTCTCCACAGTTTTCTCAAGAATATTTTCTCCAAAAATATTTACATCGATCCCGCCAGAGACTTCTTTTATCTCAGGCCTTGGAAGATTATAAGCTAGGATTTCGTCAATAGCTCTTTTTACTCCACTGCCATATTTTTCAATCAGTCCAACCTCTTTGAAAATTTCAGCAATTTTCAAATTTCTAGGAGTGGACTTTTCCGAGCCAGTATATAAATCCTCAATTGAAATGTTAGCTGGCAATTTTCCAATATTCCAGATAATGAGTTTGTTTTGGTAAACCCTAAATTGCGAATGAACTCCACTTCGGTAGTCACGATGGATGATCGCATTTACGACAAATTCCCTTACAGCAGAGAGGGGATATTGCCAGCGCTCATCGCGCTCGGGTTTGCCAGTGATGATGTATTCCTTAGTTATATGAGACATGATGAAATCCATTACTAACTCAACCTCGCTCAATAAGTCAGTTTTTATGGTGACTGATTTTTTTATGGTTGTATCGTTTTGGAAAAGTCCTATTTGAATTTCGCAGTAGAAGAGGGGTTTCTTTGAAAATAGGAGGATAGCCGCGTTGGTGATTTCTTCGCCAAAAATTAGGTCGTATTTCCTTAAAAAGGCTAGGGGATCTTTGGCAATTTTTATATCCCTCTTTTCATTTATTTTGTCGATTAACTTGTTGACTTTATCAAAATCTAAATCATTCAAACTTGCTTTTTCATCAATAAACATATCCCAACTTCGGTTTCTCGCTTTAAGATAGATATCGGAAATTTCTTCAATGGTCAGCAAATGATTACTGCTACCAACCCGCTTGTAGTATCGGCCTCTGAATGAAATTGGCTTACTCGGATATTCAGGAATGGAAAAAACTATTATTGTTTTTGTTTTGATTTTAATTTCTTCAATATCGGGTATAATTTTAAAATCAGTTTTGTGTTTAATTTCGTTTAACCATTTTTGAATACTTTCCTTGCCTAACTGAGTACCAATAAGCTTACCTGCATCACTTATTCCAAGATAAACTCGTCCGCCAGTTGAGTTTGCCATAGCGGTCAAAGTTTCAATAACTTCATCACAAAAATGTTCTTTGAATTCAACGGCTTCATTTTCTCCCTTCTTGATGATTAATAAAAAATCTCTTGGTTTCATGTTGGTGAGGGTTTTATGGAGTAGTAATTTTAATGGTGCGTTCAGCTTCAAGATCAGCTTCTAGCATGATTTTTACCAGATTTTTGAAAGTGGTTTTTGGTTTCCATTTTAAAAGTTTCTTGGCTTTGGATGGATCTCCAAGTAATTGTTCAACTTCTGCTGGACGAAAATATCTTGAATCAATTTGGATGATTGTTTTTTTGGATTTCTTATCGATTCCAACTTCTTTTTCTCCTTTACCTTTCCAAACCAAATCAATATTTAAAATTTTACAACACTCTTCAATAAACTCTCGTACGCTGTGCATCTCTCCTGTGGCTAAGACGTAATCACCAGGTTTTTCTTGTTGAAGCATGAGCCACATACCTTCGACATAATCTTTGGCATAGCCCCAGTCGCGCCTTGCATCAAGATTTCCAAGATAAAGACAATCATCTTTTCCGGCAACAATTCTTGCAAGACCGCGAGTAATTTTTCTGGTTACAAAAGTTTCTCCTCGGCGAGGGGATTCATGATTAAAAAGAATTCCATTACAAGCAAAAATGTCATAGCTTTCTCGATAATTAACAGTAATCCAATAAGAATATAGTTTTGCCACGGCGTAAGGAGAACGAGGATAAAAAGGTGTGGTTTCCTTTTGGGGAATTTCTTGAACTTTTCCATAAAGCTCACTGCTGGAAGCTTGATAAAATTTAGTTTTGATGCCCGATTCTTTGATGGCATCTAAAATTCGTAGGGTTCCGATTCCATCAACGTCTGCTGTATATTCTGGCACATCAAAACTAACCCTGACGTGACTTTGGGCACCCAGATTATATATTTCATCCGGTCTGATTTTCTCTATTAAACGACTAATGTTACTGCTGTCTGAAAGATCTCCATAATGCAAGAGCAATTTGGCTCCATGAATATGGGTGTCTTGGTATAGATGATCTATTCGGCTAGTATTAAAAGAACTCGAGCGTCTTATGATTCCATGAACTTCGTAACCTTTTTCAAGTAGTAACTCTGCCAGATATGAACCATCTTGGCCAGTGATGCCAGTAATAAGTGCTTTTTTCATTGTTGTAAGTTTATTGATTATCCTTGGTTAATTATAGCAAAGATGAATAAATAATCAACACACAGTTGCCTATAACGACATCGACTTTTATTTCCGTCTCCGCAGGAAAGGTTATAAAATAATTTGCACCCCACATGCAAAACTTTTTCATCACGAATCAGCCAGCCGTAAATCAGATATCCTCGCAAAAATCTTCAATCGCCAACGCTACCAAGCCTTTAAAAAAGAACAAATATATTTTTCCCAGAAATGGGGAAGGGAATAG
>CAILTR010000035.1 GCA_903837175.1 uncultured bacterium
AAACGTTGGTACCAATTACTAATCCAAGTGAAGTTCTACCGGTAGCAGCATTAAGATTTGTCGATCCACCATTCCACTGTTGGGTTTGAGTATACGCTGTATTCCAGTTAGCAGAGTTATCAGTAATGGATGTTCCCCAGGAACTACCTGTGCTTAAGGCAATTCCAACTCCGGGATAAGTCATGGTAACGAGGGATGAGTAGTTACTGTTAACAGCATTGTCTCCGGTGTTGGTTCCAGTTGAACTACCTGAACCAGCTGGAGCGCCAACCATGCTAGCCGTAATTCCAGAAACTGTTCCCGTAAAGGTTGGTGAAGCGAGGTTAGCTTTAAGGCTGTCATTGCCATTTAATTTGTTGATTGCAATTAGGATTGAATCAGTAGTTACAATTGTCCCAGCGCCAGAAACATAGCCAGTTAAAATTTTGCCAGTGACAGCTGCGTCGGTGAAGGAGGCGCTTGGGAGAGCTGCATCGGCAAGTGTTCCTTGAGCGCTGGTTGCAAAAGCAGTGGTATCGCTATTGGCGGCGGTGCCAAAAGTTCGATAGGCCACGAAGTCTGTGGCCGCACTTAAACCTGCTGTTCCTAGGCCTAAGCTTGCTCTACCTGTAGCAGCATCCAGCCCAATTGAGCCGCCATCCCATTGTCTAGTTTGAGTAAAGGCTGTATTCCAATTGGCTGAGTTGTTGGTAATCGAGGTCCCCCAGGCGCTACCTGTAGAAAGCGCAATGCCAGCTCCTGGATAAGTCATTGTGATCAGGCCTTCATAGAGGGTGTTTACAGCATTATCACCAGTATTTGAACCACTAAAAGCTAGATTAGGTACATTTCCAAGCCCGACCATAGCAGCGGTAATTCCAGAAACTGTGCCTGTAAAGGTTGGTGAAGCGAGGTTAGCTTTAAGGCCGTCATTGCCATTTAATTTATTGATTGCCTGCAAGATTGAGTCCGTAACGGCAACTATGCCGCTGCCAGAAACGTAACCGGTCAGGACTTTACCAGTGACAGCTATGTCAGTAAAAGAAGCACTCGGTAAGGCATCACTAGCTAAAGTACCTTGCGCACTAGTGGCAAAAGCAGTGACATCACTACTAGCCGCACTGCCGAAAGTACGGTATGCCACGAAGTCCGTGCTTGCATTTAAGGCTGCCGTTCCTAGACCTAAAGATGTTCTACCTGTACTAGCAATCAGGCCAGTAGATCCTCCATCCCATTGTCTCGTTTGAGAGAAGGCCGTATTCCAATTAGCAGAGTTATCAGTAATGGATGTCCCCCAGGCGCTACCAGTAGAAAGTGCAATGCCGATGGCTGGATAAGTCATCGTAACTAAGCCTTCGTAGTTACTATTTACGGCATCGTCTCCCGTGTTAGTTCCACTAGTATTATTAAGTAAAGCTATTTGAGCATCAGTTATATAATTATCATCCAAACCAAGAGCGTTAGCGAAATATGATGCATTATGGTTGTCTAATAATGCAGCATTAGTTGCTGTCCCAGTGACTGCCAGATAGCTAGTGGAATCCGTAAAGGCTGCTGTCCCAAGTAGCCCTATAACTGAATTTAAATTTTCAACCGTAGCATTAAGCCCCGCAATGTTAGAAATTTCTCCGGTCGTAATATAGCCCGCATCATTAGTCCACTGCGAAATTTTCCCTGCTTTATTAGTAAAGGTATCCGTGGAGGAAGCGGTGATATAGCCCAAAGCTGTCCAAGGCGTCCCGGAAACATAAGCTGTTTCATCGTAAGAAATTGTTGTTCCTGCGATTCTAATTAAACCATTCCCAGCAAGGGCAGCTTGTTTTTTATTAAAAGTGTCCCAATCACTAAAACTCAGGGCACCTGTTGCAGAAGCTGAAGATAAAGCAAGCGAAAGCACTTGACCCGCAAGCGTCAAACCACTGCCCGCTCCAAGCGAAACTTCCGCGTGGCCAAAAGTACTACCATCTGTATCACAAACCAACTTTGCACCGTCATAGCTACAGAGCTTACCGCTTAGCATGGTTCCCTGTTTTACGGAAAAAACTCCACCAGCAAGATTTAGCAAATTATCAGAGGCCGCCGCATAAATCGTATTATTATCTTGACTCCAGACAGCATCTGTACCATCGGACTTTAAAAAATATCCCGGCAAGCCCAGCTCGAGCGCACTCCAAGTTGGATCAGCTCCCTGACCAGTGACTAGTGCACCTCTAGAGACTGTTGCCATTTTATTAGTATCCCCATGCTGTGAGGAGAGCAGTTTATGCGAAGCAGCTGGCGCCGAAGATGACCAACTTGGTAGTCCATTAGCGATTGAAAGGATTTCTCCATCCAGCCCCTTGTGCAATGTAGCAAGCGTGTCACCAGTATCGTAGTATAATAAATCACCACTAACATAACCCGCTAAACCAGTCCCACCACTAGAAGTTAACAAGGGGGTAGTCAAGGAGACCGAAGAAAATATCGCATTTGCTGAAGTAGAAATATTTTGAGGTAAGGAAAGAAGAACCGCACCGCTTGAGGCCGAAACTACAATTTGGTTAGTTGTCCCAGCCAAACTAGTAACGCCAGTATTTGTAAGATTAATTGAACCTGGTCCATTGGCCACTGCAATTCCTACTCCAGTAGTAATTTCGCCTAAAGTATAACCTGTGCCGTTGCCAATCAAAATTTTACCATCCTGAGCCAATGAACCGTCCACTCCAGTCCCGCCATATTTTGGAGCAATAATATCTCCCTCCCAAGTTCCTGAGCTAATTGTCCCAGTGGTTGTAATATTGCCTAACCCATTCCAAGTCGACAAGGCGGTATTTTCAACATTCCCCAAGCCGAGATCTTCCTTAGTTAAAATTTTCCAATCAACTCCACTTCCGTTGGAGTGAAGGGTAGCCCCGCTGGCACCAATTGGTAATCTAGCCAAAGTCGTTGCGTCAGCAGCGAAAAGCAAGTCCCCACCAGCGTAGGAGGTAATTCCAGTTCCGCCTTGTAAAACCGACAAGGCTCCCGTAACAATACTAGCCAAATCAACTGGCGTTCCCGCTGTTAAAATTTGACTAAAAGTTGTTCCGTCGTTAGATAATTTCCATACGCCAGCGGCAGAGTCAAAGCGTAGAGTCGGCTTTGCCCCAGCGCTAGAAATAGCCAAGTCAAAATTAGTTGCGCCTAGCCCGGAACCCGAGCCAAGGTTAAAGATATTAGAAGTCGTTCCAAGGTCACTATTTTGGTTATGCAATCGGCTATCATTACCAAGCAATAGTTGATTAGCACCAACTCCCGTCGGAAAAAGATTAAGCGCAAGCTTACCGCTAGCATCCAGCAGTGGGATATCCCCAGCCTGGATACCGATAGTTTTACCCTGTAAATACATAGAATCGATAGCGGCTGCTACGGAACCAATTTTCTTCCTTGGAACCATCTCACTATCGGTATTAATCATAATCCCCAAATAATATTGACCACTACTAAAAGTTAGTGAAGCTGGGAAAGGGGTGCTACTGCCAAGATAAACTGCGACGAAGCCATCTCTGACGTCAACTTGCTGAGTTTCCTGCCAAACGCGAATCCCAGCATCAGCATTGGAAGGATAAGGATCAAGGTTTTGGCGATCAGCAGTGTAAATCGAAAAGCGAATTGTATAAGTACCGTCTTTTAAGATTGTTTGATCGTTATTTAAAAAATGAGCGGAGAGTGCAATTTGGCTGGCGGTGGAGGTTTGGGCAACTTGCGCCAACGTAGTTTTAACGAAAAAAGCCATCGCAAAAAATGCGCTAGCAATGCCGATTGAGAAAAATATTTTTATTTTTTTTTGGTTATGCATCACCCTGATATTTTCTAATTTGGGATATTTACATCTTAACTTTTTAGTAAATAATCCTTCTAGGGAAGACTATAGCGACAGTTCAATTTTGTTATTTATTATCTAGCCTAGTAAAGGTCCTCCTAGGGTGAACCTATTAAATCGAGATAGTGAAAGATTTAACACCCTCTTGTTTTTAGCTTTATTCTGCATTATAAGGTCAATATAATTGAATAAATTACTAGTTCTGGATTGCTAGCTTTTTTCTTTTATTTTAAGGAATTAATCCTATCTTTAATGCAAATATATTGTAGCATAATTTGAGAAACTAGTCTAATAAATAGAACAATTTAAAGAGGTTACTTTTTCGGACTATTTTATCTTTATTCAAGCTTAGTTAATTACTAATGTTTACGCCCCTATTTTAAAAATCAACCATCCTAAAATTAGCAATGCCTTAGTCAAATCAATTTATTTTTTTTAGCTTATTGTCTAGCAAAGTGAGAGTCCGCCCGGGGCAGACCCAACCTTGCTTACCTGCCGTCAGGCAGAGAGTGACGATAATAAAAAAGTTAAGACTTGCCATACTCGTTCGCAAGCGACTCGGCTTACCTCGTGAGTCCTGGGGTGTTAATGCTATTTTATTTTTTAGTTAATTTTCCCTCTTTAAAAAGCTGCTAGCGTAAGTGCTAGCAGCTTTTTTATCTCGCCTTGTCATTTCAATGTCTTTGACTTCCCTTGGAGGGAACTGTCCCGTCCTCCGCATCCCATATTATGAACTTTATGAACTTTACGAACTTTACGAACTTTATAAACTTTATGAACGTTATGAACTTTATGAACTTTATGAACTTTAAAAACTTTAAAAACGTTTCACCCCGCCTAATCAGTGGTTCGCATTTTCAACTTCTTTACCAATAGCTCCAGCACTACCTGCGGATTCGCCTTCCCGCCAGTTTCTTTCATCACCTGCCCCATTAAAAATTTTAAAGCATTTTCCTTGCCAGCTTTAAAATCCTCTACGGATTTCTGATTCTTGGCAAGCACTTCATCCACCGCCCTTTCGAGTTCACCAGTGTCCTCTAGCTGACCAAGATTTTTTGCTTCGATGATTTGCGATGGGTCGCTACCCGTGTGATACATTTCCTTCAGGACAGTTTGCGCGGCGCTGGAATTTATTTTTCCGTCTGCCACTAAGCCGATTAATTCGGCGTAATTCTCGGGACTGATTTTTAAATCCCGTACGTCATGCTTATTTTCCGCTAAATGCTTTCGCAGTTCCGAGATAAGATAATTAACCGCTAGCTTGGTAACTTTTTCTGTTGGAGCGTTAATTTCATGCGAAGTAATTTTTTCCAAAAGCTCGCTCATCACGTTTTCAAAATACACTGCTAAATCTTGTTGGGCTGTTAGCACCGCGATATCATCAGCACCTAAGCCATACTGCTGCGCAAATCTTTTTTCTTTCTCCGCTGGAAGTTCAGGCAGTTTTTTTCTGAGTTGCTCGACGTAAGCAGCTGAAAATTCCATAGGCGGAATATCTGGCTCAGGAAAGTAGCGATAATCATGCGCCGATTCTTTTTTGCGTTGCGAAACTGTGACGTTTTTTACACTATCCCAACCGCGCGTTTCTTGGATAATTTTTTCTCCATTTTCCAACGCTTCAGTTTGGCGCTTGATTTCATAGTTTATAGCCTTTTCCACATAGCGAAAAGAGTTAATATTTTTAACTTCTACTTTCGTCCCGCTAAGTTTTTCTTCGTCTTCTTTATGGAGCGATAAATTAACTTCGCAGCGCATATTCCCTTTTTCCATATCGGCATCCGAAATACCCAGGTAGCGACAAATTTGTTGCAATTTCGTGCAAAAAATCCTAGCCTGCTCGCCATTTTCAAGGTCAGGTTCCGTCACAAGCTCCATCAGAGGCACACAGGCGCGGTTTAAATCCACCAAGGTGTAATTAGCCCCCTTTGGATGCACGAGCTTCCCCGTGTCCTCCTCGAGGTGAATTCGCGTAATCCCCACCGTTTTTGTTTGAATTTTTGAATTTGAAGTTTGGTTATTGTTTGGAAATTGGTCATTTAAAATTGAGATTTCCAGAACTCCGTTCTGGCAGAGTGGTTGATCATACTGCGAAATCTGATAACCTTTTGGCAAATCAGGATAAAAATAGTTTTTGCGGTCAAATTTAGATTTTAAATTCAGCTCGCAGCCAAGCGCCAAGCCTGCCAGTTGCACAAACTCAATCGCCTGCTGATTCGGCACTGGCAAAGTTCCCGGCTGGGCTGTGCAGACCGGGCAAATATGGATATTCGGCGCGCTTTCTTGTCCTAGTCCATTTTTGCAACTGCAAAACATTTTCGATTTAGTTTTCAGTTCCACGTGAACTTCCATGCCGATAACGGGAATATATTTCATAAATAATTTTAAATTTTAAATTTTAAATTTTAAATCTCAACCCGAGGTTGATCCGCCTAGGGCGGAAATTATTCAATGATTAAATTTTAAAATTAAAAACTCATATTTTATTTCAAAGTTCAAATTAAAAATTTCAAATTTTAGCTTAGCGATTGTCCCCGCTGCCCTGCAATACCCCGCGTTCCAATCGGCTATATAATTTTTTAATATTAGCTTCCGCTATCTCATCCAAAGACAATTCCAACTCCGTTGAAAGCTGCGTTAAATACCAAAGCACATCCCCAAGTTCTTTTTTTATTTCCTCCCTAGTTTCATTATCTAAAATTCCACCCTTATCACGAAATATCTTTTTTATTTTACCTAAAACTTCGCCAGTCTCATCGCTAAGCCCAAGCGCAGGATAAATATAAGTTTCGCCTATTTTTGGATAAATAGCAGTTTTCCTTGATTTTTCTTGATATTCTTTAAAGTCCATAAGTTTTTAAAAAAAATATTTTAATTTTCCTTAGCAAAAGCTAGCCAAATATTTTTAATTTCAGTTACTTTTTCCAGTGAAACATCTAAACTATTTTGTTCTTGTTTGAAATCTTCCTGTTGGTAAATTAATTTAAAACTCTGCCTAAGTTTTTCATGGGTCAAATGTTTTTTTACCGCTTGATCTATTCTACTTGCATTTTTCTTTAAATAAACACGGACACTTCTGTATTTTCCGCTATACTCCACCAAGGGCCTAATTTGATTAAATAAAACATTTGCAGCGAGAATATCATACTGTGCAATTTCTTGCTGCTGAATCATTTTTAAGGCCGTATTGATATGGCCTCGACATTTCAGCGAACTAAAAAAATCTACGAAATCAAACTCGTCTTCGCTTAAGTTTTTTTTATCCAAAGAAATGGCTAAGACTTTTTCCAGCATTTCCTTTGCATATTTACTCTTCAGCTTTCCCTGCACATAATCCTTGAGATAACTAACTTTCTCGGCTTTATCATTTGCTGTTTTTAAATTATATAAAATATCACCCCTTCTTAGTTCGCCTAATTTATGAAAACGCGCCGTCCACATCAGCAGGATTGCTCGCTCATCGTTTAAACCTTCGATAGTTACTTCTCGAAAAGCTAAATGCTCCAATAAAGAAGAATGGGAATGGATATTTCCATCCTCAGCCATGCTCTCATTTTCAGCTAGATAATTTTCCCAACGCTTTAATTTTGTCCCTTTTTCCTCAATCAATCCCAGTAAAAAATCCACGTCATTTTTAATTGCATGACTAGATAGCGTTTTCTTATGTAAATATAAAAGTGAACTTGAACTCATAATTTTAAAAATTGTGTCAACGTAATTAAATTACTGCCGACCGCAAAGAGGCTAAGCCTCCAATGTCTAGCTATTTAATTAAGCTAATTTTATCTCATTAAATAACAATTCTCACCTCAAACCAGTAACTTTTTCAACAATATCTTTCTGAACTTCTTCAATTTCTTGGTTTGCCTTTATTTTTAACCAACCATGTCGGTCAGCCAGTAATTCGTGAAAATTTTTACAAATTATAATCCGCTCGCCGTCCATTTCGTTACGGTGATCTTTTTCAATAGCCGATAAAAAGCGACTGCCATGCATTAAAATTTCTAAATCGGGTTTCAGTAAATCTCGATTTATCTCTTCTAAATAATCCAGTTCGCCACCCCAAGTCAATCCCCAGGAAATCCCAGTTCCCGTATAATCTTCCGCCACAATCCACTCCCCATTATTTAATCTTTCTTTTAAAACTGTTTCGTAACGCCTTCGATTTTCAGCATATTTTTCTTGGAGTTCATGGGTCGAAAGCTCATGCTCACTGCGAAATTGCGGCTCTCTTAAATATTTATAAATAAACGGCCCTTCTGGCTCTAAATCATAAACGGGATATTTTAAACGTGAAGCATTCATGCCTTTTCCCTTTAAATATTCCACCAATAAATCCACCTGGGTCGTTTTCCCGATTCCATTAATTCCATAAATCGCAATAAATTTTCCCTGCTTCATATTATTTTTCTAATTCTAAAAAAGTATATTTAAAATTTTCGTCGCTACTTTTCTTCGCTGAAATAATTTTCGTAAATTCTCCATACTCAGGAAAAAAAACATCCGCCTCGAAATTTCCTTCCACTACTGTCAAATAAAGTTTATCCGCCATGCCGATTGTTTGAGCATAAACGCTGCCACCCCCGCAAATAAAAACTTCTTCTTTTTCAATTTCCCGAGCTTTCTGAAAAACTTCCTCAAAAGTCCGAGCCATGATGACCCCTTCGATGTTGCAAGCAGGATCATTGGAGAGCACAATAGTAGTGCGATTTGGAAGTGGCTTACCAATTGATTCAAAAGTTTTCTGCCCCATCACAATCACATGCCCCATCGTTTTTTCCTTGAAATGTTTGAAGTCTTCTGGGATATGCCAAAGCAGTTGATTGTTTTTCCCAATCGCCCGATTTTCTGCAATCGCACAGATAAGACTTATTTTTGGAGTATACATAATTTTCTAAACCGCAATTGGCGCCTTAATAGCCGGATGTGGATTATAATTTTCTAATTTAAAATCTGCATATTTAAAATCAAATAAATTTTTCACTTCCGGATCAATCCTCATCATTGGAAGTTCTCTGGGTTCACGCGAAAGCTGTTCTCTTACTTGTTCAAAATGAAAATTATAAATATGGGCATCGCCCAAGGTGTGCACAAACTCTCCTACTTCAAGCTCGCAAGCCTGGGCAATCATCATAGTCAAGAGTGCATAAGAGGCAATATTAAAGGGTACTCCAAGTAAGGTATCCGCACTGCGTTGATAAAGTTGACAAGAAAGTTTACCCTTTGAAACATTGAATTGAACAAGTAGATGACAAGGTGGCAGTGCCATTTTATCAAGATCTCCCACATTCCAAGCCGAAAGAATTATCCTTCTTGAATCTGGATTATTTTTTATGGTCTCAATAATTTGCGAAATTTGATCAATCTCTCGACCATCCGCCGTCTTCCATTTTCGCCACTGCACGCCATAAACTGGACCCAACTCACCCCATTTCTTTGCAAATTCCTTATCTGTTTTTATTTTCTCAATATATTCCTTCATCTTTCCTTGCCATTGCTCGGAGTATTTAGGAAATTCTTTCTCTAGCTTATTTTCCTCGAGATACTTCTGAAATGGCCAATCATTCCAAATATGGACGTCATTGTCTACTAAATATTTAATGTTTGAGTCACCTTTTAAAAACCAAATTAATTCATGGATAATTCCTTTAATAAAAACTTTTTTAGTTGTAAGGAGTGGAAATCCTTTCTGTAAATCAAAACGCATCTGATAACCAAAAACACTTTTCGTTCCAACCCCAGTTCGATCATTTTTTTGATCACCATTGTCCATGATATATTGCAACAAATCTAAATATTGTTTCATAATTTTAAATATTAAATTACAATTTATTTTCTATTGCATATTCTCCTTAATTATCTCATCCACCTGTTTATATAAATCAGCATAAACCCCATCATTATTGACTATATAATTAGCATAATTTTTTAAATCTTTGATTTGCAATTCCGTTTCAAGCTCATGATCCCTTTTAAACTCTTCAAAGGTCTTGCTGAGGTCATCGGTATTTTCACCTCTTTTAATTATGCGCTCATAACGAATTTGCATATCAGCCTCCACGTAAATTAATTTAAAATGAGGCAGTTCCAAAAGAAAAGTAATGTCGGCTAAACGACGCACACCATCCACCACGACAATTTCATGCTGGTCATTCTGGGTATCATGATACATTGCTTTGGCCAGTAAATCTTCCCCAAAAGTTTTACGTAGTGCGGTTGAAATATTTGCAATATTCTCCCTTGTCTGCTGAACATAAACGCGATCAAGCAAATCTCGCAAAATAGTCGAAAATCTCCGTGTATTTGCACCATACTCAGCCGCAGTATGTTTTGCAATAGTTCCCTTCCCACTAGCTATTTCCCCCGTGATCCCCAGTATTAATTTCGCCATTTCGTCATAGAACATGGAACATGGAACATGTAGCATAAAAAAACTATGCAAATCTTGTTCTATGTTATATGTTTTGTGTTATGTGATTTATATCCTTACATATCATCATACTTCTGCATCTCTTCTTGCACGAGTTCGTACTCCACCCCAGCTTCTTTAAAAATTTCCTTACTACGCTGGCCGGCGTGATAATCTAATTGGCAAACAACTTTCTTAATGCCGGCGTTAATAATCATCTTCGCGCAAGCATAACAAGGTGTCATATGACAATAAAGCGTGGCGCCTTCCAAGGCTACGCCAAAACGAGCGGCGGCCACAATTGCATTCTGCTCAGCGTGTGCCGTGCGAATACAGTGACGACTCTCATGTCCATCTTCATGCTTGACTGTATGCATTTCATGCCCAGCCTCATCGCAATGCGCCGTCCCGACTGGCGAACCCACATAGCCAGTGGAAAGAATTCTTTTTTCTTTCGCAATTACGCAACCAGAACGACCCCGATCGCACGATCCCCGCTCCCCAATAACTTTAATAATATCCAGAAAATACTGATCCCAAGATGGTCGCACATATTTTTTTTCTTCTGTCATATAATAAATATGGCCTTAAAGCTTAATTTCTACTCTTCTATTGTATACATTAAATCGCCTCCCGTAAAGAGCTTCACCCCGTCAAATCCTCGCTACTGCGAGGTGCTCACTAACCTGAAAACACAAACAAAGAAGCAAGCAAGTTGACCAGGGTAAATTAAACCACAAAAAAGACGCCCGCAGGCGCCTTTTTAAGTATTTGCATTTCCCTAAAAGCTAATGAAGCTAGCGAAGCTATACACTAACGAAGCTAATGAAGCTAACGAAGCTAAAAGCTAACGAAGCTAACGAAGCTAACGAAGCTAACGAAGCTAAAAGCTAATCTTCAGTCCCGGTCCCATCGTCGAACAAATCGAAATTGAAACCACGTATCGGCCTTTAATACCCGTTGGCCTGGCTTTCGTAATCGCATCCACAATCGCTTCGTAGTTTTCTTTTAATTTTCCTTCGGTAAAAGAAAGTTTACCGATAACCTGATGCACGTTCCCACTGTTATCATTCTTGAAAGAAGCTTTACCTTTCTTTAACATTTCCACAGCTTCTTTAATTTTTTCAGTGACAGTCTCAGTCTTAGGACTTGGCATCAGCCCGCGGGGCCCTAGGATTTTAGCTACTCCAGCCAGTTTTGGCATCATTTCTGGAGTTGCTAATAAAACGTCAAAAGTTTCCATTTTCCCAAGTTTAATTTTTTCAATCAATTCTTCGCCGCCCACAAAGTCAGCGCCAGCTTCCTGAGCATCTTTAGCTTTCGTAGAAGTTACCACTGCAATTTTCAAAGTCTTACCCGTTCCATGTGGTAGCACTACTGTCCCACGAACCTGCTCATCGCCTTTTTTAGGGTCGATATTAAGCTTAACGTGGACTTCAACTGATTCATCAAACTTCGCAATTTTTCCGCCATGCACCAAAGTGATCGCTTCTTCAATTGCGTAAACCTTTTTTAAGTCCATCTTCTCAACTACTGCCCGATACTTTTTTCCTCTTTGCATAATGCTTTTTTGTGGTAATAACAGACTGCGCAACAATTGCTCGGTCCTCCCACCTATTTAAATTTAGCTTTTAGCTTTTAGCTTTTAGCTTTTAGGGATTCCCCTATAAGCTAGTGAAGCTAACGACTAATTTTCTATCTTGATTCCCATTGATCTCGCTGAACCAGCAATAATTTGCATTGCACCCTCAACATCATTAGCGTTAAGGTCAACCATTTTAACCTTAGCAATTTCCTCCAACTGAGCTTTCGTAATTTTTCCAGCTTTTTCTTTCAGCGGATTAGCCGCTCCCTTAGCAGCTCCGGCAGCTTTCTTTAGTAGTTCAGCGGCAGGTGCAGTCTTCATGATAAAATCGAAACTTCGATCTTCAAAAACTGTGATTTCAACCGGCACCACTTCTCCCATTTTATCCTTAGTCGCATCGTTAAAACGCATGCAAAATTCCTGAATTGCAACTCCGTGTTGACCCAAAACTGGTCCCACTGGTGGCGCTGGATTTGCTTTACCCCCAACGATTTGGAGCTTAATAACTGTCTTGATTTTCTTTGCCATTTTTGTCTATGAGGTACGAGTAGCTACAAAAATGAGCAACCCCGCACCAATTCTCTAATAAATTTTTAAATTATACCAGGCTAAGCCGCAGGCGATTCCGAGAAGCAATCAGCAAATTTCCACAAAGCTGAATTCGGAATTTGGTGCGGGGTGCCACTCCTTTATCTGTTTTACTTTAGATTTTCTTAATTTGTAAAAAGTCCAATTCAACCGGAGTTTCGCGTCCAAAGATTGAAACTAAAACTTTAACCTTACCCTTCTCCTCATCAAACTCTTGCACCTTACCATCAAAATCCTTAAACGGTCCATCATTAATCTTGATTGCGTCTCCATTCTTAATATCCATTTTGTACTTCGGTTCAGAAACACCCATTCGCTTTTTGAGCATTTCAATTTCGCGTGGATCAACCGGCGTTGGCGTTGTACCTAAACCGATAAAGCCAGTCACATTCGGCGTATTTCGGACCACATACCAAGAAGCATCCGTTACCATCATTTGAACCAACACGTAACCAGGATAAATTCGTTCCTCCACTACTGTTCTTTTCCCATTTTTAATCTTAATCTTATTTTCTGTTGGCACCATCACATCAAAAATGAGGTCCTGCATATCCATTGATTCGATCCGCTGTTTTAAATTTCGCGCTACGTTATCTTCATATCCTGAATACGTGTGAATCACATACCAGGCCAATCCATGATGTTGTGTCTGCTTCGCCATGTTTGTCTGCGAGGTACGAGCAGCTACAAACATGAGCGTCCCGTCTCGATTCTTTAATTAATCTTTAAATTTCAATTTGGCTAAGCCGGAGGCGATTCCGCGGAACTAACTGAAAATTTCAGAAAGCGTTATTCGGAATCGAGACTGGGACGCCACTCGATATATATGAGTTATTTAATAATATACGTCTTTAAAATATAACTAAAAACTGAGTCCAGCCCTCCTAGGAAAAGCGCGACAACAATACTAACGGCAACTACCAGGAGCGTATAATTTATCGTCTGTTTCTTCGTCGGCCAATTAACATTCATCAGTTCGACTTTTGCTTCTTGAAAAAATTGTAGAGCTTTTTTAAACATGAAACATTGAACATAAAACACGTAACATGGAACACGTAACATTTTATAAAAACAACATTTCCTTACCCGTGTCTTATTTTATGTTATGTGCTATGTATTATGTGCTATGTTTTTAGGGTTTTTTAAAAAGCCCTCGGGGCTTTCTTATATATCTAATGTACACTATCTTGGGATTTCTGTCAATGAGGCCGTTTTCCCCTAATTTTAAGCAAAAAACAGGATTATTTTAAGGAGAAATCATTATTTAGCTAGCTATGGACAAATTTTTTCTTTTCTGTATAATGAATTTTGTAGCTTGAAGAAGAAAATATGGGCCGGTAGCTCACCTGGTAGAGCGCCTCATTTGCACTGAGGAGGTAGCGGGTTCAAGTCCTGTCCGGTCCACCCGACGAGAAGACGCTGTTGAAAAAGCGTCTTTTATTGTGAAAGGAAGCGAAATTTCAGGGGTTCCAAATCTATTTTCAGCATCATACATCAAATTTGAAGTGAAAATCAGGTCATGCACCATAAACTTGCCTTGCAGATTGGTTTTTTGCCAATATTCGGCAGGGGTTCCAAGAAAATCAAGTACTTCAGAAATAGCATCATCAGAGTTCAGGTTGTTGCAGGGCAGTGCCTGTTTTTTTGATGCCTTATTTTCTTTTTCTAACATCTCCGCCCTTGTTTCATATTTTTCTCTAACAAAATCATTAGTTGCCTTTGATGCTAAATTCAGATAATTTTCGATTTGCTTTTCTCTTTCTTCATTTTCCTCTATGATTTCATTCTCAGTGGATTTAATCTTGCTAATGGACTTTTGCCACACATCAATAGCAATCGCCCTTGTAAGGTCAATTATTTCACTCTCGGGTGCTATTCTATGGAGCAATTCTTTATAATCCTTTTCTAAATCAATCCTTTTGATATTTTTAGGACTTGCATTGCAAGCGGTATTATTGCAAGTGTAATGAGGAGTAGGCACTTTCTTTTTGCTTGTATGATAAGCACCTGTCATTTTTTTTCCACATATTGAACAATAAACCAATCTTCTCAAAGGGAATTCATCATTATCCCTTGTTGTGACTTTCTTTTCTGGCTTATTTAATTTATCTTGTATTTTTTCGTAAGTTTCAATGCTTATCAGTGCCTCATGGTGTCCTTTTCTTCTTTTAACCTCCCAAGGGGCATATTCAATATATCCAGCATAAACGATTGCTGATAGAATTCTTTTCACAAAATTCAAGTTAATGCCTTTATTTTTTTCAAATTCGTGTTTATGCTTCAGCAGGAAATTTAAAACATCAGATTGCATAATAAATCTACCATTTGCAAACCCTTCAAGTGCACCCTTAATGATATTCACCTCGGGTTCTTTTATGTGCAAAAGCTTTCCGTGTTCGGCTGTTTTCTTATACTCCATACCACAAGGACAAGCAGAAAAGCAATAAACTCCACATTCTAATCGGGCTTTCATTTTTTGTTTTACTTGTCTTGCATTTTGTTGTCTATCGAGTTGTGATTTACCAGCAAGTATTGTTTCAATAAAAGTTCCTTCGGGCGTATCTTCAAAATTAAAATTAGGTGATTCAATTTTTGCTCCTCTCAATTCAAACTCTTTTTTAATTGCCCAATGCACTTGGACATCTCTTGCAATCCTGTTTATATCATCAAAAATCACAACATATTTCTTGCTTGGATTTTTGTCGATATGTTGCAACATTTGTTTTATTGCTGGTCTATCAAGTATTGCACCAGAAACGCCTTCGTCTGGAAATGTTGCTTCGTAAATGTAGCCCTTTTCATCTGAGAATTTCTTGCATCGCTGTTCTTGACCCTCAAGACCATGACCCTCTCTAACTTGTTTTTCAGATGAGACACGAGGAGATATTAATGAATACAGCTTTTCCATAAGATTTTTTTAATTGCATTTTGTATTTTTTATATAACTATCGATAATGTTTTCGCAGATACAATACAGATTATTTTTAATTTGTTCTATTTGTTCATCTGACAAGTTATATTTATTTTGTAGCTTTGTGGCCTTTTCTTTTACATCCTGCATGGGCTGGGAAAATAAGCAGAAAAAATAATTAATTTTCTACTACCTTCCGCCTTCAACACCTTCCGTTGCCAAAGTTTATTTAATTTTAAAATTAGTTATTTTTTTACACAGTCTTTATTTTTAGCATGTATTATTATTTCATTCATATCCATGTTTATCTCGCCTGTTGTTTTTCGTAATTCTTCAATGATTTTATTTATGTTTACGCTTATATAAGATTTTCTGCCCTCATCTTTTTTAATTTCAAATCCCACCAAATCATAAATAAACCCCTTATCTTCAAAGGTAATAATAAGCGTTGTTTTTATTCCAAGATGAGCCAACATTATGGCAAAGTCTGATGAGTTCTCATTAGTTTTTTTAAAAAATAAATCTCGAAGATTTTCCAATTTTTCATCTATAAAACCAATGAGTCTCAGTTCTTTTATTATGGAAATAACAAGGAGTTCTTTATAGCTAAATTTTCTCCAGCCTCTGCCATCATTTCTATTGTCAATTAATATTTTGTTGCCTCCGAGCGAATTGATTTTTCTGTAAGAGAGTCCAGTATCAGCAACACGGTATTTTTTTTCATTCAAAATATCCCTAAATATTTTTAATTTTTTAGGATTAATTGTGAGGAGTTCTTTTTTAGTAGGGGTGTGTTTAAATGGGAGCATGTCTATTTTGTAGTCTTTTATAATTTATACATGCGTGTACAATTTAATTTTATATGAGATTGTTCAATGTGTCAAATAGTGGCTGTTGTCCTTTGGCTAATTTAATGCTATTTTATATGTGATACCACCCTCATATAGAATATTAGGTAAGAAAACAAGCTAAAGCTTGTCTCTATTGTGCCCTTTAGTGGGCAATTCGGTGCACGCAATAGAGACACCTAGTGTTTTCTTGAGAGTGGTATCCGCCGAGTTGTCCTCTCAAGCGGAGACTTCTCGACGACTTAATTTCTTTAAGTCGTTTTTTGTATGAAAATTTCTAAAATCTTAGGGGAGAACTTTTTTCGAAAAGATTTGAACCTTAAAAACAATTGGTGGCATAGGTTCGTTTCTATCTTGTTTGTTCTTCTATTTTTTATCTCCGTTATTTCTGCATTTGTAGAATATTTTGATGGTAATGGCTTTGCCCAATGGGCACAGACAAACACTCTCAAAGAGAGGATAAATTCTGATATAAATACTATTGGCAATCTCGTTAAACAAAACGAGAAATTGGAAGAAATTAGTGCTTCAGCCTATACTCTAAATCTTAGTGATTTGTCTTATAATAATTATGTTGCAAGCAATGCATATTGTTCTACTGAAATTCAAAACCATATAGAGGATATAAAATATGAGAGAAAAATAGATCACCTTTTTATAACTAATTTATACAATACAAAAGATGTTTCAATTGAAGATTTTTCTAAATACATAAATGAAAATGCTATCAATTGCATAAATGTAAATGCCTATACAACTTACGACAATGCTGGTCAAGAAACAGGAAAACTCACCTTTTTAGAACCTGATAAAAAATTCCAAAATGACTGGGCATTTTATAAAAAATCAATACCAAAAACTGTTTTATATTTTTTAGGATATGCACTTTGGATAGTGGTATCATTTTTGCTTATTTTCTTTGTAATCGCAGTTATCTATTATAAAATTTTGCTTTATGTAATATTCGGCAAAACCACTGATAAAGCACCTAGGGAGGAAGTCAAAAGAAACGATACAATGAAATTGAGTCAATACGCAAAGCCCATAATCATTATCTCAATTATAATCATTTTACTTCTAGGAGTTTCCTTTTATTGGTTTGGCATTAGACCGTCGAATATTAGAAAGGGGTGCTCTAGTATGGCAGGACGCTCAGCGACCAATAGTGAATATGTTGATTGTTTGAGAAGAAACGGCCTAGGAGAGGATGGCTTGCAATCGCTTAACAATGAGCAACTGAAGAGTTTACAACAAGGAGTCAGTGAACAATCAACAAAAATAGATTCTTTGCAAAAAAATAATGTCAAGATTCAAAAAGATACTGCAAACGCAAACACGCAAGCAACCATACGGTCAGCCATAGAAAAATCCAATCAGGAAAGCAAAGAAAGATGCCAGCAAGAATTAACAGGATATAATTCTTGCTTGAGCGAGTATAATGCCAAATTAGCAGAATACAATGTTTGCCTTACTGAAAGCTCCGATCCGAATTCTTGGCGATATAGCAAATATGGCTCATCCTGTTTTAAACCTTCCAGTTATTGTTTTAAGCCAGTGTGTACTTATTGATAAACTACAGGTTTGGATCAAGAAAGGCATTGCTTAGATTGTTGGATGCGATCTGCTTATCATCCATGGAAGAAAACATGTCATCAATTAAAATGGGAAGCTTATTTTCAATCTTTTCGGTTATCCTTTGTTTTAATTTATTGTATTCTCGTATTGCTCCTAGCTTTATTCTTAAATCGGAATGTTGAGTTATAAGAAAAGCTAATTGTTTATCAACAAAAGCATCATTCAGTTCTTTATTTTCCAACAATTCGTTAATTCTATTCAAAACCTTATCATTACTTAGCAATCGACTTGCATTGGCACATGCTGTTTTGTAGGAGCTAATCTTGGATTTATCTACCCTGTAAGCCTCAAAATAGGCCTGTACGCCATTTCCAAAGAATTCCCTGTCACTTATGTACAATTTGCAAAACAGTTCTTGTTTGGGGTTTAATTTTGCATTATTTGCAACTTCCAGCTCATCAGCCTTCTCAGGTTGTTTTCTCTTTTTAAATCCCTTGTGTTTTTTATGGGTTTTTTCCAATTTATTCATCTTTCTGCTTTTTAATTCCATTATCTTATTGTGTATATGGATTTATTCCTGTTTTGCAAGATATGCCCTTACAAAGCCTTAGACAAAATTTTGCTTTATACGCTTGACGATTGGCCACCATTCGTTTATAGTGATTAAGAAGTGGTTCCATGGAAATTGTTCTTTGTCCACCGTATTAAATGTAAAGTGCAAAAATCAAAAATCAAAATTACTGAGTCGTTCAGCGACAACTTTAATTTTCCATTTTAAAATTTACATTTTTATTTTTTACATGGGCGTGTAGCTCAGTTGGTTAGAGCGCGTCACTGATAATGACGAGGTCCCCAGTTCGAATCTAGGCACGCCCACCCAGAAAAACAAAAAACAATTCTAAAATCCTACCGTGGATTTTTTTTGTTTTTTAAAAAATTTATCCAAAAAAATAATTAACTTTATTTAAGCAAGGAGCCTGTAATGAAAACCAACACGAACATCCGGGGTTTCATCGAAACACCTACTTCCACATTAGAAATAAAATTACTTCCCGATGCTAACAGCGCCTGGTTTAAAAAAAATAATAAAACTATTAACCACTTGACCTCATTATCTGAAGAACAGATAAAATCACTTGAAAAAATAATTATCAAGGAATTTCGTTCAGCAATTAAGAAGGTTGAGAAAAAGGTTGAAAGTTTCATTAGTAACAATCAGCTTCAACCAGAAACTACCTGATCAAGCACCAAGTTGAAAAGCCCGACTAAACACCGGGCTTTCATTTTTTTCCACTTAATTTTGATATTTAGTTATTCTTATGCTACTCTAAAAATAAGCTTAACGAAGTAAATGTCTTCATAACTTGTAACTTAAAAATCGGAGGATATGGTGGTCCCCTTTGTCAACACAGCTAAATTAGAAAAGTTAGAGGGAATTTTTTAAAAAATTATTAGCTATTGAAAATGCACTTCCCTAGGGGTTGCGTATTTCAAGGATTGATGTCTGCGGGTATCATTGTAGAAAAG
>CAILTR010000036.1 GCA_903837175.1 uncultured bacterium
AAATTCTCCAAGGACCGTCCTCGGTTGGCATTAGCAAGGGGTGGCATGTCATGTAATAGGCAAACTGTTTATACGCTTAATAAAGTCATTAAGTGGCTTAGATAAAGCATAAATTCATATACTGGCTATAAAATAAAACAACGTTGCCTAGTTTTTTGAAAGAATAGGGTTATATTTTGTATTATTTATTGACTTAATACAAAAAGTTGTATAAACTTATATATTATGATAGAATAAAGGAGGCTTAAATCGTAAGTTAATACAATATAATCAAAATTATGATTAGAAAAGTAAAATTCAGCAATTTTTATTCTTTCAAAGAAGAACAAGAAATAAACTTTCTAACCAATAAGAAAAAGTCTTATTCCTATTCAAATTCTGAAACAAAAGATGGTCAGCAAATAACAAAGGTTGCTGGTTTTATTGGTGGCAACGCATCAGGCAAAACTAACGTCATGCGTCTTTTTAGCTTTCTAAACTTTTTTGTCTGTGGAGAAAAGAGAGGTCCAAATCCAGATGTGGCATTTAAAACTTTTTTCAATAATAAAGAAAAGTCTGATTTTAATGTTGAATTTGAAATTGAGGGTGATCTGTACAACTACGAAATTGAAATAAAAGACAATGTTATTCTCAAGGAAAGAATCACGGAAAGGAAAAAAATGGATTATGCTAGATCGGAAGAAATCTTTTTCAGAAGCAGGAAAGAGATCAAGTCATTTAGTGCGGAATATTTTAAGGATGTTCCAATGAATTCCGTTAATGTTATAAGGGAGGATATTTCCTTAATAGCCTTTCTGAAGACATCATATGATATAGCTATCATCAATAAAATTTTTGATTTCTTTTTCAATATCTATACCAACATCAATGAACGGGGCGCTATAAATACTCCATTACACGCTGTCAGGAATATAGATGCTTATCTTAATGATAATGACCTTAAGGCAAAGACTGAAAATTTCATAAAGAAGTTTGATATTGGTTTGGAGGGTTTTGATATAGAAAAAGAAATAACTCCGGATAACAAAACTACTATTTCTATTTTTGGAATTCACAAAGCAGAAAATAATAAAACTCACAAGCTCTTGTTTGATTATGAATCCCGAGGTACGCAGACTCTATTATTTATCCTTGCCCCATTGTTTAATGCCTTAAAAAGCGGTGGCATAGTTATTTTGGATGAAATTGAAACTGGCTTGCACCCTGAAGCAGTGAAAAAAATCGTAAACTTTTTTATTGATGAAAATGAAAAGGGTAAAGCACAGTTGATTTTCTCTTCGCACTCATTGGACTTTATGAAAAAGTTTGATATGCAACAAATATTTCTGACCGAAAAAAATGATGTTGGAGGCAGTATTACATATAGACTTGATAAAGTTGAAGGCATGAGGCCTGATGAAAATTTCTTAGCAAAATATATGTCAGGAGCATATGGTTCATTTCCAAATATAAAAGTATAAAAAAGCATAAACAAATGTTTAAAAAGAAATATACATGTTTAATGTTTGGAGAAGGTAAAAATGATAAGGATTTTATCTATGCGCTTTCTGGACTGGGGAAGTTTGAATATCATACTCAAAACTGGCATTTTAATTATGGAAATGCTCACGGATGTTCCGCTTTGGATATTTTAAAGGAATGCAATCGAGAAAAAACAGGAGCAGAAGATCTTGTGTTATGTTTTATTGATTTGGATGATCTTAAACATGATTATTCTCAAACATGGGAAGTGGAAAAACAAAAATTGGAAGATAACGCCGTAGCGTATGGAATTATAATTATTTGGTTCCTAGATAAGCTCGAAGAAGAACTTAGTCGCGTACTTGGTGAAGGTTATAAAGGTCAATCTATCAGCAGAGAGGCTAAAAATAACATCGAGAAATTTATAAATTCAGATTTGTGGCACAGGATCTTGAATGTAATCAAGGAATGTGAAAACAAGTTAAATTTAAACAAAAAGTCATAGAAAAATTCCCAGTGGACCGTCCTTGGCAGAAAAACTTCCACGGGCTGAGAGGTAGCTTAAAAATACCAAGCGGACGCGGGGATGGCCAGCTACGGGTTTTTTAATAAAATTAAAGCCCCACTTTTGTTAAATGAGGCTTTTGAGGAGGGAGGTTGTTTAACCGGGGTGAATAGTACCAAGTGAAAAGCCCGCTTGTGTTTTAACAAGAAAATCTCCTGAGATCAAAGACAGAGACAGCGTAGCGAGCACTTGCTTGCCATCTTTTACTTTCAGGACGTATCTTTGAGGTCCATCAGGCTTAATTTCAGTATTTTTCCAGCCTTCTCTCTCCATTATCTTACAAATTTCAAGCTGTATTTTAGTGGAAAGTTCGTTCAATGCTAGTTCCATAATCTTCTTATTTAGATTTTTTAAAAAAAATTAAGAAAGAACAGAGTATTAACCAATAGGTAGCGCCTCAATTAGCCCGTACTGATTATCCAGCATTTCACAAGTAGCTGCTGATATCTTAAATAGGATACGGGTATTATTGTCCCTACGCTGGTAAGCATATATTCCCAGCAGGTATGTTCCGGATAGTTCATTTTCTTTTGGGATCGGTAGCTTATTTTTTTCTGCAAGTAGCTGGATAGCTTTAAGTTCTAAAGCCAAGAGCTCACGGTAGGGAAGGTCT
>CAILTR010000037.1 GCA_903837175.1 uncultured bacterium
ATGTTTGCTAAACTAACACAAAAGGATGTAGATGCTGTCGTTAAAGGCATCAATAATCGTCCGAGAAAGCGTCTTGGCTATTTAACTCCCTACGAGGTATTTGTAGAGGGCAAAATTGCAACTCAAGCTAGAATGTAGGTTGACTGCATCAATTTAAGCCTAGCTGATATTTGGCAATTCAGAAACGATATAGCTCAACAAAACGCTCATTATATTCCAACTCCTTGGCAATATTAACATAAGTCCCAATAATAATGCCAGAAACTTGGCAAAAGTTTTTCCAAAAACCGAGGTTGCGTTTTTTTTCAAATTTATGAAAAATGTAAGAGCCAATGGGACAAAAACAATATCTCTCATATTGGCACGCTTGGCATTTCAGGCCAGCGGACTTTTTTATTTCAGCTCTTAGTCCAGAAAGCAATCTCAGCCGCTGGGCGTCAGCTAAACCATCCCTGATATTTCCTATTTCATATTCCCCTCTCTTTTCCGCTGGCAAAGATAACACCTTATCACAAACGTAATAATTGCCAGCGCAATCTGCTTGAACATTTACACAGCTTTCATTTTTTTCGAGTCTAACATCATTAACAATTCCATCCAATAAGGAATTTTTAAAGACAGCCTCGCCATTTTTAAAGGATTCTATGTAATATTGTTCAAACTTCTTGAGGGCTTTTTTCAGCTTAATAATATCCCCCTTCCCCCAAACTGCATGTATATCTGGGTATATTTCTACAAATGAAAAATTTTTCTTAGCCAAAAAATCAATATTTTCTGCAAAACTATCCAGACTCTGAGGAGTAAAGACGACGGATGCGGCAACTGGCATTCCCTTCCAATTTATTTCTTGGATATTCTTCATCACCAGATCAAAGGTTGATTTGCTAGAACCCCTCAGTAAGGGGCGCTGTTTATCATGCGTCTCTTTCTTACCATCAACACTTACCTTGAGAATGGTCTTATATTTTATAAAAAAATCAACCATTTCTTGCCTTAGCAACGTCCCATTACTGACAACGACAATATCTAAAGCTAGCTGCTCCCGCCTAGCTTTTTTATAAGCATAAAGATGGATTCTTTTCAGAAGATCCCATTCCAGCAGTGGCTCACCCCCATTAAAACTAATAACTTTTCTTTTTCCTGGGTAGCAAAAAAGCTCATCAATACTTTTCTTAATCGATTTTTCATCAAGCGTCTTTTTTTCTTGTCCCCTTTTATCTACAAAACAATAGGTACAATTAAGATTACATTTGCCAGTAAAAAAAAGATTAAGCGCAACAGGCACATCTTTCAAATCATTTTTTTGATACATTCTATCTTCTACTATTTTCATAATCTATTGCTGGACTCTCCTTATTAAAGCATCCAACTCTCAAAAACACCTTTATATCTCTCGTCGCTGATTTTAGTGAAAAGATAATCAAACAAAGCTTTGTTAATTTTGTGTTTATCGGTATTGGGTATCTGCGGAAAAATTGTGCCATATTCAATAAAATTAGCCAAAGGACAAATTCCGCAGTATGGTTTATAGACACAATCATTGCACCCAGCCTGATTATCCAAGGCCGAACCCAGGCACATCGTCCTGGTTACTTCATTATCCACCACTTCTTCGTACCGATGACTATGCACACTGCCCAATTTAAAATTATCATGTCCCATTCTTTCGGCCATGCGTCCTTCGTCGCAAGTGTAGACGTTCCCATTATAATCAAAGGCCATTTGACCAATTCCAGCTCCGCAAGGTGAACGCATTTCATAGTAGGAGGCGTCGCTATAATTTAAAATTTTCTTTAGCGCTAGCACTGCTGTCCGCTCAACAAAGCGCGTCCCGTTTAAATTTAATTCTAAAATATAATCCAAAGCCTTTTCATAAAATTCAATAAATTCTTCCGCGCTGTAACCAACAATGTCAATCGTTTTGCGTTGCAAGCCAAACGGACTTAGTGGTCGAATGAAAACATTATCAAAACCTTTAGCGAGATATTCATCCACAATCTCTTTCGGATAAGGTAAAGAAAATTTAGTTGTCGTTAGTACCGCGTTTAAATTGTCCACAAAAACCTTTCCGCTTTTCTGCTTTTTCTGAGCGATTGCTTGCTGAACTTTTTTTAAATTTGCAAGGAAGGGTTTATAGCTGCCACCTTTACTGTCTAAATAAATCCTATTTTTATTATGCACGTAAGCCGGCCCGTCAAAGGAGCAACTTAAACTAACGTCCTCTTTAAGCAAAAAAGCTAATTTTTTTTCATCCATTAAGGTCAAGTTCGTGACCAGAGAAATTCTTAGCTGCTTTTTTTCGGTCTTATTTAAAGCTTTGGCGTACTTGACGATATATTCCAAAACTGGCCAATTCAATATCGATTCACCACCTTGGAACTCTAAGCCAATATGTTGAGAAGGAGATCGGAAAGCGAGATCAACTGATTTTTTAGCTACCGCTTTACTCATATCAAAACCTTTCGCGCCTTGCCTTTCTGGCGTAACTTGGCAATAAAGACAGCGGTGATTACATTGAAGCGTCAAAACGAAAATAAACAGCGATGGGCCTTGTCCTAAGGAAGCATTAAGCTTAAGATATTTTGAAGCGTAAGCTGAAATCTCAGCCTTCTTGGTCTTCAGAAAGCCACCCGCATTTAATTTCTGATACAAAGGGGTATCCTTTTTCAACTTACCTGCGAGAAATTTTTCAAACTCAGTAGGTTCCAGAAAAAGCCACCTACCAGCGTCGGTCGTTAAGAGATATTTTCCGTTCAGCTTAGTAAAACGAAAATTTGCTAAATTTGAATAATTTATTTTTGCCGCAGAAATCATTTTGATTGGATAGTTAAGAATAAAGCGTAATTTAAAAACTCAAACGGGATATTTTCATCCTCGCCACTGACAATTAAAACTTCGGTATAATCACGATGCTTTGCGATAGCTATTTCTGAGAGCTCCGCAAACTCTCCCGCGGCACTTTCGATGCTTTGGGGATCATACAAGCTGTGGGCTAATTTTAAGCTAAGTTTATTTTTTTCTGACATTAGTTTTTTTCTTAGGCTGTTTATTCTTTTTGCTTACAGCAACAACCTTGGCCGGCTTAGTCTCAACTGCATCCAGAGTTATCTCCCTGATTCCAAGCGTATCTTCTTCATAGCTATCTTCAGTTTCAATCGCTTCAAGCTCCTTCCGCAAAGTAGCAATGGCAGCTTCGATTTCACTATCATCATCACCGATATTATTTTCAATTTCAGCCTCCTCATTCTTATCCCCTCCGCTGTTAGCTTCGCCCATACCCAAGGCCGCGCCCATCGCCCCACCGACAATTTGTTCTAACACTTTTTGATTGCGTTTCGAAACGTTCTCCCGAACTAAACAATTCAGCAGTTCATTCATGAACTCGCCTTCTAGTTTCTCGAGACCCTTTTTCACTAGTTTATCTTTGCCCCTTAGTGTAATCGTGATAGCGTCTTTTTTCTCAGTCGGGGCTAAAAAGATATACAGCTTATCAATAAAAACGTAACAAGCTTTATACACAATCTCCTTTGCATATATTTTCGAGCTAACCTCAAAGGTAATGGAATTATTTTTTTGATTAATAACCGTTTTCATAATCACAAAGATGAAAAAATTAAATTAAGTCTTTTTCTTAGCATCTCTAATTATAAGCTACTGGACTTAGGTTGTAAAGCCAATAAATAGGGCGATAGGAAAATTAAAAAAACAGAAATTACTTTCTGTTTTTTAACTATATTTTTTATTGACTAAGCTTATTTTATCTTTCCATTTTTCGTCTAATAAAAGCTGGAATCTCAAGCTCATCATCTTCTTCAGTGCCACCAGCTTCAATGGCGGTAATACTTGGTCTAGGTTGAATTTTTTCCTCAATAATCATATCGGGCTTTAGAATCTTTTTGATCGGAAAAGTCGTTTGTTTAAATTCATCCTCCTCCTTTTCAGTTTCCTCTCCATTAACATTACTAACTACGGGATTATTATAGGTATTTATAATTGGGGCAGTAGTTGGAGCAGTTAAGCTAGCTCGGCGTACCAAAGGATTCTCATGAACTTTCTCAGCATCAAAGCCTGTAGCCACCACCGTAATAATAATCTCACCTTTTTTAACTTGATCATCGATCACGGCTCCAAAAATAACTTTAGCGTTCGGATCAATACTTTCGGTAATCACATTAGCAGCCTCATTAATTTCGAGCATCCCTAGATCGCTTGAGCCGGAAATATTAAAAAGCACACCCTTGGCACCATCAATTGAAATTTCCAATAGCGGACTATTGATTGCGGCCTTAGCGGCTTCGGTTGCGCGGTTATCTCCAGAAGCAATCCCGATTCCCATTAGAGCACTTCCACTGTCGGCCATAATGGCGCGCACATCAGCAAAGTCGACATTAACAATTCCGGGTTTCGTAATTAAATCAGAAATTCCCTGCACGCCTTGCCTTAAAACATCATCAACAATTTTAAAGGCATTAATTAAAGTAGTTTTACGATCAATAATCGAAAGTAGTTTATCATTCGGAATCGTGATTAAGGAGTCAACGCGATCTTTTAAATTTTGCAAAGCTTCTTCACCAATCGAGCGACGTTGAGCACCTTCAAAAGAAAAAGGTTTTGTCACGACGGCAACTGTAAGCGCTCCAAGTTCTTTCGCGGTTTCAGCCACGACCGGGGCAGCTCCAGATCCAGTTCCCCCTCCAAGTCCGCAAGTTACAAAGACCATATCAGCACCCTTCAGGACATCTTGAATTTCATCGCGATTTTCTTCCGCAGCTTGCCTTCCGATTTCAGGATTCATCCCAGCCCCAAGACCCTTGGAAAGATTTTTCCCAATGTGCACTTTTTCTCCAGCCTTGGAATGGTGCAACGCTTGCGCATCAGTGTTAATCGCCACAAACTCAACGCCTTTAATTTTGGCATCAATCATTCGACTAATAGCATTATTTCCGCCACCGCCAACTCCAACAACTTTAATTCTAGCAAATGTTTCGATATCCAGTTTAATTTCTGCCATACTTTTTCAGTCTTCAATTAAAAAAAATTATTTTTCTGAAATTACACCCATTTTGTTTTGTTTTTTTTATTTTTGTATTGAAACTGAAAAATCCAACTTAACTTAAACTATTTGAACTGCTTAATTTAGTGATTTTCTTAGTACTTAAATCTATCATATTTCTAAATCGGATGTCAAGCGACTTTTTTAGTTTTTTCAGGGCATTTTAAGCCTACCTTAAGGCAAAAAACGCTGAAACCAACCAGTCACCTTATCCACAGCGTCCCCAGTTGGACGAGAAAACATCTTAAAAGCTTTGATATTGCTTAAACCAACTCTTTTTTCCTCCGGTTGCTTTCCACCCCATAAAACTAAGCCGGCTGCTGTTGCAAATATTGGGTCATCCACTTTATCCAAAATACCACCAAATCCAATAGGGAAACCAATCTGGATTGGCAAACCTAAAACATCCTTAGCCAACTCGGCAATATTTGCCATTTTCGCCCCACCACCAACTAAAACTGCCCCAGCAGGCAAGAGTCCAGCTTTACCTATTAATTTTAATTCTTTTTGGACCAAAGAAAAAATTTCTTCTAACCTTGCTTCAATAATCTCAGCGACATGGTGACGAGAAATAATATCGTCCTCTTTCGAATCTAATTGGGCCAGATCAATTCCATCATCCTTACTAACCCCACTAGCTAAGGCGCTTCCATATTCAAGTTTAATCCGCTCAGCCACTTCCACTGAAGTTCGTAGGCCAATCGCAATATCATTCGTAACGTGTCCCGCGCCGACTGGTAGAATATTGGCATGTAGCAACTCACCCTCTTCGTAAACTGCGAGGGAAGTTGTGCCACCCCCAATATTTATCATCACCACTCCAAGCTCTTTTTGTTTCTTTGTTAAAACTGACTCGGCCGCGGCCAAGGGCTCCAAGACTAAATCGCTAATCTCAATGCCAGCCTGATAAGCCGCTTTGCTAATATTTTTTACTTGCAAACTAGAACTTTCAATAACCAGAGCCTCTACTTCTAACCTAACGCCTTTCATCCCTAATGGATCTTTTAAATTATCTTGATCATCGAGGCGATATTTTTTAGCAATCACATGGACAATTTCTTTATTAGCTGGAAGTTGAATAATCTGAGCCTCGCCAATAACTCGGTTAATATCATCTTCAGAAACTTCCCCGTCCGCGCGCCCAATCGCAATAACCCCTTTTGAGCTAGCAAAGCTAATATCTGAGCCGCCAATGTTAAAGATGGCCTGCTTGATTGGAAAACCTGCCATCCGTTCAGCGCCTTCAACTGCCTCATTTATGGCTTTGGCGACATCTTCGACATTAATAATAACCCCACGCCGAATTCCAACTGAGGGGGTAACATTAACCCCAACAATTCTCAACTGTTGTTCACCTCTAATTTGTTGTGCGATAATTGTACGCGTATTTGAGGTGCCAATATCAATACTCGCGATAACAAAATCTTTAGCCATATTTTAAATCAAAAAAAATTCAGGCAACATTTTTATTGTTTAGGGCCTGTTCCTAATCAATTATACACGAATTTACATTTTATCGCAAAAAATATGGATAAAAAATTATCACGCCTACTACAACCGCTGCCACTGCCGAAATTAAAACTGCGCCGGCCATTAAATCTTTAATTAAATGGGCGTAAGGATGAATGCGTGGCTTTAAGATATCCACAATTCTTTCCATGACAGTATTAACTAGTTCCGCAACCAGTACCCACATGATCATTAAGATTAAAATAATTGCTTCCCAACTTTTAACTTTAAAAAGAAAAATTAAAATTAAAACCAGGGTTGCAATCATAAGTTCAATTCTGAAATTTCTTTCATGAGCTACCGCGTAAGTTAAGCCGTCAATAGCGTGGCGCAGACTTCTGCGAAAAGCCCTTAATTTATCATTCATAGTTTTACTTTAGCTACTTAAAATTTATATTTTTTCCGCCGAGACAAGCTCACTAGCAACCGTACGTTGCAAAGCAAACATTTTCTTGCCATGGGAAAATCCTAATAAATGAAGTATACCATGAGAAATAATATAGGTCATGGCAAATTCAAAAGTTTCGCCATCCTCAGCAGCATTTTTTTTAACATAAGCCGGACAAATAATTAGTTCGCCTAGGAAAGTTTCATTTCCTTGAGTTTTTAAATTCTCCAAAAGCAAAGCTTGCTCCCCTTCATATTCGGCAAAAGACAGCACGTCGGTAGCAGTGTCTTTCCTGCGATACTCTTTATTCAAAGTTTTGATTTCCTGCTCAGAAACCAAAGCTAAGCTAAGCTCAAATTTTTCTCCCTCGAAAGATTCAGCCAAGGCTAACACAACTGTTTCTTCAAAAACAGCCTGAACTTTTCGTTTAGAAATTTTCTCTTTAGTTTTGTTATTTATTTCAACGAGGTATTTCATATTGAATTCTCTACGAATTACGAAAGATACGAATGTACGAATTTTCACCATTATTATTTAGTAAGAACAGTAATTTTCTATTTCACATTAGTACATTCGTAATTCGTAATGATTGCTCTATTTTTCAAGCTGGCTTTTCACAATTTCGCGCACAACGTTGCCATCGGCTTTGCCTTTAAGTTGGGCCATAGCCTGACCCATGATTTTTCCAAGGTCAGCCAGGGTTGGATTTTCACTGGTGGCCAAAATTTCAGCCACCACTGTTTCAATTTCAGCTGGCGAAAGCTGGGCTGGTAAATATGGCATGATTATTTCAAGTTCAATTTTTTCTTTTTCAGCTAAATCAGATCGCCCACCCGCTTCAAATTGGCGGATGCTATCTTGACGCTGCTTAACGGCGCGCGCAATGACTTCTAGAATTTCTTCCTCCATCAGTCCAACCTCGCGTTTATTTTTTTCAATTTCAACATTTTTAATTGCGCTATCAATCAAACGCAAAGTATCCCGACGAACGGCGTCGCCAGCTTTCATCGCAGTTTTAAGATCTGAGGTAATTTGTTCTTTTAAATTCATATTTTTGATTACGGATTGACACGGATTATTGACGGATTTTCACAAATCACGGATGTGATATTTAAATCAGCAATCCGTGATCCGTTGAGCATCCGTCCTAAATCAGTGCAAATCAGTTTAGTTGTTTTACATTTTGCGTTTGATGTTTTTCAACGCTTCATCGTCAAATTTTCCAAGTTTTTTAAGCTTGTCAATTTCTTTGCGAATTTTTACTTTATAGAGTGCTTCGTCGCGTTTCTCGGTTTTACTCTTCTCGTCCTTTAAAAATCGCGTTCGGCGAGCACGAACAAGCACACCGCTTTGTTGCATCTTGCGTGAAAATCGTCGCATCAGACTTTCCGTTGTTTCCTTTTCTTTTTTTCTGACTTCAATCATATGACAAACCTCCTTGCTCAAATTTTATCAAAATCTACGATTTTGCCACAAAATTTAGAGTCCCGTAAAATTCTACTCTCAAGCTTAATCTTTCACAAGACGAGCCGAAGGCGAAACACACTCACCAATCAAAATCAATCATTAGGTGGTCTTGAAGAATTTTTACTGGGACTACGTTGGTTAAAAAAAC
>CAILTR010000038.1 GCA_903837175.1 uncultured bacterium
ATGTATTTTTTTGCAGATGTTTTGATTGGCACGTTCGTAGTTGTGACTCGGCTTCTTCCTGAGAGCATTAGGAAAACGCGAGTTCGATAAAATTAATTACTTTACTATTAATAACATGTAACCTGCCCTTTGGCAAGCCTCTCTTAAACACCAAAAAACAAGAAACAAATTTCAAACAAATTACAACAATCAAATCCGAAAATCCAAACCAACAATTTTCTGATTACTACTTGCTAGTTACCAGTTACTAATTACCAGTTACTGATTACTAGTTACTAGTTACTGCTTGCTAGTTACTAATTACCGCCCTATTGACTCATCGCCAAATCCACGATCTCCTCGCCGCCCAATTTAGCATTAACTTTTCGCACAATTGTGCCTCTGCGAAGCCAAATTTCGCTAGCCCAAGTTGAGCCAGTCGCCTTGATAAAAATCTTTTTATCCTTAAAAAAAACTGGGGTAATATTTTCCGCGCCTTGCGCGCCATATTCTTCTTTAATAATCAGTTGAAAAACGTAGAAAACGCTCTGCTGGTCGATTACCACCCTTCTAACTAAGGTTTTTTTATTAATAAAAGATCCCAGTGTTCGCATGAATTATTTTTCCACATCTAGTTAACATCTTAACTTTAGGGCTTACGTGCATGATCGAAAATTACTTACAGGAAATTTTCTTAGTGAAAAAGACTTGAAGTAGACCAAGGAGGATTTTCTTAGTGAAAAAATCACGCTCTAGGAATTTGAGAGCAGGCATGTAAGCCCTAAAATTCAGCTAAGTCTATTTTAGTTCTTTATTGGCATAATAATATAAGTAAACGAAGTGATCTCTTCGTTATTTTCACCTTGCACCATCCGCAGGACGGCTGGGGAAGAATTGCTATTCATAAGCAAGGCCAAGCGAGGCGTCGCAATCGTTTGCAACCCGTCGACCATATAACGAGGATTAAACAAGGCTGTTTGCGCAGGGCCTTCAATCTTAGCGCTAATAATGCTGAGATTTTCGCCAACCTCTTCCGCCCTAGATTGAACCTTGAGCACTTTTTGTTCTAAATCAACCGAAAATTCAATTTCTCCTGCTTTGCTGTTGGTAAAAATTCCGGCAATCTTAACCGCGCGCAAAACATCGTTTTTTTCTAACACCACTTTAGTTGCGAACTCCTGCGGAATGATTTGGCGATATTCAGGGTAGCGACCATTGATTAAACGTGAAACAATCCGGACATTATCAATCTGGAAAAAGATTTGACTTTCTTCGATTCCAATTTTGATATCTTGCGTTTCCGGACTAATTACCCTTAAAACTTCTGAGAAAGTTGTCTGAGGAACAATAATTGAACTCGTTTTTTCAAAGAAAAGATCGTAAACTGAAGGATCCTCCTTCTTTAAAGTCACAATCGCCTCCGCTAAACGAAAACTGTCCGTGGCCGCAATTCTGATTTCCTCTTTAGCCAGCACCAGATTAAGCCCCGTTAATTCTGGGCGAGTACTATCTAACGAAACGCAGGAAATTAACCTTGGTAAAGCCTCCTTCATTTCTTGCGCTGGCAAGGAAAGTAAAAAGGATCCAGCCATTTCAGGAATAATTGGAAAATCATGTGCCATTAGCCCCTTGATCTGAGCTTTCGAGGAACCGCTTTCGATATGCAAGGTTTGATCAACCACTGTCAATGAAACAGTGCTACTGGCTGGAAAGTTATTAACAAAATTACTTAGCAGGCGAGCCGGAACCGTAATTTTACCTTCCTCTTCGATTTTAGCGCCAATTTTAAGAAAAACGCCAATTTCAAGATTCGTAGCCGAAATTTTCAGCATCCCGTTTTCCGTTTCAATTAAAATGTTTTCCAAAATCGGCAGGGTGATTTGCTTGCCTACCACACGTTCCGTACTATAAATGGCTTTCTTAAAATTTTCTTGAGTGCAAGTTACTTTCATAGTTTTTCTTTATTACTAAATTTATCCACATATTATCCACAGGTATTATTTGCTTTAGATACTGTATATTTTCTCTTTTAGGATGCCAATGTCTTCTCTGACCTTTTCATCTTTTTCAAGATCCTTACTAATTTTTTCATATGCATGCATCGCCGTTGTGTGATCTCGACCACCGAATTGACTCCCAATCCCAGGATAAGAAGAGCTAAGTTCGGTGCGCATAATATACATCGCGATTTGACGAGCGTGGGAAACTTCTTTTTTTCGGCCCTTTTCAATTAATTCCTTCACGGGAATATTAAAATATTGCGAAACGGCTTCGATGACATGTTGTGGTCCAATGCCTTTCTTTTTCCCGGCTGAAATTATCTCGCTTAGCGCGTGCTCCACGAATTTAAGGGTTGGGAGTTTATTATTAAACTCGCAGGCAGCCACAATTCGATTTAGAGCGCCTTCGAGTTCCCGAATATTATTCTTTACGTTCTCAGCAATAAAACGCAAAGCCTCTTCGTCTAAATAAAAATTCTTTTCAGCGGCTTTCGTCTTTAAAATTGCCATTCTAGTTTCCAGGTCAGGTTTACCGATATCCGCAATCATTCCTCCCTCGAAACGAGACCTGAGTCTATCTTCCAGAGTGGCAATCGCTTTCGGCGGACGGTCACTACTGATGACAATTTGTTTACTCAGCTGATAAAGGGCATTAAAAATATGAAAAAACTCAATTTGCGTCTTTTCTTTTCCGGCTAAAAATTGCACATCATCAATAATCAATAGATCAATCGTTGAATAAGTAGCTTTAAAATCATTCACAGTTTGATTACGAATGGAATCAATGAGTTCATTCGCAAACCTTTCTGAGGTTATGTATTTGATTTTCCTACTAGGATCCTTTTCTAATACTTCATTGCCAATTGATTGCAAAAGATGCGTTTTGCCCAGACCTACTCCACCATAAATAAAAAGGGGGTTATAAACTCGACCTAAGTTTTGCGAAACCGCATAACAAGCAGCCCTGGCTAATTCGTTATTTTCGCCAATAATAAAATTTTCAAAAGTATAGCGATGGTTAATGTTATTTTCATGCGCTTTTTGAATGTAATTAGGCGCTGGCGCTACTGGCTGTTGCGGTAAATAGGCGTAAGGATTTTCAATGGATTTAACGCTGGCTGAATTTTGTTGCCCAATTGAATCAATTTTCTTGGCTTCAGGGCCGTGAGGAGCCTGGTCAGCGCTATAGATAATGCAACTTATCTCCTTAATATCCTCCTGGAAATTACGCAAAGCCCGAAAAATATAGGTATTGTATTTATTTTCTAGCCACTCTTTTGCAAAACCATTCGGAACACCAATAACAACTTTCCCATTTTCTTTGGAAAGGATAGTTGTATTTTTAAACCAAGTGCTAAAGTTTGCTTTCGAAATAGAGAGTTCTATTTCTCCTAAAGCAGCCTGCCAAAGCTCGATATTGTTCATATGTATGCTTAAATTACTAACGCCCAAAGATTATATCATGCCCAATTTATGAAGACCAGAAAAGCCTTAAGCTGTTATTGTTAACAACCTGTGGATAAGTGACTAAGCTTTTTAAGGCTCTTTCTTTATCCTGATTAGCTAACTATCCGCCTCAGAACTCTTTCTAATTAAAAACCCCTATCTTTAAAATATAAACCCCTTTTCAACATTGTCAATATGGACGGCTTACGTAAGTTAGCCATCACCTTATCATAAGCCCATTTTTACTGGAAATAAGCGTTTTTTTCCTTTTTAATCCTCTCTCGACAAATATAGCTGGCTTATTTTTTAAAATTTGCCCGTACATAGCTATTTTCCCCTCATTTTTTGGTTGACTTTTTTAACTATCCTGCTACACTTGGGTATAGGATTATTGAGTTATTAATTATTTTAAAAATTTAGGAATTACGCGTTTCCAGGTTTACATCCTACTAGCTGCGTGGCTCTTGAGAATACTACTTACTATGAAAAGAACTTATCAACCGAAAAAAGGTCGCCGCAAGAGTCGCCATGGCTTTTTGAGCCGCATGAGTACCAGCACTGGCATTGCCGTGATTAAAAGAAGACGCCAAATTGGACGCAAAAAGCTCTCTGCTTAATTAAACTTAAGTTAGCAATTTACCATGCTCCCTTTTCCCTATAGATTAACTAGCCGCGAAGATTTTGCTTTGATTTACAAGAATGGGGTGTTTGTTGGTGCGGATGGGATTAGTTTAAAATTTTTAAAGACTAATCAACCTTACACTAAGATCGGTTTTCCCGTTGGCAAGAACTACGCTAAAAAGGCGGTTAGTAGAAATCGAGCAAGGAGAATTTTACGTGAAGCTGTCAGGGCTCAACTAAAGCTCCTGAGGCCAGGTTACAATGTTGTGCTAATGCTTAAACCAGGAGAGACGCCCCTGCAACTCGCCGAGGCCATTGAAAAAACCAGGAAGTTATTTTTGAAAGCTAGACTATTAGGTTAACTTTTCAATTTAAATAAACAAAATAAATAAACGCTATGCTATCTCTTTTTCATTCTCTTATTTACCAACCGCTCTACAATACCCTGATTTTTCTGTACAATGTCGTTCCTGGCAAAGATTTTGGGATTTCCATTATTCTAATCACAGTACTCTTGCGCACCATTTTAATTCCGCTTTATCAAAAGCAAATTGAATCTCAAAAAAAATTACAAGAGCTTCAGCCGAAAATTAAAGCGCTGCAAGAAAAAACTAAAAACGACAAGGAGCAACAAACGAAACAGCTAATGGAGCTTTATAAAGAAAATAAGACCAACCCTTTTTCTGGTTGCCTGCCCTTAATTGTCCAATTAGTTTTCCTAATTGCCATTTATCGAGTTTTAATCACTATTTCTAATAGTGGACTAGTGGTGGATTCTGCCCAGCTCTATTCTTTTGTAGCTAGTCCCGCCAAAATAAACCAACTCTTTCTTTCCCTGATTGATTTAACGAAGCCAAGCATTCTTATCGCCGTCTTGGCTGCCGTCGCGCAATATTTCCAAACTAAGATGCTCATGGGACTGCAACCAGTGGTTGAGCCCGCCAAAGACTCAGATAAGCCGGACATTGCTCAAATGATGAACAAGCAAATGCTTTATCTGGGACCCTTTCTGACACTCTTTATTGGAATTAAGTTTCCTGCTGGACTCTCCCTTTACTGGCTAGCTGGAACGCTCTTTATGCTTGTCCAACAAATTCTACTGCAAAGAAAATCAACGCGCTAATTTTTCAATTTTACACAATTTTATGGATGAAAAAACAACAACCCTGATTAAAAAAACGATTGAAACCTTATTGGAAAAAATGGGTTTCCCCGGAACGGTTTCTTTGGCTGAAACTGACCAAGCTGATCTAGCCTATGCTATTGCAACTGATAATGAAAACTCTCACTTGCTAATTGGCCAATACGGCGTAAATTTACAAGCCCTCCAACACCTTGCGCGACTGATTGTGCGAAAACAACTCCCGGAAAAAATTCATTTCTCCCTTGATATCAACGGCTACCGCCAACAAAAAAATCAGTCCGTTATCGATTTAGCGCATGAGGCAGCCAAGGAGGCTATCGCTAAGCATTATTCTGTTGCTATGCGCCCAATGTCTTCCTATGAAAGAAGACTTGTCCATGTTGAACTTCTAAAAAATTCTGACGTTGTCACAGAAAGTATTGGCGAAGGAGAAGAACGCAAAATTGTCGTCAAACCTGCCGATTTGCTTTCAGCTTAGAAATTGTGACTGCACATAACTTATGTTTGTACTTTCAAACATAAAATACAAATTAGAATTTTTACGAACTCATTTTCTTTTTTGGCCATCTGAGCGACAGCTCATCCGAGTAGCTAGCCATAGTCTTGGGCTAGCTACGTGCTCAAAAAAGAAGATGAGTTCGTAAAAATGGCTTTAGAAAGTAAGCTACCAATTGCTAGTCACACAACTATTTTCAAAAACAAAACTGCATGGCTATTGCAAGAAAAATTGCGTACAATGTGATTTTTAATGTAATCACAAAAATTCTATCTACCATCTTAGCCTTGGTTGGGATTGGTTTTATCACACGTTATCTTGGCAAAGATGGCTTCGGGGATTATTCCACCGTCCTGGCTTTCTTTGCTTTTTTCGGTAGCGCCGCGGATCTTGGCCTGTATAGCATTACCGCCCGCGAAATCTCCCGACCCGAAGCCGATGAGAAAAAAATTATCAGTAACGCCCTAGCCCTGCGACTAACCTCTTCTCTCTTAGTCTTTTTAATTGCACCCCTGCTTGTTTATTTTCTGCCCTATTCCCACGACGTTAAAATCGGCATTTTAATCGCAGCTGCTTCCTTTGTTTTTTCGACGACCTATATGGTCCTCAATGGTGTCTTTCAAAAAAATCTAGCGATGGATAAGGTCGCCTCAGCCGAGGTGCTTGGTAAAGTTTTGCAACTTATTATCATTATCTTGGCAGTAAAATTAAATCTTGGCTTTATCGCTATTATTTTTTCCGTACTAGCCTCTATGATTTTAAATTTTGTGACTATTGTCTTTTTAGCTAGGAAGTATGTTTCACTCTCATTTCAGTTTGATTTCGCTTATTGGAAAAAGTTTTTAATTGAATCTGCCCCATTGGGTTTTTCCTCTTTAGTTATCTTTATTTACTTTAAAATTGATACCATTCTGCTCTCTATTTTAAAAACTGCCACTGATGTTGGTTTATATAATGCCGCTTATAAAGTTCTTGAAAATATTACTTTTTTTCCAGCGATGATTATTGGCTTGATTTTTCCGCTTCTCTCTAGGTATATCTTTACCGATAAAAAAGAATTTTCTCGCATTGCGAATGAAACTCTGAAAGTTTTTCTAATCCTCCTTGTTCCCCTGATTGTCGGCACGACTTTTTTAGCCGATGGCGTAATTCATTTAATTGGCGGCGATGCTTTCGCAGCTTCAGCTGGCATTCTCCGAATTCTTATTTTTGCCTTAGTTTTTATTTTCTTTGGTAATTTATTTAACAGTATTTTAATCGCTGGCAATCACCAAAAAAAATTAATTCTCCCCTTAGTTTTTTGTGCTATCTTTAATATCTCCTCCAACCTGCTCTTTATCCCCATTTTTTCTTACACCGCAGCCGCCGTTACTTCGGTAGCAACGGAATTTTTTGTCGCGCTAGCTGGTTTTTATTTGGTTTCAAAATATACACACTTTAAACCCCAAGCCAAATATCTGCCTAAAATTCTTTTTGCTGGTTTAGCGATGGGCTTTTTTCTTTATTTCTTCAGCTCAGCCAGTTTCTTTTTACTAGCCCTTGGAAGCACAGGAGTTTATTTATTATTTCTCTGGCTAACAAAAACAATCACGGTAGCGGAAATTTCGAGTATCATTGCGACTAAATAGAAGCTATCCTTAATTTATCAAGCGCAATTTATGGTTCTGATTTTTACAAACTTGTTTGCTTTTTAGACAATTATGAGCGACAGCGAACTGCGAGCGATTGGTTATAACTCCGAACCAAGATGCGCGCCAGAAAAAGCAAACGAGCTTGTAAAAATTTCTAAATTAGTTTCTGGAACCCTATAATTGCGTATAACCCGGATTTTAAGCTAAAAATGGATTTAAAGAATAAATACTACCTTTTGAAATACCAATCGAAAACATTGAAAAATTCAGAAAATAATCTATGCCGACAATCTTCATTATTATTTTAAATTATAATGGCAAAGACACACTCCTGTCTTGCCTAGCTTCAATTTATCAATCAACCTACCCGAGCTTTGAGGTGGTGGTGGTTGATAATGGTTCTCGCGACGGCTCCCTGGAACTTGCGAAAACTCAATTCTCCCGCGCTCACTTTATCAAAAATTCCACCAATACTGGCTTTGCCAGCGGCAATAATTTAGGCATTCGCTTTGCTTTAGAAAAATTTACCGATTATATCTTGGTGCTTAATAATGATGCTTATTTAAAAAAGGATACACTTTCCAAATTAGTTACCTTGGCGCAGAGCCATCCAGTGCCTGCAATTATTAACCCGCTGATTTTAGACCGCGATGAAAAAACCATTTGGTTTGCGGGTGGCGTGATTGAGTGGTTGAAAATGAAGAACGTGCATTTAACTGAACTTACCTCAAATAATCCCTACCAGACTGAATATTGTACAGGTTGCGCGATGTTTGTTAGTAAAGAAATCTTTAAAAAAATTGGGCTTTTTGATGAGCGCTATTTTCTTTATTATGAGGATAGTGATTTTTCTGTGCGCGCCAAAAAAGCAGGCTTTGATTTACTAATCTGCCCAACCGCCACAGTTACCCATCTTGAGCAAAGTAACACCGCAACCGAGCTGAAAACTTATTGGCTAGTTCTTTCGGGTTTACTTTTTTTCTCTCTCCACGCTGATTTTTTTCAAAAGCTTTATCTGCTTCCTTATCTACAACTCCGTAAATTAAAAAATACCCTTGACCTTAACTTTAAACCCTCTCCCCTAGCCAGCCAGGTTCAGCAAGCTTATCGCGATTTTAGAAAAATTAAAGCCAGTTAAATTTTATGGATCTCTCTTTTATTATTCTAAATTATCACAGTGAAAAATATCTTCCTAGGTGCATTTCGTCACTTGAAAAAAATGCTGCTGGCTTTAAATATGAAATTATTCTCGTTAATAACAACCCCGAAGAGCTTGAACTAGCTTTCACTAGCCCCTTTATCCAAATTCTAAATACTTTTTCAAACATTGGTTTTGCGAGAGGTTGTAATTTAGGCGCAAGCATCGCTACAGGTAAAATTCTTTTTTTTCTAAACCCAGATACTCAACTTTTGGGTAGCACCCTTGCTACTAAACTTTCCTTATTTGATAACGAAGCTATTGGCATCATCGCCCCATCCCTTCTAACCGAAACTGGCCTGCCCCAGCCTTGGCGGGCCGGTCAAGCCATAACCCCTTTTAGCACTATTCTGCAAAACCTTTGCTTGAAAAAAAATTCCCTATTCACCCCAAAAAATCCAACCACTGAACTCGCCTGGGTTAGCGGCGCTGCCCTACTGATTAAAAAAGATTTGTTTGAAAAAATTGGAGGCTTTGATGAAAAGTTTTTTATGTATTTCGAAGACGTTGACCTCTGCCGGCGAATTAGTCAACTTGGGAAGAAAATTATTTTACTCACTGAACCGAAAGTTCTCCATTACGGCGGAGGGAGCGCTGAAAATAATCAACTCCAAAAACAACATTATTACCGCTCTCAAGCTTATTATTTTGAGAAACACTTTGGTAAACTCCAAGCAAGTTTAATGCGAGTTTTCCGCAACTTTTTTCTTGCCTTTAAAAAACTGCTGACTAGCGCTTTTGAAACTAAGCTTTTTGCTCTTTTTATCGGCTTGTGCACGCTACTGCCTTTTCAATTTGCGCTCAATCCTACGCCCACGGTTGATTTAGCGCTTATCCGAGTTTTAATTTTGGGCTTATTTCTTAGTTATATTTCTTTTTATTTTAAAAAGAAACAAAGCTTTAACCATTCTCCCCTTCAGTTTAAAAATTACCTCTTCCCAGCGCTTAAAAAATATTTTCGCCTTGAAAGTAAATTAACTTTACTCATTTTAATTTTTCTTGGTTTAAATATTTTTTCAATTTTATTTTCTGAAAATATTTTTTGGTCGCTACGCAAACTCGCTTTTCTCTTTTCAATTTTTCCGCTTTATTTTGTTGCGCGTTTCCTTTTAAATAGCCCTCGCAGAAAACGTCAAACTACCTCAGCCCTTGTTTTGGGGGGCGCAGCTGTCTCCCTTTTTGCCTTGATTCCTTTTATTGCTCAATTCTTCTTTGGGATCGACGTAATTTATCTTTTTCTGGCTAAAAATATTATACCTTTTTTTATTGGCCACACTTTTGCGAAAGAAGTTCTAGCTTACCCAAGTTGGCTCGTTAGTAGTGGCGGGATAAATTATTTAAGAGCTTTTGCGCCCTTCCCAGACCCGCATATGCTCTCTTACTATACCGGGATGCTCCTGCCTTGGTCACTGGCCCTTTGGGCTACTAGCAAAGCGCACAAGTCCTTTTTCTTGGTGGCCACTGGCCTACTACTGCTTTGCAACATTGCCACATTTACCCGCGGTGGCTATCTGGCGCTTATTGCGACCGCCATCTTACTACTGCCCTTAGTCTCAAAAAAAACTGCCTCGAAAATTCTTGCTGGAATTTTTCTTTTTCTTTTTCTTTTTTTTATGATTCCAGAAAATCCTGTCACTAATCCCGTCGCAGGAAGGGTGCTCTCGACCTTTGACCTACAGGAAGGCTCCAATCAAGGCAGGCTCGCAATTTGGAAACAGGCCCTAACTGTCCTTGCCAGCCATCCCCAGGGCGTTGGGCTTGGTAATTATCCCCTTTCTATTAAACCTGACGCGACTTATCGCACGCCAATTTATACTCACAATCTCTACCTTGACCTTGCAGTCGAAACTGGCTTAAGCAACGCTGGCGTATTTATTGTCCTACTCCTGCTAGCGCTGAAAAACTTTTGGCAATCAGCTAAAACGAATTCTTTTTACCTAGCCGGCCTTGCCAGTCTTTTAATTTTTGCGATACACTGCTTAGTTGAAAGTCCGCTCTATTCGGTTCAGGTACTACCCCTGTTTTTAATTATCTTAGCGCTAGCATCTTCACTTGAAAAAAAATGCGATATTTAAACCAAAAAAACTTAATCTATTTCACAATTCTACTGACCCCACTGTATCTCATTCGGTTTGAGCTTTTTAACCTGCCGACAAATTTACTTGAAGTTTTTATCCTTTTAAATCTTTGCCTTTGCTTCAGCCTTAGCAACACCAAAAAAATAAAAACAAACTTACAGAAACTACCATGGCCTTTGGTTTTAAGCATCAGCCTAATTTTATTGGGCATCCTGCTTTCAATTTTTACAAACAATGCTATCCTAATCGGACTTGGAATTTTAAAGGGCTGGTTTATCCTGCCGCTGCTTTTTGCTCATCTGCTCTATACTACTTTAGTAAATAAAACTGAATTAGAGCGAGCGCTTCTCAGTCTTTATCTCTCAGTTAGCTCAGTTGCCCTGTTTAGTCTTTTTTATAAAATTTTTAATTTCGTCACTTTTGATAATCGGCTCAGCGCCTTTTATTTATCCCCTAACCACTTAGCGCTGTATCTTGCCCCTGGCGCCTTACTTGGTTTTTATTTTCTCGCGAAAGCTTTTCGAGAAAGTTCTCTTTTACTTAAAGGCTTAACCAGTCTTTCCTTTGCAATTATCTTGCTGGCACTTTTTTATACTTATTCTTACGCCACTTGGGCCGCTCTTTGTTTATCTTTACTGCTAACTTACTTTTTTTATTTTTCTAAAAAACAATTCTCTCTTCTTTTAATTGCTACCACTGGTTTCCTTTTGCTGTTTACGCTTTTCCAATTTAACACGCCTAAATTTTCCAGCTTAATTCACTTTTCTAAAAGATCCTCCCTTGCTTCCCGCCTAATGATTTGGAGGGTTAGCGAAAAACTTTTACACGAAAAACCCTTAACTGGTATCGGACCAGGAAATTTTCAAACCAATTATCTTGCCTTGCAACCTTTATTTCCCCCTTATCTCGAGTGGGCCGTCCCCCAGCCGCATAATCTTTTTCTGGCTTTTTGGCTCCAGGCTAGCCTCCTTGGTTTGTTTGGTTTTAGTTTATTACTTTTTTTTATTTTTTATACGTTACTAAAGAAAATTAAAAAAACGCCCCTAGCAGGCGTGCTTTTTTCTTTTTTCTTGTATACAACTTTACATGGCTTGGTGGACACGCCCTTTTGGAAAAATGATTTAGCTTTTATTTTTTGGATCTTTGTCGCTTTCTTTGGAATATACCTCCTTAAACTTCTTAAGAAGGCTAGCTAGTGACTCTGCCACTTAAAAAGCTATCCGATACAATTTACCGTCAACTCGATTTATAAAAAATAGGCCATCCTCCGTTGCTGAGAGAAAAAGATTTGACACATCAAAAGCCCCTTGAATATCGGTCAGCTCCACTATCCGCTCTTTACTATTGTTTGCAATATTTATTTTCCAAAAAGTATCCTGAGTTAAAAACTTTTTATCCTGATAATCATTCGGCATATTTGAACCACTTGGAATAGCGCCTGGCAAGGCATAATAAATCGTCTTACCATCAACTGACCAAGCGCATTTTGAGGCTATTGTTGGAATGCCCAGGTCGCGATATTGCCCTTGGAGGTCAACTACCCCCAGTGTCATTATTTTGCTCTCCTTACTCACTAAAGAACTTACCAAGGCTCGATTACCATCCGGTGACCAAAGATAATCTGCCCCAAATTTTCCCTTAAAAATATTTTTTACCTGCCCGCCTGTAGCTGAAATTATCTGTAAATTACTTTCTTCGACTGAATTAGGCGAATTCCAAAAGGAAATAATTGAAGTTGAGGGAATAGCTGCAACCGAAAGATTACGGAAAGGAATTTCCGCTATCAATGTTGACCAGTTTCTGCCATCTGGATCAGCAACACTCAGACTTCTTTTTTTACTTTTACTGTCGTAATATTTATAAATAATTTTTGCACCCAAGCTATCCCAAGTAACATTATCCAAGCCTTCTTTGAGGCTGGTACTAGTTTTTTTCACGTTATCATAAAGAAAAAAACTTCTTTTTCCTTCTTGCTCAATCGTTGTTAGAGATTTCAATCTATCTGGTGACCAAACCGCACTCACTAGTCCTGCGATTTTTACATCACTAACCTGCACTCTATTTAAACCATCATTATCAACTTGCCAAATAGTTCCATTGGACCCAGAATAATAGAAAACTTTTTCGGTTTTCTTGTCTGCCACCGGGCCCAAAACTGGCTCGTTGGAAACCAGGGTAATTTTTTCTGTTTTTTTATTTGCAATTTCAGTAGTTGTTGATTTTGTTTGTTCAGCTGACTGATTTGCTTGTTTAGGTTGTGCACTATTTTCGATTGCCTTGAAGCCAAAATTATAAACACCCAAAATAAGCAGGGTTACTGCCAATAAAACTGCCGAAATAATAAATACTTTTTTCATTTTTTCTAAAATGATTACGAACTTTAATTCAAACTCAAAACACTTCCTTTTAGAATTTTCTTTTTAATTTTAGCTTAGTCTACATATTAACATGAAATGAGGCACCTGTCATGGTTGAATAATATTTACAATAAATTCCCGCGGCTGTATATTGAGCGCAAGAGGTGCTTTCGAATACGGGAGTTAAGCTGGCATTTTTAAGCGCATCATAAATTTTCTTTACATTAGCAACTGTTTCATTGGCACAGCCTTTCTTGCACCTAACATCCGCACAAGTTCCATCCTGATGACAAGCAGAGGCATGATACACCGTTGGGGGCCAGACTTCTGAAACCTCCGCATTAACACTACTAAGATTAGCGCTATTTACTTTACCAGCTAAGATGGTATTTAATTTACAGCCGGTGTTACCAGGCGCTCCCTTATAGCACAAGGAGCCATAGCTATTAGAAAAATTTCCGCAATTTTTACAATCAGCGCACTTTGTTCCAGCCTTACAACAACCCGCGTTTGTTCCTAGGCAGGGTCCACTAGTTATGGTGCTACCAGTAGACTTTCCAGCTGTTGTGCCAGGCGTACTAAGTCCTGTTCCAGTTGTTTCCTCTACATTCACCGCTGTAAAATTAATATTAAGATTAGTCAAATCTGGGTTAATCACGTAGAGGAACAGATACGCAAGCATGGCGGCTGCAATCCCAATAAGGGCGTCGGTAATGATTCCTTTAGCATTGGTAGCGGTTGAAGTA
>CAILTR010000039.1 GCA_903837175.1 uncultured bacterium
GATTGATGTTCGAACATTTTTTGATGAAAATCCGAATTCCGAATTTTAAAATCCAATCGCTCGGGCGGGCAAAAAGGAAGGGGGTTGGGGGGAAGGAATTTTTGCCCGCCCTCGCTTTCCGATTCCAATTTTTTTCCGCCGCCGCCGAATTTCGTGCCAGTGAAACTGGCGCGCCGCCTAAATCATTTTACGGTTTTTTGTTCTTGCGGTATTTGTGGAATCATTATTTGCTGAAATGGAATATTTTTTGCCAAAAATACGCCGTTGCTATTTTCGTATAATTTAATAATCGGCGAACGGTCAAGCAAGATTTCCAAGACGCAATACAATTCCCAAACCTTAGTTCTCAATGGTTGATTATCTCTCAAATCAGAAACTTTAATCCCGATTTTTTTCGCTTCGTTAATTCCAATTGGTCTGCCGTGCGACAAATATTTTTTATGGTCTGCTAAATTTTTGGCGATAGCATCTGCCTTCTCAATCGCTTTTTCATCACCTTTGAACATATACTTACTTAACCAATCTTTTACTAATTCCTCAGAAAGTTTTTTCGCATTTTCACAAATCTGTAAAATATGTAAATCGTATTTGTTTAAAAGTGGTAAGTAGGCAGGCAAAATATCAGTTCCCGCTTCAAGAATTACTTTCTTTGCTTCTTCAAAGCCATCTATCAAGGTTTGTGCTGGAACAAAATTTCCGTTTATCTGAATCTGTGGGTCTATTGGTCCAAGTTCCGATCTGTCGTCCATTAAAATTTCATCTCCAGATAAAGCCAACATCGTTGCCGCACTTTTTGCCATATTCGGAACGATAAACCGAATATGATCAAAATGCTCTCTCAACATACATACCAAGGACTCTGTTGCTTCTGCGGAACCACCCGGACTATGAATAATTACATCAACACCCTTTTTATCCAAACCCTCAACAATATCGGCAAAACAAGTTTTATCGTCCCAAGTGATAGCACCTGCTGGGTGATTTTTCTTTAAGTCAGAAAAATAAACCAAAACATCTCGTTTGGTTATCTCCTTTATTTCTTTTATTTTCTGTTTTCTAAATGATTCAATAAACTCAACCTGTTTTTCTGGTTCAGGTCTTTTATTTAACTCATCTAGTAGTAGTTGAAATGTTGGCATAATATTCTTTTTTAGAAATTGAGCTGGAATAACTTCCTTTATATCTCGGCTTTTGTTTAATGGTCATTGCGTCAATCGCTTGCTCGTAAGTTTTTTGAGCGTTTTCAAAAACTTCCAGAGCTTTTTTAATCTTTGGATTATCTTTTACGTTATTAAGTTTTTGCTGAAATTGTGTATCCATAAGATAAATTATATCAAGGATTATTCTCTAATACCAGTTTTATATTTTTGGCGACAAATTATTTTTAATCTTTTTTCCAATACTCAAGCCACCTGTCGTAAGCATCATAGTTTATACTATCATCTCTATTCCACTCTATTGTTACCATTTTTGTATTAGTATGTTGAACAAGTTTGTTTATTGCTTCAGCACTAATTTCAACACCCCTAGGGTTAGTGCCTCCTTTTGGTAATTTAAAATATGTTGTTCTACCCAATTTTTTTAATACTTCTTGTTGTGCTTCTTTTGGCAATAAATACATCGCACCTTTCCCGCCCCAATTTATATGAACCAATAATATATCGCAATCAGGATTATAGTTTTTTTGAAATTCTAGTGCTTTTAGTGCGTCAACTGTCCAGATAAGTTTAACCCCGACAATTTTTTTATTTGTAAATGTTTTTATTGAAATAGGTTTGTCAAAAACGATAACATCGGTTTCTTTTTCTGTTATTCGTATATCTGTTTTAACATTTTCTTCGCCATAATTATAAATCAACATTGCAATAACAATTCTTTCTCTTGCTGACCCAACCTCCATGCCAAGCTTTCCGTCACGAGAATTATCTATTTCCGCTAACTGAAAAAGATACGGCAATTTGCTTTTAATTTTTTGTATTATTTCTTTTTTCTCAAAAATTTCGTTGATTTTGTTATTCATAATTATTTCCAATACTTATTTAAAAAGTTTTCTACTGATTTCGCTAAATGCCACCCAAAAACAGGCGGGACTGCATTTCCAATTTGCTTATATGCAGATGATGTAGACGGCACAAAAACAAAATTATCTGGAAATGTTTGGATTCTCGCTGCTTCGCGTGCCGACAATCTTCTTTCACCATTCCAATGATATTCAATATTTCCATGATGTTCCGCTCTCATTGTAGGTGCAATTTTATCCTTTTTTATTTTACTATTTCCTTGTGTTCCTGGGAAGCATTTCGCTTTTGACCAAAAATGGTTTGCTACTTCTCCTTCATTTTTTTTCTCTAAATCCGAGATTGCCCTTCCTGCTGTTATCCACTCATCTTTTGAAAGTGTTGGTTTTGCAAATTCAAAAGGTGGCAATTTATTTTCTTTATTAAGACCAACTATTATAACTCTTTCTCTATTTTCAGGAACACCATAATTAGCGACATGGAAAAGCCTATACTCAACATCATAACCGATAGCTTCAAAATCTTTTTTAATAATTTCGATAGCCGTTCCGTCATTGATATTTAATAGTCCTTTTACATTCTCTGCTAAAAAAAGAGTGGGTTTTGTTTTTTTAATAACCTCAATCATACTCTTGTATAAATTGCCCCTTTTGGAGTTAAACCCTCTCCTTTTTCCCGCAACGCTGAAATCTTGGCACGGAAAACCACCCAGGACAATATCAACTTTTTTAGGTAATGGCTTGCTAAATAAATCTGGTAGTGTGCCAGCCACAATTTTAGTAATATCTCCACAAACTATTTTTTCATTAAAATTTTTCTCATATGTTAGGCAAGCATTTTTGTCAAAATCATTACTCCAAACAATATCAAAATTTCTTTTTGAATATTTTTTATCCAAGAAACTAAAATCACCAATGAAGCCTAAATCTAGACCTCCACAACCTGCAAATAATGATATTACTGAATATTTTTTTGCCATATTTTTATTTCATTAAATCATCGATACCAATTCCCAAACCTTTAGCTATTTTTATAACTGTTTGGATTGATGGTTTGGTAATGACATTTGTTTCAATTTTGGTCAGCGTTGTATAGGGAAGATCGGATTTTCTCGCCAATTCGTCCTGCGTTAAACCTTGCTTATTTCTAAGCAATTTTATCTTATCCCCAATTGTTTCGTTTTCATTATTATTTTGACTTTTCATAGTTTCCTAAGTATGATAGTATTAGTATGGGTGCGTATATAACCCTTCATAAATATGATAACAAATAAAATGAATTTAAGCAAACAAATTTCTTGGCGGCGCATTTCGCAAAGCGAAATACGAAATTCGGCGACGGCGGAAAAAAATTGGAATCGGAAAGCGAGGGCGGGCAAAAATTCCTTCCCCCCAACCCCCTTCCTTTTTGCCCGCCCGAGCGATTGGATTTTAAAATTCGGAATTCGGATTTTCATCAAAAAATGTTCGAACATCAATC
>CAILTR010000040.1 GCA_903837175.1 uncultured bacterium
CTTGTTCTTTAGCGAAGTTATTTTCATCTAAAATGAAGACGATTTGATCGCCACCGCGCGAAACAATTGCTTTTCTGGGAATTGAAATTCCCTGACTATTTCTGGGCACCATGATTTGTCCATGCAAGAAATCGCCTAGACTAGTGGCGCGTGAGACGTCATTGAGCTGAATACGAACCAGCGTTTTAAAGTTAGCTGAATCGCTACCGGGCGCAACATTAGTAATGGTACCAGTAAGTGGAGCTCCGCTGGTGGCTTTAAAAGTCGCCACGCTTCCTGGGAAAATATTTTTTCCGTCAGTAGCGGTAACGTAAGTTTCAATTTCTAAATTATTTGGCGTGCTGATATTGAATAGGGGCATTGAAAAATTTGCAAAGCCACCCTCGCGTCCATAAAAGGCGGTGATCGTTCCAGCAAAGGGTGCCGTAAGGGTAAAATTATTTTTTCCTACCTTAGTCGTTTCAGCTGAGCCTTGAGCAAAAATTAATTGAGTCTTAGCACCCTGAATTTGCAAATCTCGCCCGCGCTCAGCGCTTCGCACAGCTTCGTCGGCTGATTTAGAGGGCGAAGCGTCACGAGCAGTTTTTGCCTCGTCGACTAGTTGGTCGTAATATTTTTTACTATCGCTCAAGGTTTTTTCCAGGGCAGTCACGCCAGCCTCGGCTGCGGAGATTTGTGCATCCAACTGCTCGGCTTTAATTATTGCCAAAACTTCTCCTTTTTTAACTTGCGCTCCTTCACGCTTTAAAATTTTAACAATTGTGCCGCTGGCCATTGGGGAGACATCGGCGCGACTGGCTCCGCGCACAAAGCCGGAGATTTCGATAGGGCTACTTTTCGCAGTCTCTTGAGTGAAGACTGTTTTAACTGTTAGCTTAGTTGTGCTGGGTTGCTTGTGACTGTTTTGAATTTTTAAAACCCAACCTGTCGCGATGATAATTAAGATAATAGCTCCAACAAAGAGGAGATATTGTTTTTTTGAAAAGCTTTTCTTCATGATTTTTTAGCCTAAAGATATTAATTAATTAAAACAAAAAAGCCTTCCGGCTGCTGTCCTTGACATAATACCCCAGGGGGGTATACACTGTCAAGGTAGGGTCTTGAAATAAGTTAATTAATTTTTTTTAAAATCAATAATCATATGAAAAATGAAAGTAGTCTCGATCGCGTTATCCGAGTGGTCTTAGCATTAGTATTTTTTGTTTTTGGATTTTATGTTTTTATTGGCACTTTGAGCGTGGTTGCATATGCTTTGGCAATTATTATGTTGGTAACTGCCGTTACTGGCTTTTGCGCACTGTATAGAGTTTTTGGAATTAATACTAATAAAAAATAATAAACATAATAAATGAGTACTATTAAAATTGATTCAGCTAAATGTCCTCAGGATCATCCATGTCCCTTGGTTAGTGTTTGTCCAGTTGGCGCAATTAGTCAAAATGGCTATGGCGCACCAACGATTGATAAGGAAAAGTGTATCGCTTGCGGGCGGTGCATCATAACCTGTCCTTATCATTGTCTTTCGTTTGAATAATCCTTGCTGTAAAAATGTTTCTTAAAAATACGACTTTGATGGTCGTATTTTTTGAAAACAATTTTTTTAAAATACGTTGTACTTGGGTAACGCAACTTTTTAACAAGTATAAGCTTTAAAAATCAACCAAGGTTAAGTGATGCGAAAAAGCATAATTTAACAATGGTAAAAAAAATGAAAAACGTCTTTACGCCGAGAAGAATCTCTCAAGCAATTGTCTTGGGAATTGTTTTGTTTTTAACCATTAGTCATTTGCGCTTTGGCATCGAGAAAGCCGCTCCAATTGATGCGTATTGTCCTTTTGGAGCAGTGGAAGGGTTTTTAACTTTTGTAGCCACGGGGCATTATTTGCAAAGAATCTACGCCAGTTCTTTTATTATCATGGGAATCGTGCTGTTGCTTACTTTAGTTTTTGGCAGAGTTTTTTGTTCGTTTCTTTGTCCGCTTGGGGCGATTCAAGAATGGATCCGTGCTCTTGGCAGAAAATTGGGAATTAAAAAGGATTTAGAATTGCCAAGTTGGCTGGATAAATATGCTAGATATTTTAAATACCTTATCTTGGCAATGATCATTTATTTTTCATATCAGGCTGGCGATTTGGTTTTTCGGGCCTATGATCCTTTTAATGCGTTGATGCATCTCGGTGAGGAAGTTGAAGCTAAGCTTGCAGGCTATTCCATCTTGGGAGTCTTACTTTTCGTTTCACTTTTTTCTAAGAATATCTGGTGTCGCTATTTCTGTCCAATGGGCGCAGCCTTGGGAATTATCAAAAAAGTCAGTCCATTTAGAATTAAAAGAAATCAAGCCAGCTGTATAAGCTGTGATAAGTGCGATATTGTGTGTCCAGCAAAATTAAATATTGCAAACATTAGCGAGGTTAACTCTGCTGATTGCATTTCTTGTTTAGGCTGTGTTAAAAATTGTCCAAATAGTAGTCTTAAGGCAACAACTTTCGGCAAAGAAATTCCAAAGAAGATTTATGGTTGGATAATTATTTCAGCATTTTTTATTCCACTAGGGTTTTTTATGTTGACACCTTTTTGGCAAACCAAGGCACCATCAAATATAGTTACAAGCACTGGCGAGCTGAATCTCGAAAACCTCAGAGGCAGTAACACCTTGCAATATTTGCTCGATACTACGAAAACTCCACTAGCATTTATTCAAGAAAAATTAGGTCTACCTGCTGACGTGGACAAGACTATGAAATTGAAGGATATTGGCATAAAATATCAAATCAAGAATTCCCAGGGTGCCCTTATTGAGGCTGAGGATTTTCGCAAGGTCGTGGAGGAATTCAACAAGTAACTTATTTTACAGTCAAGTGATTGTGCTATGATAAAAGTATGAGCGAAAAAGAAATTCTAACAGATGGCGAATTAATTGAGCTAGCAAAAGGTGACCCTGAAATGTTCGGCCTTTTGATGGAGCGTTATCGCGGTCCACTTTTCCAATATATTCGCAGACTGACCCAGCTTGGAAATGACGATGTGCAGGATCTCTTGCAAGAGGTTTTTATTAAGGTATATCAAAAGTTAAATGAGTATGAAGAAGTATTGAAATTTTCCAGTTGGGCCTATCGCATTGCGCACAATCATATTATTGATTATTTTCGCAAAGCAAATGCTCGTCCGCAATCAAATTTCTTGGAAGACTACGAATGGGAAAAAATTATCAGTGGCAGTATTCATATGGAGAAAGACATTATGAATAAGGATTGTGTGGAAAAAATCAAGGCAATCATTATGCAGCTCCCGTTAAAATATAAAGAGGTTTTAATGCTGAGATTTGTCGAAGAAAAGGAATATGAAGAGATTATGGATATTCTGAAAAAGCCAAAGGGTTCAATTGCAACCTTGATTGCTCGTGGCAAGGAGATGCTGATTAAGGAAATCAAGGAAGAGAAGCTTAATTGTTTTTAAATTTATATTGCATATGGAAGATTTCATCAAAAATACAATTAAAAAAATCAAGACTCAACAGATTGCGCCACAGCCCAGATGGAAATATTTAGTTAAAAAGTATAGTAGCTGGGTGGCCCTTGTTAGCCTTATCATCTTTGGAGGTCTGTCACTTTCAGTGGCCGGGGCTACTGTTTCAAGTTTGGATTGGGATTTGTATCGTTTTGTGCATCAGAGTTTTTTCAGTTATGCTTTGTCAATTTTCCCATATTTTTGGGCAATACTGATTGGAATTTTCTTGCTAGTCGCCGTTTTTGATATTAGAA
>CAILTR010000041.1 GCA_903837175.1 uncultured bacterium
CCAAATTGATGAAGTGACTTAACCAAATCAATTATATATTTGTGTGGATCTATTCCATTCAGTCGGCAAGATTCAATTAATGTATAGAGAATCACATAAGTTTGGACTCCTCGCACACTATGATTTCCATACCAGTTTTTTCTTCCCAGGGCATGGTTCTTGACCCTTCTTTCACTTGCATTGTTGTCAATATCAACATCAGCATTTTTAATAAATTTTGTTAATGTTTCAAAGTTATTTAAAAAATAATTTAATGCTGTTGAGAGATGACTTTTGGTAGAACATCTTTTTATCTCTTTTTTTGCCTTGACCTTCATTTCATTGTAAATCGGAGTCATTTTTGATCTAAACTTTAATAATTCTTTTTTATTATTTGTCTCTTGGCCTTGTCTTTCCAACTCGTAAATGTCCTGATATTTCCTATAATAAAATTCGTATTGAGGGATTGAGAGCGACCAAATTATTTGATGGCCAATTTTCAAATAACCTGATGGTCGCTTAATTTTTTTATTTCTTTGGTTTAGTTTTTTGAGGAGTACTATAAACTTCTAAAAATAATTTTTCATTCAATTGATTAACTTCCTTTGCCATGCCCTCGGAGAGAAGGTTGTCGGCCATAATCATCATGACCCTGTAATTTCCTGAAGCGTGTTCAGACAGCATAGAGATCAATTCTTTGCTCATTAGGTTGGCATTCCCGGCCCTCGTAATACTTTCAATTAAAGTTTTTTCAAGTTGTTCCTTAGTCGCACTTTCCTGTGTCATGCGAACCCTTATTCTACTTCCTAACGGTATTAATGCCGGCTCTCTAAATTTTTCGGGGAGCCGATTATCTCCACATAAAACTAACGTCAGTATCATTTCTGAATCAAAATTATCACTCATCATCATTCTTAACTCGTTAAGTACCGCCGGTAACATTTCTTGGGATTCATCTATCAATAGAACGGGCCTAAATAATGTTGAGCGAATATGATTTACCCAGCCCTGTCTAAGAGTTTTATATCCGCCCCACCGATTAGAACTTCTCAGCTCCGCGCCAAAAAGTTCACCCAGCTCACGATAGAAGTCGGCTAAACCACTTTGCGGACGAGTTAAAACTCCAACCTTCACGCCCTGTATTTTTCCTAAGCGAGCAGCAAGAATCCTTAATGCGACTGACTTGCCAGAGCCAGGATGCCCCGTGATCATGGCATATCCACCATCCATTACCAGATTTTCTACCCGCCAACAAAAATTATCAATTTGTGGTGAAGAGATCAGTCCTTCCAGCGGTAATGCTGGATCAAATGGATTCCATTTTAATCCATATAAATTTAAAAGTTTTTTGTTACTCACATTGTTCTCCTTGGTTATTCGTCTTTTGGTATATAGGCAGGGGGAAATCCCGTCTGGGCTTGTGTTGCTAATATTTCAATGAGTAGTGGCGCGACTTCTCCATCGTCATCAACGTCGATTACTTTTATTTCTTCGTGAGGATTAAAAAGTTTCCTAGATCCGTCAGCGTTTTGGGTTTTATTAACTGGAGAAATTTGACAAATGTTTTTTCCAGAGTTGACATCAACTAAATGAACTAGAGTTAAATCCCATTTGGCATAACGAACGGTTACTCGCGGGAGATGGCGATACCGATAAGGAATTTCATAACGTTTCCCCTCGACACTAATTGTGGCATCTGACTTTCTAACGGAACGTGTAGTCTCTTCTCTGAACGCACTTTTCAATTCTTCAATCGGAGGACATTTTCGGCCGACATCACGATTGTTTAAAAAACGATTGAGTGGTGACGTTTTTATTTCAGTGTGGTTTGCCTTGTTATATTCAACTTCGGCCCACGCTAAAGTCATGTCATTCAATTCTTTTAGGGTAATATGTTTTTTATTTTCCATCATTGCCATCAAACGTCCTTCAAGTTGTCCCCATAAAACCTCTTGCTTGCCATTTTGATACGGACTATATGGAAGTGTTAGTTGATGAAGAATTCCAAGGTTTTTTAATCCACTTTTAAATTCCCCTGATGTCATCGCGCTGCCATTGTCACTCATAAGAGATCTTGGCATTCCTCTTTTTTGCAAAGCCTGAGTAAAACCATGAACAAGATTTTCGGCAGATTCAGACCAGTACCACTGGATGTGACAGAGAAGTCGTGAGTGATCGTCTATTATTCCTAATACAAGAGGGCGTTTGAGTTCGCCTGTTGATGTAATTACTTCTCGAGAGCAGTGATGAAAATCAAGATGCCAAAGACCGCTGACATATTCATTCTCATAGCCTCTGATTTCAAAATGATCTTTTTTGTAGAGACTTTTTTGATATCCAACGCGATTTTTATTTCGATTGTATTTTTCTTTAAAACATCCGATCGATTGAAGATATCGTCTGACAGTTGGATACGAAGGAGCACCTTCCTGCTTGGCCTGCTTTGTTGCAGACGTAATATTGTCAGAATGAAGTTTGTAACTCCAGTAACGGTGTTCACTATACTGTTTTTTTAAAATTAATTTAACTTCTTCACTGATGGCACGGCCATTGCCTTTGTCGGATCTGGTCTTTTTCTGCAATCCTTCGACAGGACTAATATTGTTTTTTAGCGCGGTATAATACCAACGTTCTATTGAGGAAAAAGAAAATTTCCTTGAACTTCCAGTTATAGGATGAGTCCAACTTTTTTCTGATAATTCAATAATTGCTGTCTCTAGATTTCCACTTTCAGGCGGAGAGGCCAGTAATTGTCCTATGACAGAAAATCTGAATTCACCCCAGGCCCTTGATCGTGAGGCTTTTGCATTTTTTTGTTCTTTGCCATCCATCTTTTTTTCCTTTTTTTAAAAATGTTTAAAAAAGGACGTATGATGAACAAATCGAACTGTCTTGCGGCATCTATTGCGTAAATATAATGGCCATCACCTAAATAGGTTCTTTAAGTCCATTCAATAAATGCAAAAGTTTTATAATGGCATCATTCTCAGAATTATATTTTTGTAATATCATCAGAAAACCCTGAGGAAATAACTCAACTTCTTCGTAAAGTTCTCCTTTAAGTTTTTTCCAAAATTTTGTTGTAGGAAAAAAATCTTTCCACCACTGACGCCATCGTTTGAGGGTTTTTATATCGACGTTAAATTCTGACATTATTTTTTTCAGCTCCGGACTTCTGCCGTTCAACATGGCCGAGATGAGAACCATGTGAACTCCCCAATAAACAGCTCTTCCAAAAAATCGAATAGATTGCGCCAGTGCTCTTTTTCTGCAGCCATCTCGGGAGCAGCAAAAGCTGAAGCACAAAGAAAAGTCGTCTGCCAGATCACCAACTCCTCTAGGTTTCCTCATATAGTTTGCAACATGGACTTTCGATCCACATATGCGGCATCCTTTTTCTTTTGTTTTTTTAGCGAGATCCTGATCAGTTTTGTAAAGAAATTCAAAAAAATTTTTACTGGATAAATATTTATGATACATTTCATAAGCACCTTTTTTGACGTTGAGAATAATTTTTGTATAGTAACTTAATTATACTCGGATGCTTGACCAGAGGTGCGTTTTCTTTTTTAACGTAAATTCAATCTAAAATTTTCAGGATAATTGATGGCTGACTTGGCTTTTCCCTTACTTAATTTGAAAAAAATCTTAGGATTGGCCTTCAAATAATTTGTCCGTTCTCACAACAAGGCTTTTAACGATAATCAATAAGACATGGCCTTAAAAAAATCACTTTACTGTGAATTCATTCTTAATGATGTTCCTTCATAGCTTGTCATGAAAAAATTACACCCTTTTTAAAAATAAGTTAAGAGATAATAAAAATTTCTTGAGAAAGTTTGACGCCGTCAAATCCTCTAAGATATACAACCGACCAGGATAATAAAGCAGTTTGCCGATCTTTGGCATCGTAGCGGCCGGCTGGGCTGCAGCCAGCTTAGGTTGGGTGCCTGCTGGCGCAATCGATATCCTAGGCACCTTCTCGGTTCGGTTTGCCCTGCCCGCACTAATCGCCCGTCTGATCTCAACCCAACCTCTGTC
>CAILTR010000042.1 GCA_903837175.1 uncultured bacterium
CGTGATAAGCAAGAAGTCAAAGGATATTATGAATTACTGGAAAATATTTTTGATTCGTGGGAGCGTTTGAAATTCAGTGAGGGTTCAATTAAACATTTTCACAAAGAACTCCTGAAATATTCAGACAAAGATCAAGGACACCTGGGTGATTACAAGTTTGGTGAAAATAAAGTTGCTGCATATGATCAGGCAGGTAAAGAAGTTGGGATAATTTTCAACCCAACTTCTCCATATCTAACACCCAAGGAAATGCTTGAACTCATTGAGTCAACGAATTTTCTGCTGGCTGAAAGAAAATATCATCCGTTGCTCGTAATCGCAAATTTCTTGGTTGAATTTTTGACAATTCATCCTTTTCAAGATGGCAACGGCAGAATTTCACGAGTTTTGACAAATCTACTATTGCTTCAAACTGGATATTTATACATGCCGTATGTTTCACATGAAAAATTAGTAGAGGATAATAAAACAGCCTACTATCTCGCCCTTAGACGTAGTCAAAAAACTTTTCAAACGAGAGCTGAAAGTATCACACCTTGGCTAGAGTTTTTCCTTACAATTTTGTTGCAGCAATCGCAAGCTGCGGCTGAACTGCTGTCAAAAGAAAATATTGAAAAATTGCTATCAGAAAAACAACTTGCAATTTGGAAGTTTTTTGAGCAGGTTGAAATTACCAGCACGGGTGAGCTTGTTAGCGAAACGAATGTTCCCCGGCCAACTGTCAAGCAAGCTTTGGAGGTATTATTAAAGTTGAAAAAAATAGAAAGAATAGGCCAAGGCAGAAGTACGAGATATAAAAAGATTTAAGCAAGAAAAACTCGGTCGAGGACCGTCCTAAACTAGACTCATATTCTAATTCCAACGCAAAAATATGCAAGAAAAACAAAGAACAACGCAAGTTGAAATAATTGTATTTAAAATCGTTGACACTAAACTTCTATTCTTAATGTTAAAACGGAATGAGCAAAGAGGAGGTTTCTGGCAACCAGTTACGGGTGGTGTTGAAGCTGGAGAGAATTTAATTCAGGCCGTAAACCGTGAACTGCAAGAAGAAACTGGCATTATTAAATATTTGCGAATCCTTGATGATGTTTATTATTTTGAGTTCGATACTATTGAATGCGGAACCTTAAAAGAATATGTTTTTGGAATTCAAGTTGCACCAAATATTGATGTTGAAATTTCTTATGAACACACCGATATGAAATGGTGTACTATGGAAGAATCACTTGCATTGCTAAAATACGAGAGTAATAAAAATGCCCTCAAAAAGCTTGTCTCATTATTATCGGATTAATAAGCGCAGCGCTGGGCTGGTTTTCCATAGAATTGCCGATTTTTAAATCTCTTGCTAGAATATAGCCATGACCACACTAACCATCAAAAAGAAAATAATCCCTATTCTAAAGCGCCAAGGAGTCCTCAAGGCGGCTATTTTTGGTTCGTTTGCAAGAGGTGAGGAGACAAAAAACAGCGACCTTGATTTATTGGTAAAAATGCCTAAAAGCAAAACTTTTTTGGATATGGCAGGACTTAAAGTTGAATTGGAAGATAAACTTGACAGAGAAGTTGATCTTGTTGAATATGATGCAATTAGACCTCTAATAAAAGAACAGGTTTTAAGGGATAAACAAGAAATATATGAAAAGAAATCCTAAACTTTTTCTTACGGATATTTTTGAAAGTATCCAGCTCATTGAAGAATATACCGAAAAATTGGACTACAATCAATTTCTCGAAAACAACGTAACCCAAGATGCTGTTATGCGACGGTTTGAAATTATTGGTGAGGCAACTAAAAATATTCCACTTAAAATTAGGAAGGAATACCCGGAAATTCCCTGGAAACAAATGGCTGGTATGCGAGATATGCTTACTCATGAATATTTTGGAATTGTAATGAAAAGAATTTGGGATACAACCCAGAAAGATTTACCAAAATTGAAAAATAAAATCTTAAAAATAATTGAAAAACTTTAATATCATTTCATTAATATTGCCCTCACTTCCCTTGCGCATTTTTCCCAGGAAAATCTTTGGACATTTTCAAGACCTTTTTCGATGAGGTCTTTTTTGAAAGGTTGATTTGAGATTATTTTATAGATAGCTTCGGAAATTTCTGCGGGACTTTGGGGGTCAACCAAGAGTGCACTGCCATCAGCAACTTCTACTATAGAGGAATTGTTAGATGCCACCACTGGGCAACCGACACTTTGGGCTTCCAAAATCGGAATACCAAAACCCTCATATTGCGTTGGAAAAACAAAAACTTCCGCGTTTTTCAAAAGCTCCCATTTTTCCTCCTCACTCACGAAACCAAGCTCTAAAATCTCATTCTTATTTTTGGAATTTGTAATTTGAGCTTTGATATTTTCCCAGCCATATCCAGGCTTTCCTGCCAAAACTAATTTATGCTGGATCTTGTACTTTTCCTTTAAAATTTCAAAAGCCTTAACAATATTGCCAATGTTTTTCCGCTCTTCGATGCGGCCGAGGAACAAGAGGAATTTTGAATTTTGAATTTTGAATTTTGAATGAAACTCCAATGTTTTAATTTTAGAATTTTTATCATTTTGATTTGATTCGAAATTCGAAATTCGAAATTCAAAATTATTGTTACAGCCCTCATAAATAACTTTTATCTTATTTTCAGCAACGCCATACAATTTCATCAAATCTTTTTTTGTATTTTCCGAAACCGAAATAATCCCACTTGCCCATCTGCAAGAATTTTTGATTGAAATTCGCATGTAAAATCTTTCCCAAAATGAATAGGCACTTGGACAAAATTCATATTCCAAACCATGAACAGTCACAATGGTGCGGACGGGGTGAATCAATGGGACAGTGTGCGCCGGCACAAACAAAGCATCAACTGGATGAAAAAGCATCTCCAAAGAAAGACCGGCCTGAGTCCAAAAAAATGGCCACTTGATGATTTTCACTTTCCAGTTTTCAGGAAGTTCAAAACCCAACTCCCCAGAGGCTAAGCCTCCCATCGGAGGCTTAGCCTCTTCGCATTTTAATTTTTTTTGATATTTTCTAACATACAAAATAACATCAAAAGAACTCAGTTCATTTCTGAGATTCTTGATAATTTGATAAGAATATTCTTCAATTCCCGTGCGATTTTTCAAAAAAGCCCGTGAGCCATCGATACCAATTCGCATTAGCTTTTAGCTTTTAGCTTTTAGCTTTTAGCTCTAAAAGCTAGTGAAGCTAACAACTATAAGCTCTTTTTATTATTTAGCTAGCATTATCGTCCTTTTGTACACCTCCAAATTATCAAGGGCAATTCCAATTCCCTTGATAACGCAGAACAATGGGTCATCAGCAATATAGCAAGGGACCCCGATTGTTTTTGTGATAAGCTGATCCAAATTTCGAAGAAGCGCCCCACCGCCCGAAAGAATCATGCCTTTGTCCATAATGTCCGCGGCCAATTCTGGCGGAGTTTCCTGAAAAACCTTTTTGATTGCATTAATAACCTCGCGCAGTTCATCTTGAAGGGCTTCAGTGACTTCATTTGAAGAAATTCTGACAGTCTTTGGCAAACCTCCCATCAAATCGCGACCCCTGATGTCCATATGCTCTTCTTTAACTTGACCAATCGCACTCCCAATTTCTTTTTTAATATCTTCCGCTGTGCGGTCGCCAATGGCTAAGCCGTATTTTCGTTTAATATAATCCGAGATGGCTTGGTCAAAACGATTGCCACCTACGCGGGCGCTGTGAGCCGCCACAATCCCGCCCAAGGAAATCACCGCGATCTCAGAGGTTCCACCCCCAATGTTGATAATCATATTACCTTGTGCGTTGTGAATTGGGATGCCAGCACCGATTGCTGCCAATAGTGGCTCTTTCACCACATAGGCTGATTTTGCCCCAGCCTTGACCGCAGCGTCAATTACTGCGCGACGTTCAGTTGAGGTTACGCCAGCTGGAATTGAAATCATAATCTCCGGGCGCACAATGCGAATCTTGCCCATTACTTTATTAATAAAATAACGCAGCATCGCCTCAGTCACCCGGTAGTCTGCAATCACGCCATCCTTCATCGGCCTGGATGCGACAATATTGTCTGGGGTTCGGCCAAGCATTTCCCTAGCTTGATTACCCACCGCCAAAACAATATTTTCCGTCGGCGAAACCGCCACCACGGATGGTTCATTAATCACAATGCCCTTCCCTGGAATAAAAACCAAGGTGTTAGCTGTGCCAAGATCAATTCCGATTTTTCTGATAAACATACTACTTGAAGAATTTTGAATTTCGAATTTTGAATTTCGAATCAATTTCTAATAAATAAAGCTCTACTTATAATTCATTTTTAAATTCAGCTACCTCACCTGCCCCGTGTTTAAATTCTTCTCCCATATAATCTTATTGGTTACTGATTACTAGTTACTGATTACCAGTTACTATTTATCTTGCCACCCGTTTAATCTCAGCCCCGAGTAAGGCTAGGCGCTGCTCAATTCGCTCGTAGCCACGATCGACTTGGTAAATTTCGTCAATCGTTGTTGTTCCCTTAGCGCAAAGGGCAGCAATAATCAGCGAGGCGCCGGCGCGCAAATCGAAACTTTTAATCGCGCTCCCCTTTAAATTCGTTGGTCCCGTGATAACGGCTTGATGCGGGTTTAAAACTTTAGCCCGAGCGCCCATTTTTTCCAGTTCGCTTAAATAATTAAAGCGTCCTTCGAAAATCGTATCGAAAATTAGCGTCTCACCCAAAGCCTGGGTAGCTAAAACGCCTAGCGGTTGCTGGACATCTGAAGGAACGCCTGGATAAGTTCGCGTATCAATTTTCTCAACGGCGACTAAATTTTCATTCGGAATAACTTCAATAGCATCCTCCTCTATTTTAAAATCGGCGCCAAATTGTCGCAGTCTTTCCAAGACAATA
>CAILTR010000043.1 GCA_903837175.1 uncultured bacterium
TCCGCAAATTTTCTTATAAGCCACTTTAGCCTTTTGCATTACTTTTTCTTGCTCAAGTTTAAATTCAAAAAAAGTATTTTGCAGGGCCAGCGTTCCGAAGGTAGTCGGATTTTCAAAATCAAGTAAAGATTGCTCGGCTTTACGCTCGCCCACAAATTCCTTGACCACGCTATCCTCCAAAATTTCCACTCGCTCAGTCGTATGCGAAGTATGAAAACCATCCATAATCGGCATCACGGGCGCATTGATTTCCTCGGCCAATTTCAGAGCAATAATCGTATCATCATAAGCATCTTGCGCTTGCTCAGCAAAAATTTGGATCCAACCCAAATCTCGCACTGCCATCACGTCGCCATGTTCCCCATGGATATTCAGTGGCGCGCTCAGCGCCCGAGAGCTGACGCTCATCACGATTGGAAGCCCCAAGCCGCTAACCACTGGCAAAGTTTCTGCCATATATAAAATTCCTTGCGAACTTGAAGCGGTTACAGCGCGCGCGCCAGCAGCCGACGCGCCGATAGTAGCACTCATCGCGCTATGTTCAGATTCTACCTGTACAACTTCAGTTGCTACCAAACCATCGGACTTCATTTTGGCATAAGTTTCAATAATTGTCGTCTGAGGCGTGATTGGATAAACCGCCATCACATCTGGCTCAATTTGTCGCCAAGCCTCCGCCACCGCGTAACCACCTGTCAATGCCTTCACTCGCTTTGTATTATGTATCATGTAGAATGTATTAAGTATGAATTAAAATTATTTTAAACCTATCTTTTTTAGTCCAGTTATTAATTTATGAACAATAACGGTTTGTTTTGAAATTTTATCAAAATCTTCACCCTTCAAATAACCCACATCCCTTGCAATGAATAACTGACTTTGTAGTTCCGTGAGCGATCCCTGGGCAATGCAATAAAATTGTATTTTATCTTTTATGGTATTTCTACTAAAGCCCTCTGCGATATTGGATGTAACTGAAACAGCGCTTCTTCTCATTTGACTCACTAAACCAAACATCTCTTCTTTTGGGAAATTTTTAGTTACAGCATAAAGTATAATGACCAACTTGTGTCCCTCTTGCCAGGCATATAAGTCAGTGAAAGATTGAATTTTTGTGCTTTTAAATTCCATACATTATACATTCTACAAAATACCTTATACTTGTTATGAAAATATTTATTTTTTCATAACAATAGCTTTCACGGGGCAGACTTGGGCGCAAACTCCGCAGCCTTTGCAATATTCATAGTCGATGCTCGCGTAGCTTGAAACGCGTAACGTGGAACCTGCCCCACTTGCGTCTTGCGTTTCACGTTCTTTCATTTCCATGACCGCCTCTGGGCAATGTGGCACGCAAGTTGTGCAACCAATGCATTTTGCAGCGTCAATTTCGGGCTTCATATAGCGCCAATCCCCAGTTTTTGGCGCTTTCTCTTGATCATGATTAATGATTGCTCCTTTTTCCATATATTTTCCTTCTTAATTAATTCTTATTGTATTTCCGTATTTCTCCCTGCGCCATTACGAAGCGCGTTTCAAAATTACAAGCGGATGAGCGTAAAAAATTTCAAGCGAGCTTTTTCAGCAGAAAAAGTGCAGCGGGAATTTTTAGCGAAATAGCTTAGGAATTTTGACAGCGCGAGGTAGGCGCGA
>CAILTR010000044.1 GCA_903837175.1 uncultured bacterium
AGCACTTGCCCTGCAAATTGGTAATATGATTGAGAGTAGCGAGCTCGCAAGTATTAGCGAATTTTCTTTCCCAACCTTGAAAAAATATTTTAATTTTCTTTCTAAAACCTACATTTGTGAATTTATAATTCCTTTTTTCACCAACAAGAGAAAGGAGATTGTGAAAAATCGCAAAGTATTTTTCTATGATACTGGGCTACGCAACTTCGTTGTGGACGATTTCCGTCCTTTGAGTCTGCGAACAGATGCGGGCGCGCTTTTGGAGAATGGATTTTGGATGCAATTGGTAAAAAATGGTTTAAAGGGTCAATATTGGAGAGATAAAAATCAAAATGAAATTGATTTTATAGTTGAACTTGGTCAACAAAAAATGGCAGCTATTGAAATAAAAAGCAGTAGTCGAAAGTGTAAAGCATTGCCAGCAATTTTTATGAAAGATTATAAAAATGCTGAAGATTTTTGTTTTTATTTGAACGGAGAAGCTGATGGAAATGAGAATAGCAAAAAATTCCTGCCTTTGTTCTAGCTCGTAAGTTATAAGCTATAAGCTAAAAATTATAAGCTAATGAAGCTAAAAGCCATAAGATAAGAAAAGTATGCAATGGAAAACCCCTAAAAACACGGACAAATATCACTGGACACAGCACGTGACGGAAAAAATGCAGCATACTTTTTCAGTTTAACTAGAATTTACGAATCAAAAAAAGCCATTCCTAAGGAATGGCTTTTTGATGGCAATATTTATTATTATTGCTTATTTTTTTATTGCGCTTACTGTTGTGACCAGATCAAATCTTTTTCCCCATTTAATATCTTCGAAACCCAATTCCTGAAAGATTTTATTTTGCTCATCAACTGTGATTTTGTTGATTTCATCTTCATGAGCGTGTTTGACCCATTCTTGCTGCACTTCTCTGAAATGGGCAGCTCCTTTATGGTCACCAGCTTTTTCCAATTCATCTGCATGAATGCTGAATTTTTTGTAATTATTGATTTCACCGTCAAAATCAATTTGATGCATTTGGGCTTGGCGCGCATACTTGTCACCATTTATGAAGATTCCTCCTGGTTTTAGCTTTTTTGAAATTTCACCAAGAACTTGGCGACGAAAATCAGGCTTGAAATTGTGCAAGGTATAAACAGATGCAAAAGCATCAAGGCTTGCATCCTCGCAAGAAGCTAGATAATCTAAAATGTCAGAATAAACAAACTCGACTCGTTCTTGTAATTCTTCAACGTTAGAAAATTTGGCTTTTACCGCTTCGAGCATTTTAAGTTCATTGTCTACTGAAGTTATTTGGACTCGCGGGTCCGCTTTGATAAGTTGAATGGTGGTGATGCCTGTTCCTGGACCGGCTTCCAGAACTCGAACAATTTCTTGATTTTCGCAATTGTGGCTAAGGTATTCATGCAAAGCCGCCCCTGTTTCTGCTTGGAATTCATCGTAATATTCCAACGCAAGGAGCAGTTCATCATATTCGCCGCCGCCCAGCACCTCGGAAAAGCGAGCGTCATATTCTGAAGGAGTGGTCACTTCTTCAATTGATTTTTTATTTGATGGTATGACTGGTTGTTCTTTGAACATATGTTTTTTAAAATTATTTAGTTATTTAATTTCAAACGGTTTACTAGATTTTAGTAAATCATCATAGTAGTTTAGATATGATTTAGCGATGATGGGATTTTTAATTTCGATAATAGTGGGAATCGGATTAAATATCTGTAAAATCACTATGCCATTGCTCATTATGTTGATATTCGCCATATTTTTAACGTCTCTGGAAATGACATGAAAAATATTCAACTGGGGGTTGTTTTTTACGAGTTGTGCTTCTTCTGCACCATGCTCATACATTAACATTTTCCAAATAATCTTTTTCTTTATGCGCGATTCTAAATATTCTTGATATTTTTCACCCATCGGAGTGTACCAAGTGTCGCCAACCGCACCTATGATGTGAGCTGTGCTTCCAGCCGGCAGTTGCTTCATTAAGTTCAGGTGATAGGCTTGAAACTCCTCGGATCCAGTATAAATTCGGATATCCGGTGAACCCAAAAAAGCATCTTGGATAAATTTAGAAATTCTGGAATTTTCACTTTCCATTAAAAATTCGTAGGGTTTGCCTTCTTTGATGATGGCGCCTTTGTCCATGAAGATTACTTTGTCGGCAATTGAAAGAGCAAAATCAATATCGTGTGCAACCATCAAAATCCCTACTCCTTGCTCTTTAATCAATGAAAGATGCGAAAGAATTTTAGTCGCTTGTTGGACGTCCAAAGAAGCGGTGATCTCATCCAGGAGGAGATATTTTGGGAGACTGTAAACTAAAGTGTGTCTGGTATAATCAAAAGTAACTAACTTTTAACTAAAAAGATTATGCCAAAGTATCAAGAGATTTTAGAAAGCAGTATTAAAAACTTGCGAAGTTCCATGACAGAGTTGTCACTAGATCA
>CAILTR010000045.1 GCA_903837175.1 uncultured bacterium
TAATCTTAATGGAAGCCGGTTGATGGAAGCTCTCATTTTTATGGTATTTGCAAAACCGATATTATCAAAACTTCCTGATAATCTTCTACTTACACGATATTCAGGATCTCCAGCGCACTTATAGTCTTTGATGTGCGAGCAAGTTGGTGCAATGTTTACTGTTTGGTGATCCGCCCAAAGCACTTCGACCTTGTCACCATCTGGTGATAATAATCTTTTTCCATTGAGATTGAGAGGCTCTTTTGTTCTAAATAGTATATGGTATCCGCCAGATACTGATTCTTCGATAAACAGATGTTCTGAATCTATGAGCGCAAATGACGGTTGGCATTAAAATTGCTTTTGCTCAACAAACAGCGCCGAAATCTTTTCTGGCAAGCTTGGTAGTTTGATCATCATTCTGACTTTTGGTGGTATTTTGTCGCAATTTTCATCAGCTTGTTTCATTTTGTGAAAACCTTTCTGCCGGAGAAGAACAGTTACCGAGAATAATATTATAATACTACTCATTTGTTAAGATAGTGTCTGAACTAATACCCATTAACAATATGATAATATTTACGATATTTAGCGCTTTCAGAATCGTAGTTTTTTTGATACGCAAAATTAGCGCCAACCACTAACATATTTATTTTACACACATCTAATTTTTCAGAAATTATTAAATTAATATTAGCCACTAAAACTATATTTTCAAAATCAAGCACCATATCCTATATTATTAAATGGTTAGTTGGTTTCAGTTCAGGCAATAAGATACGATTAGAATAAAAGTAACGGGATACCCATTAAATAATTCAGGACAGAGTATGTTTACCGAAAAACAATATAACCATAGAGATTAAGTGAGTTTTAGAATGCGTCATACTATTCATCCTATTTGGGTATATTGCCTCCAATTGTAAAGTATATGTCTTTAAAATACAACAACATATACTTTACAACTTCGGAAGCCTAAAAAACCTTTTTTTATGCATATTTTTTTGTTTTTTATTGCAATTGTGACCGTTTATGCCAACATGTGCCTGATGAATGCACACTTCTTTGATATTTATATCATTAATATTATGTAGTTATAGTATCCAACCGCCATTTGCGGTCATAGCTTTTGAGCGTAAAGATTTTTCTGTTTTGATCGTTGACCTTGCGAAATTGATTTTGGACTCGACAATGGGCATCTCTGAACCTCTTCGTATTATATGTTGGTCATAATATCATATAATACGCAAATTTTTAAGAAAAAAAACGGCCTTCTACACCTAAATTCTTGATAATTCTTGTTTTATGGACTAAAATACATACTCTACAAGAGACAACAAAATGAATTACTTTAAATAATATCAGATGGTTGGTAGAATCCAACCGTCATTTGCGGTAATAGGTAAATTCGATAAACAAATCCTCGGAGTTAGCCCTGATGTTGAGCAATTATTCGAAAGCTATTCCTGGCCAGGTAATGTTCGGGAACTAAAAAACGCCATTGAATCAGCAAGCATATTTTGCACCACTTACCAAATTGTCGTCGAGGACCTGGAAGGCTCTTGTATTTTCGAATTCAGACAACCCGTGAAAGAAAAAGGCTCGGATCAAACCATCAAAACAGTGACGAAGCAGATGATCGACGAAGCTTTGAACCGGTTTGGAAACGCCAAAGCCGCCGCTGAACATTTGGGTATTCCCAAAAGCACATTTTACCGTCGGCTCAAAACCCTCGGCGAAAATAACTCGTTTGTTGATAAGACAGTCGGACATCTTAAATGAATAGGCTGTCTATCACTTCCTGTCCATGTAGCCTTTTTACAAAGTTTGAATACGCAGCCCTGTATTTTTATGGATTTATTTCCCATATTGAGAAAATAATCTCATTATGGGAAATAAATCACTGAATCGTGTTCTTCATTTAAAGCATCTTCTCTGCTTAATATTTATTAACTATCGGCAATGATAGAATTATATTTTAATTGCATGATCCTTCATGAGTTGGCAACTATTTTGCAAATACATTATGAATCAGAAAATTCATTTCGCAAGGCAACATGGAGGAGATAATGCTGTGGTATATCTCCAAGCGATAACGCAGCGAAATTATTTTTCTGAGTGTCTATGGACTAAACGTTATGTCAGGTTTAACCACTAAGGAGGGAAAAATGGACGCTAAAGAAAATCCGAAGCAGGGTGGCGGAATTAACCAAACATCTGAGATGTTGATCGAACAATAAGTTATTGAGATGTTATTTGAATTCTGAATATCTGATGATTTACGAATCATCAACCCACAGAAAGGAGACACATCATGTCACTGGAACAAGCAA
>CAILTR010000046.1 GCA_903837175.1 uncultured bacterium
ATGTTTGCTAAACTAACACAAAAGGATGTAGATGCTGTCGTTAAAGGCATCAATAATCGTCCGAGAAAGCGTCTTGGCTATTTAACTCCCTACGAGGTATTTGTAGAGGGCAAAATTGCAACTCAAGCTAGAATGTAGGTAATTTACGAATCCCTTACTAATATACGAATATGCAACTCTTTTGAATTTTATTAGTATATTCGCTTGCCTGTCGGCTCGTCTGCCGATAGGCAGGTAGGCGGATAATTGATTTGTAAATTCGTAGAGAAAAACTTAATTTCCTCGCCTTTTAAATAGCACCAATACCGTTTTCAAACAAATCTGGATATCTTCCCAAAGCGACCAGTTTTCAATGTAATAAACATCCAGCTTATATTCATCTTCAAATTGTAAATCGCTGCGACCAGAAACTTGGGCCATCCCAGTCACGCCAGGTTTTATCGTTAGCAGCCGCCTGTGATATTCGCTATATTTCTCGACCTCTCGTTGTTGATGGGGACGCGGCCCAACTAAACTCATATCGCCTTTAAGGACATTAAAAAATTGCGGAAGCTCGTCAATTGAATATTTTTCGATAAACGCTCCGACCTTAGTTTTGCGAGGATCATTTTTAATTTTATAAAGCGGTCCTTTGCGCAAACTTTTTTTCGCAATTAGCTCCTTTTCATATTCAATTGCCTTGCGACCTTCTTTCGTATTTGGATTAGTGCACATTTCCCATTTCATATAACGAAATTTAAACACATCAAATTTCTTCCCATCCCCACCAATGCGCTCATTTTTATAAATAATTGGACCAGCTTTTTTCTCTTCAAAAAAGGATTCCAATTTAATTAAAAACGCAACTAAAATCATCAGCGGCGCAAATAAAATAATTAAAATAATCGATGCCACCAAATCAAAAGCTCTTTTTAAAATCTTCCCCCAGCCCTCTAGCGGCGTATTACGCACTTCAATAATCGGCTCACCACTAAAAATCCCGGCTTCAAAGCGAGCAGTTTGCAAGGTAGTTGGAATAAATTTATAAGCCACGTTATTAATCGCGCAATAATCAATCAATTTTTCTTGTTCCGAATCAGTCAGCGTCGAATCGCAGACAATAATTTCATCAAGACCTTTTTGCTTTTTAATTTGACGGATTAGGGTAATACTTCCGCTCTCAATATGGTCAACAATCCAATAACCAAGGCTGGGATCCTTTTCAATAATCCTTTTAACTTTGTCCATCTTGCCATTACTGCCTATTAATAAGACCTGATGGACACCCATCCCGCGACTAATCAAAAGCTTTTTTTGAATCTTTCTTAGTAGATAGCGTCCGAAAATTACAAAAATAACCACCAAAACCCAACCGGCTAAAATAATAAAACGCGAAGAAAAAAATTCTCGTTTTAAAAAGATTGTCACAATTACCACCACCAAGGCAATTGAAGTAGCGGAAAAAACCTTTAACGCTTCGTGCCAAAATTTACGCGTAACTTGCAAATTATATAAACCTTCCAAAGCGTAAATAAATAAAATAACCGGCATGAGCATTAAGACCGCTAAAAAATAACTTCTCAGCGGAAATTCATACAGCTTCGGTTTCAGTAAAAGAATTTCCGGAATATTGCGAATCACAAAAGCGCTCAGCGCTGCTAAGATAATCATCACCGCGTCAATTGGAACCTGAATTGCACTAAAAATTAATTCTGACTTTTTTTTCATTTACCCTGTTAAATAAGATTTGAGTCTTCAAAAAAAGAAGGACTTTTCTTATTATTTTACTTTTTACTTTAATTCACGATGTTAATTTAAATTAAAACTCAAATCTTAATTTTAAAAAATAGTAATTCTTTAAAATTATTTAACAGGGTGAACCTACGAAATTACAAAATAAATACATTCCATCTTTGCGAGCTTGTAATCAAGCGAAGCAATCCAGAGAAGTGCCGAGCTCATTATTTTTCACTCCGCCCAGGGTGGATCGCGATGAAAATTTTTTTCCTTCAAAAACAAAATGTATCAAACCAATCGATAAGCCGGATTCTGTCGAGGACAACCATTTATCTAGGTATACTGTTACCAGCACACTCAAGCGGCACCCCGCCAATGCTACGCATCAGAAGCTCCAAGTTACAAGAAACAAATAACAAACAAAATGCAAACACCAATCACCAAAATTTAAAACACATTATTTGTGATTTGAAATTTGAGGATTGAAATTTTTTTGCCTGCCTGCCGGTAGGCAGGGGATTTGTATCTTGGTTATTGAAATTTCCAGTGCGAAGCACTGGCAGTACGGCCTTGCATCCAAGTAAGGATTTAGCCGTTTCACCTCTCATGTTACCATAAGAACTCACCCAATCTTGCGAAAGGGTGTCTTGCTAACTTTCGCGCAAGACGTCTCTGCTCGCACCTCTGCCGTTGCGCAGCAAGGGAAATTACAAATTACAAGAAACAAATAGCAAACAAAAACTAAACCTCAATTGCCAAAAATCAAACTAAGTTGCTTGTGATTTGGAAATTGGTTATTGAAATTTGTTTGATTATTGTTTATTAGTTATTGGAATTTCCAGTGCTACGCACTGGCGATGGGCGTTACCCACTACCCTTGCTCCGATAAATCGGAGCTGAATGTCCGGACTTTCCTCCCCGCCTAGGGCGGGGCGATTGCCTAATTGACTTGATACATTTTATTTTCAAAGACCTCTTAAAAACATTATACCACAACCAGCGGATTCTATCCCTTTTTAGCCAAATTGTCAAGAGCTTAAAGTCAGTATTTTTCCTCTCTTAAAGCAAATCTGGGGGTATCGAATTAGGTTGCCGCCTTGCTTATTTAGCGAAAATAAGCTATATTTAAAAAAGTTTCAGAACAGCTCATAAGGTGTGTCCATTAAAAAAATTAATTAATTTTAAATCATAAATTAAATGGAAAAAATCAAAGCATTTTACGAAAAGAACAAACAACTAACCGTCCCAGCTATTGTTCTCATTGCGGTCATCGGCGTCTATGGGGTTTATCGCATAGTTCACCACATGGAAGTTTTAAAGGTTAGAAAAGCTCAAGAAGCTCAAGCAACCGAGCAAAGAAAGGTTGAGAAAAAAGCAAAGCAAGCCGCCGAAGAAGCAGCCCAAGCTCAAGTTGCACCAACAACGCCAACAGTAACCACCCCCGAAATTACAAAGACAACTCCAGCAAAAACTACGTCAGCAGGGTTAAAATAGTTTTTCAATAAAGTCCTCAAAAAACACTCAAAAAAAATCTGAGTGTTTTTTATTTGCCAAAAATTTTCCAGTTGTCATCCTAAACCTGTTTCAGGATCCCTATTGCAGAAAGTCCTGCGAAATAAAGAAAACAGATTCTGAAACCTGCCTACCGGACATTCAGAATGACATTTCTATGTCATTTTCTTTACTCTCATAAATCGCCAACCGTCTACGCACTTCGCAATGTGCAGAGGGGGAGAAATGCAGAAATCAAAATATAAAAATCTAAAAGCTAATGAAGCTATAAGCTAATTTACTGTCTACCTCCAAAATACCACCCTAAGACTTCCTGCGTAATTGGCAGGGCGCTAGAGTGACCTTCGCCGCCACCTTCAACTAGAACTGCCATGGCAATTTGAGGATTATCATAAGGCGCGTAAGAAACAAACCAACCATGCGTCTTCCCAGTGGTTCCATATTGAGCCGTCCCGGTTTTTCCAGCTACGGCCACTGACAATTCTTTTAATGTTTGGGCAGTTCCATCTGTAACAGTTTTGCGCATACCCTCCTGGACAACTTTTAAAACCTCCGGCGAAATAAAACCAGTTCTGATTTTTTTCGGATTAATATTTTCAACCTCGCCCGTACTTTTTTTAATTTGTGCGACTAAGTGGGGTTCATATAAAGTCCCTCCGTTAGCAATCGCCGCAATATAGTTAGCTAGCTGCAATGGAGTGGCTGTCACATAGCCTTGTCCGATTGAGGCATGGTAACTGTTACCGATATACCATTTCTCCCCAAGCGTATCTTGCTTCCATTGCTCGCTAGGAATAAGACCCGAAGCTTCCCCGCCGAGATCAATGCCAGTCGGGCTGCCAAAGCCAAAAAGGTTATAATATTTTTTCATTGTGTCCATACCCAAGCCTCGAATATTTCCATAGCCTCCTCCAAGCGTATAGAAAAAAATATCATTACTTTGAGCAATCGCCATTCGCACATCGCTCGGCCCATGCGCTTTCCAATCACGGAAACTGAAACCTCCCACATTAAGAACCCCGCCAAGTCCGTCGATAATAGTTGAGGGCGTAATAGTTCCTTCTGAGAGCGCCCCGGCCGCGATAGCAGGCTTAATAGTCGAGCCAGGTGGATACTCACCAGAAATTGCCCGATTAAAAAGAGGCTTACTCTCATCTTTAATTAATTTTGAATAATCATCCGCGGAAATTTTTTTAGCAAATAAATTGTTATCGTAGCTAGGTAAATTCACTAAAGCTAAGACTCCCCCGGTTCTTGGATCGATCGCCACGGCGGCGGCTGTCTTCGTCCCAGTTTTTTCCAAAATACCATTAATACTGTCGTAAAGTTTTTTCTGCAGCTCAGCATCAATATTCAGGATTAAATCACTACCCGGTTTTGGGTTTACAATCCCAACCTCACGCTTAGCATTGCCAGTTGAATCAACTTCAATCTGATCAGCCCCATGCACTCCGCGCAAGTCACTTTCGTAAGCTTTTTCAAGTCCTTGTTTTCCGATATAATCAGTTAGTAGATAACTACTGTCTTGATCAAGTTCACTCTGCTTGATTTTTCCTTCGTAGCCAAGAATATGCGAAAAAATTTGAGCATCAACATATTGCCTGATAGCCGTTTTTTCAATAAAAATTCCAGGTAGTACATTTCCTTTTTCTAAAATATTCAGTAGCTCGTCTTGGGAAATATCTTCTTTTATTAAAATAACACCTGAAGGATTATCTCTGCCGCTTTCTAACCTAATTTGCATATCAGCCTGATCCATATTTAAAATCAACGCCAAACTTTGAGAGATTTCCTGCAACTTGCTATTTTCGACTGGCAAACCAGCTGGGATTGAAACTAGGTCAATACTTGGGGCATTACTAACCAAAGCAGTTCCCGTCCGATCGAAGATTCTTCCGCGTGGAGCTTTAATCACCACTGACCGTATACTATTACCCCGAGCTATTTCTTGATAATAAGCGCCCTTTAAAACAGTCAGAAAAATAATCCGGCCAGCTAGAATAACCATGAAAAAAATAATCAACCACCATAAATAATCCAACCCTCTTTTTCCCAGCCCTCTTTCCATCTTGGCTGCTTCTTTTTCGGTAGCGGTCAAGACATAATCTTCAATTTCCATGCCAGCATACCGATGTAAAGTATTTTTCTTTTTTCCATTCATAAAAATCTTTTCTTAAACTTTTTAAGTGCGCTAAGCCAAAAGAAAAATAAGCCAGCATTACATCCCACTTGGAAAATAAAGAATTTAAAACTACCAAAAACTTGGAAAAAACTAACCGGCTGCTGGCCAAGCATTAGGAAAAGGCTAAAAAGACTCTTTGAGATTAGTGTGGCTGCAATAATAAACAAGACTAGTAGGAGAATCCCAATACCCTTGACTTCGACCGAAAGCCTACGTGAAAAAAAACTAACTGCGTAAATTAAAAGTAAAAAAATTATTACATGCTGGCCTAACGGCGCAAAAGAAGCAAGATCGTAAAACAAGCCTGCCACAATTGCCCAGTTTAAAGCTAGTGCGAAACCATCGAGTACTGCCATAGCTAGCACTAGCATCAATACTGAATCACCTAGCACATCCGGGCTAATCAGCACAGATAAGAAGCTTAGCTGGATTAGAAGCGCAAAAAAAATAAGTCCCAAATAAATAATTTTCTTTCTCATCTTTTTAGAATTGTTCGACAGATTGAGTTTAGTTTTCTTTATTCCCCAAAACCACAAAAACAAACTGCAAATTAGAAATTTGAACTGGTGACACGATTGTAGCTTGTTGAAATAAATGGTCCGCAGAAGAGTGCACGCCCTGAATAGTTCCCACGTAAAGACCTCTTGGCATCCCAACGCCTATGCCGGAAGTAACTACCTCATTTCCACCTTGAATCACATCGGCTTGCAAAACCATGTCAAAAGTTACGCCTAAGCCATATTCACCCCTAGCTACACCCTTAGCCCCTGTTTGAGTAGTGGTGACATTAATAACACTTTTCGGATTTGTCAGTAAAATAATTTTTGCGTTTTTCAAGGTAACTTCGCTAACCCTTCCAACTAGAGCACTTTTAGAAATTATAACTGGCATACCTTCAGTAACGCCAGAATCGCGACCCTTGTCTATTTCAATCCAATTACCCATCCCATTTAAATCTTGACTGATAACATTAGCCGCCAGTAATTTAAACTGGTCTCTTGGCAGTAAACCTAACTGCTTACGTAAATCGTCATTTTCATTTTTCATATCAACCAGCGTTGCTCGCTCCTGTAAAAGACGTTCATTTTCACTGATAAGTTTTTTATTTTCTGCCTTCAGCTGTCCAATTGAACTTATAAACTCCCCCACCCCCTCAATAGCAGCTGAAGTAGTATAAGCAATTTTCTGAAAAGGTGATAATCCCGCAAGAAAAATAGTTCTAATTGGATTTGAAATTTTAACTGGATTCAAATAAAGAAGCCCTATAAAAAAAGCCACCAGTAAAAATATTTTAAATAATTTTGTCGAAGTGAATCTTTGCATTTATTAAATAGCTTTTTAGTCAGCCAGCTGGCGGCGGACTAGTTTTTTAGAAATCGCACACAATGCAAGGCTCTAAATATAAAGCTAACTTAGAATTTTTACGAACGCAGTTTCTTTTTTGGCCATATGAGCGACAGCTCATCCGAGTAGCTAGCCATAGTCTTGGACTAGCTACGTGCTCAAAAAAGAAGTTGCGTTCGTAAAAATGATTTTTAAAATCAAACAATATTATACTAGCAACCTAATTTGCGTATGACCTAGTTTTTTATTTAAAAGACTTCTCCCTTTGGTCCTCAACTAAAACGTGTTTGAGTAATTCTAAGTCTTCCAAGACAATCCCTGTCCCGCGCACTACGGCCGTGAGGGGATCTTCCATCATGCGTACTGGCATTTCCGTTTGGTTAGCAATTAATTTATCCAAGCCCCGAATTAAACTGCCGCCTCCGGCTAAAATAATTCCGCGTTGCATAATATCGGATAAAAGTTCTGGCGGCGTTTCCTCAATAACAGTTTTAATATTGTTGACAATAATTCTAATGGAACGAGAAATCGCCTCTCTGATTTGTGCATCATTAACAAGAACTTCTTTTGGAAGACCACTGACTAAATCCCGACCGCGAATTGGAATGGTGAGTTGTTCCTTTAAAGGATAAGCGCTACCCACCGCAATCTTAATTTCCTCAGCCGTTTTTTCACCAATCAGCAAATTAAATTCATCCCGACAATAACGGATGATGTCTTCATTCATTTCATCTCCAGCCACGCGCAAACTGCGCGCACTGACGATGCCACCCAAGGAAATAACCGCAATCTCAGAGGTCCCGCCCCCAATATCAACGACCATATTTCCTTTAGCATCCGTGACAGGCAGTCGGGCGCCGATCGCGGCCGCCATTGGTTCCTCAATCAAATAAGCTTCGCGTGCGCCTGCAGCTGTAGCCGCATCAATTACGGCTTTCTTTTCAACTTCCGTAATAACTGAAGGAATCCCAATTAATACGCGCGGACGCGGAGAAAAAGAAAAAGAATCTTTATGCACTTTTTCAATAAAATATTTTAGCATTTGGGTCGTCACTTCGAAATCGCTCACCACTCCGTCCACTAAAGGACGCGTTGCTACAATATGCCCTGGCGTTTTACCAACCATCCTTTTTGCCTCCTTGCCAATCGCCAAAACTTGACCAGTCCGCTTATTAATCGCCACCACTGAGGGTTCGTTAATTACAATCCCTTTGCCCTTAAGGTAAACCAAGGTATTAGCCGTGCCTAAATCAATCCCAATGTCATTGGAAAGATTACTAAAAAAACCACCTACATATTTTTGAAAAAAGTTTTTTATTTTCGCTAGCATAGTTTAAATTTTTACTAACAACAAAACAGCCTAATTTAAGCGTTAGTAAGCTACTTTTATCTCTTAATATCATAGGCTAAATAAGCCTTGATGTCAAAACGAATTCAAATTGCCAAATTGTTATATTATTATATTGCTAAAATTCAGACTCGCAATTTGCTGTCCCTTTTCCCCAAGAACTACTAACAATTTAACAATGTAGCAGTTTAACAATATTTTTAAAGCCCGTATTTCGCCTTATTGGCGACGTGCTCCTCGAAAGTTTTGGCGAAAACTGTTTTGCCAGTTTTAGGATCGCTTAAAAAGTAAACGTAATCTGTTTGAATTGGGCTAAGGGTGGCTAAGATTGAAGCCAGGCCAGGGTTAGTTACGGGGCCCGGGGGCAAGCCTTTATTCTGATAAGTGTTGTAAGGCGAATCAAGTTTGGTTTCGGCGATTGAATGTTGGAATTTATTGGTGCCTAGTGCATATTCTAAAGTCGCATCGCTTTGCAGTGGCATTCCATTTTCAAGCCGATTCCAAAAAAGTCCCGCCACGATTTTCCGGTCGCTGTCATTACGCACTTCCCCTTCAACCACACTGGCCATCGTAATAATTTCGAACAAGGGTTTTTGCTGACCGGCTAAATCCGTTTTTATTACGCTAACTACCTTAACGGAAAAATTAGCCAGCATTTTTTTCACGATTTCATCCGCCGAAACTTCTTTAGCAAAATAATAAGTATCCGGGAAAAGAAAACCTTCTAGCGTAGCCCCTTTAGGTAAATCGCTTAAAAAAGGATAGCTACTCAAAATTAAATCGGTTGGATTTTTCGTCAGCTTTAAAAAATCCTCGCCAGGCAGGCCACTGGCCGAAAGTCGCTCCGCCATCGCCGCCATCGTCCAGCCCTCTGGAAAAGTAACCTTCACTCGCATGGGGACCACTTCTCCCCCTGTAACAATCCGGGCTGCTTCGGGAATTTGCATCCCCTTGGGAAATTCATACACTCCCGCGATAATATTATGTAGCTTTCCAACTTTCCATAAATAAAAAGTAAAGTAATATTTGCCAGCGATAATCCCTGCCTTAGTTAACTTTTCACCAACCACCAACGCATTATCCCCATTTTCAATTACGATATTTTTAGCCGCGCCAGCCGCGCCAAGCGAAAGGTAGGTTTGATTATAAACGTAAAAAAAACACCCGTCCAAAAAGACGACTACTAAAAAAATCAAACTAATTTTTCTTCGAAGGCTCAGCATTTTTTTAACTTTTCAATTTAGATTCCCATCACTTGGATCGTAATATCCCTTTTGCGAGAACCATCAAACTCTAAAGCGAAAATGCTTTGGTTTTCGCTCATCGCCAACTTCCCCTTTTCAACTGGGATAGTTTGGCTAATTCCTAACAGAAAAGATTTGCAATGCGAATGACCATTGCTTCTCGCGTCGGATTTAGAACTCTTCCGAAGTTCAAACAAATCATGCGAGTAGCGATCATCCATCGGTACTAATTTATATAACACCCGCATAAAATCCTGCATCAACATCGGTTCATTATGGTTAATTACTATTCCCATCGTCGTATGAGGCGCAAAAACCAAAACCACCCCTTCTCTAATTTCCGAATTTGCCAGCACCTCCTGCACTTTTGCGGTAATATCGAAAAACTCAATCTGCGTCTTACTCTCAACTTCAATTTTTTGTTTGTAAATTTTCATGTTGATTTTAAATCACGAATCAACTCCAATTTTATCCCGAATAATCCCCAATCCTAATGATTTATATCATTCGTGAATATTAGTGTTAAATTCGTGTTGATTAGCGATTTATATCATCTAAAGACATTTGCCACAACTTTGGCGGCTTGGCGATTAAGCGCCTCTGGAATTATTTTATCACGAGTCGGTTTTTTTACCAAGGAGGCCAAAGCTTTCGCCGCGGCTAATTTATGCTTATCAGTTATTTTAACTGCGCGATTATCTAAGGCGCCTCGAAAAATTCCTGGAAAAACCAAGACGTTATTAATTTGATTTGGATAATCGCTTCTACCAGTAGCTACTACCATCGCACCACCGGCGAGCGCTTCTTCCGGCATAATTTCTGGTACAGGATTACTCATCGCAAAAATAATCGCGCGCTCATTCATCAGCGCAACCTCACTACGCGTAATTAAATTTGGAGCGCTCACCCCAATAAAAATATCCGCTCCCTCCATTGCATTTTTTAAAGTTCCGGAAATATTTTTTGGATTCGTAATTTCCGCAATTTCCATTTTTGAACTATTGAGTCCTCCCGCACGTTCTTTAAAAATAATCCCAGTACTATCAACCACTAAGACATTTTTTGCGCCATAAAGTAATAATAACTTTGTAATCGCCACCCCAGCAGCTCCCGAACCAGAAAGTACAATTTTAACTTCTTTAATATTTTTCTCGACAACTTTTAGCGCGTTAATAATTCCAGCCAACACCACGATGGCGGTACCATGCTGGTCATCATGCATCACGGGAATTTTCATTTCCGCTTTCAATCTTTCTTCAATCTCGAAACATCTCGGCGCCGAAATATCCTCCAAATTTATGCCGCCAAAAGTTGGCTCGAGAGCTTTGACAATTTTAATAATTTCCTCAGTGTCCTGGGTTGCCAAGACAATCGGAATCGCATCTACCCCGCCCAGCTCCTTAAAAAGGAGCGCTTTTCCTTCCATGACTGGCAAAGCTGCTTCCGGCCCGATATTCCCTAGCCCTAAAACAGCGCTCCCATCCGAAACCACAGCTACCGTATTTTTTCGAATGGTATATGCGAAAGAAAGTTTTTTATTTTTCGCCACCGCCCTGCAAACATCAGCCACCCCTGGGGTATATAAAACAGCCAAGTTTTCCTTGGTTAACTTTCGCTTACTCCTAATTTCAATTTTCCCACCTATTTTTTTACTCAGTTCAATTGGATCTTCCATGCAGATAATTTTCAATTTTCAATTTTCAATTTTCAATGAATTTCAAATGACTAAATGAATTTAATATTTTAAAATTAAAACATTTAGATTTGATTTCAAATTTAAAACTTCAAATTTAAAATTAAAAGATAAATTAAACAATTTAAAAGGTAACCTTTACGCAAAAGTATTTTTTTACTTTTTAGCGAGCTTCAGTTTCTTATACACGCTTCCGGCGGCGACTGCGCCTTCGGCGACAGCGGTGATAATTTGACGAAACTTATTTGAACCAGTTGTAGCATCGCCAGCAGCATAGACATTTTCAATCGCGGTGCTTTGATCACTGCCCACGATAATATAACCTTGCTCATCAGTTTGGACGCCTAACTCTTTTACCACTACCACCCCAGGCACAGAGCCTATTTCAATAAATACGCCCTGGAGTTGAATTTCTTTCTTTTCACCTCCAACTTTTTCATAAACTAACCCTTCTACCTTCTCATCTCCTAAAATTTCCTCAATTTTTTCGAAAGAATCTATCGCTACTTTACCAGTTCGTCCAAGTTGATCCTCCCAAGCTGGCTCAAAAATTTTCGTGCCTTCTTTGTATAAAAGTTGGACGCTATTAGCAAACTCGGCCAAATGAATCGCAGCCGTAGCAGCCGCATCACCTCCCCCAATCACAACTACGTCTTTACCTCTAAAGAACATTGCGTCACAAACAGCGCAATAAGAAATACCTTTACCTAAAAATTTATCTTCCCCAGGGATATTCATTTTCCGCGGTTTCATCCCTAAAGCAAAAATAATTGAAATTGTTTCATATTTCTTTCCATCTTCCGTCAGAACTTCGAAACCCGCTTCCGTCTTATTAACTTTACTAACACTAGCCTCAATAATCGTTCCGCCGAGATCTTTACTTTGAGTTTGAAATTTTTCCATTAAGTCCTTGCCTGAAATTGATTCAATCCCGGCGTAATTTTCAATCTCCCAAGCTTCTGTCACTTGACCGCCAATTTCTGCCCCAATTACTAAATTATTAAGTTTATAGCGCGAAGCATAAATTGAAGCTCCCAAGCCCGCTGGACCCGCCCCAATGATAATCAAATCATACATAGTTTTACTTTTCATTTTATATTTAAGCTTAACTTATTTTCCTTAACTTCTTAATTTTATCACAACTGAAAATTTTAGCGATAGGGAGAAAAAATATTTATCTCCGGAGGACGGTCCTCCGGAAGTATTTTTTCACTCACGCCAAAACTACACTGAAACAAATTTTTTCATTGCAATGATAACCTTTTTAGTAATTTCAATTTTCTTTTTCTCATCCAACGCTCGACAATTTCCAATTAAGACACTTTGCGTCCTGAGGCCACAAAATTCAAGGGTGTCATCAGTTGTGACTTTAATTGAGCGACTACCTCTAAAAATCTTTTGATAAACAGCAGGCCCGCCTGACGTAGTAAAAACCAAAGCGCGCCTTCCTTTTAATAAACCTTCTGGCAAACCACTACTTCCATATCGAAAAGCAAATTGCGCCATCAGCACCCGGTCATAAAAACCCTTCAAAATTGCCGGCACGTTACTCCACCAGGTCGGATAGATGAAAATCAAGTTCTTTGCTTTAAGTATTTTTTCTTGAATACTATGCACGAATACATCACTCGAAGTTCCATCAGCCTGACTTATATCCCTAACGCCCAAAACAGGATCAAAACCAATTCCATACAAATCCAAGACTTCATAAGCTTGGCCCCTCTGCTTAAGCCAATTTTCAACCTCCTTTAAGATTACCCCGTTGTGCCCTGTGCGACTGAAGTGGGCGTAAATAATTAACATATATTTTTTATTTTAAAAAATTATTATTTTTTTCCTATTGGGACCATCTCTGGAGGACGGTCCTCCGGAAGCGGACTGCTCCTCTGCGCTATTTGAAACGAACCCTAATCGCAACCAGCGACGGGCATTGGCCCTCTGGAAGCTTGCTCAATAAAAAATCATAGACTTGCTGACAATTCTGGGGGTTGGTACGCACTGTTAGTGCAACTGGCGATAACCATAGCAGAAAATTCTTTGGCTTAAGTTTTAAATAAAAGATTCTGCCCATAATAGTTATCAGCTCCCGCTCAAAAGCTGCGCCCTCAGGACCAGAACCTAGATTATTCTTTTCATTAGGATCTGCGTAAAAATAGTCCAACTCCTCCCAGCTGAATCGCCCGCTCCTGCTTCCCTTTTGAATCATAAGGTCGCCCTTATTAAATTCATACCTCCGCTGAACGAAGGGGAATTTATAAGAAATAGCAAATATAATTGCAAATACAATGGCAAAGAAAATCATAAACCAAAAGAAAATCGAAAACGCATCAGAAATACTTATAGCAGCTATTCGTCCCAATGAAATTATTGTCAGCACCAGCGAAAAAAAGAAACTCTTTATCAGCATCTCACGAAACATTATTTTTTCCTCCTGGGGATTTATTTCCCAACTCATGCTTTCAGGTGGCCATGGTTGAGAAATTTCAGCAGCTGCTAATTTTCCAACCCTAAGAACATTTTCCATATTTTTATTTAAAATTATTATTTATTCTTATTACAATATACTGAAATATTGTAATAAGAATAAGTAGTAAAAATGCAGGTCAGAGACTTTCTTAAAATTCAATAGGTAACATATTACAATATACTGAAATATGGTAAGGGAGTATTTTTTAAGCCTATCTTTCACTTAAGAACTACCCATTACTCATTAAAAATTTTGTTAATGAAACGATGATAAGGATACTTATTAAGTAAGCTTGCTGGGTCATAACTGCTTTTTCCATTTTCAAGTCTTTTCTTTTCAGCACTCAGAATCGTCGTTGAAAGCCAAGACGCATTTTTTTCATCGCCACCGTGCAGCCACAGATCAGTTTTCTGAATTGTACTATTGCCAACGCCTAAGGCTTTTCGGATATCTTCATAATTTAGCCCATCCAATAATAACTTTGCGATCTGAATTCTACGGGCCAACATTAAGGATTCACTCTGGCTAAAAAGCCCCAGAAAAAATTTTACAATTTCTTGCTTAGTCTTAAGCGCAGAAATTACCTCAAACAAATTATCAATCGCAATATATTTTTGTTTTGAATTTATTTGATGCGGTTTTATTTTTGCCATATAAGTTATTTTACTTTTTAATTCCCCATATTTTTATGTTCGTCGTTATTATATCCCATATTACAATATACTGAAATATTGAAACGGAGAATGGCATGGCAAACGGGGACTTGGCAGGGTTGAGAAAATTGGGTTGGTGGGATATTACAATATACTGAAATATTGTAACGGGAATAGATAGAGAAAATACTGGCTTTAGCGTGTGATAGAAATGAGGCGGGTGGGATATTACAATATACTGAAATATTGTAATGGGAATAAGTAGAGAAAATGAGGGCAATCGTGTTTTTGGGAAATTGGAAAGGTGGGATATTACAATATACTGAAATGCTTTCTCTCCGGAGGACCGTCCTCCGGAGAGTTTCATTTTAGCTTATCCAATTTTTGCTTAGCCAGTAAAGATTCTCGACTTGGTTTAATATCACGGGTCTGTTTTTTTATTGAAAAAGGTACCTGACCCCTTTAATTTGGCGCATAGGATTATTTTAATTATTCCACTGTTGTTTCATTTTTCATTTTCCGTTTTGTCATTACTGTCACTATTATCATCATACATAATAAACTTGCCGGCACTTAGCATCTCAATTTTCAGTGTGGATTCCTCTTCCATTAATGACAACACACGTTCAGACACTTTACCTTTCTCTTTTAATAAATCTATACGCTGAACAAGTGTCTCGTTAGAATCAGGAATCAATTTAAATTCCTGGTCAAAACATTCCATTTCCCGCGTCAGTTCTTCAATTTCAACATCAATCTCCAGTATCCTATTCTTAATCACTTCCATTCGTTCGATATCTTCAATTTCCTTCTTCTCATTCGGCCTCATCTTGAAAGCATATTGCCCAGCAAAACCCTTCTTCATTTCATCCATTGTTGTTGCGATTAGTTTTCCACCAACGCCAAACTTGCTAAGATACAAGCCATCTCCCAAATATATCGCCAAATGAGTAACATTCATATGCTCTGGATCTTTTGAAATCATAATTGAATCACCAGAAACCATATTTTGCTCATCAAAATCCGTTATGTCCCACTTTCCAATAAAAAACTGGCTGAACTCATAGTCAATTCCGTTTGCGAAATGAACGAAAGACCCGCAGTCAAATTTACCCTCCCGTTTGTGGTCTTCTTGAATAAAAGTAGCAATCCTCTCAAGCATCGCTTCCGGCAATTCAACAATTTTCAGAACATCCTTAATCGCAATAACAATTTCCAATTTTTTTGTCTTTGAAAGATTGTTCAATGCATAATAGCTAGCCGCACCATCTGGCAATCCTCTTCCCATACCTATATCATAAACCGTGAACGTATCTTCCGAATCTCCATCTCGAACTTTAATTGGCCTACTGGTGTCTATGACGAATCTGGTCACAGGTTCTGATTCACGCTTCAACTCTGGCACGTTTTCGTTATTAGGAAAACCCTCAATTTTATGACTCATATTTTTGACTTATTTTTTATTTAAAAATTTTTATCCATATTACAATATACTGAAATATTGTAATGGAAAAGGGTAGGAAAAATACGTGGTTTAGCGTGTGATAGAAATGAGGCGGGCGGGATATTACAATATACTGAAATATTGTAACGGAAATAAGTAGGGAAAATGGGAGGATGCGGAGGGTAGGAATTTGGGGGCGAAAAGGTGGAGTGGCTATTGCTAATCGCTAAGGATTATTTTTTGTGAGGATGGTCCTTGGCGGAATTTTAACTATTTTTTTTCTTTAAGTTCCTCTATTTTCTCTTCTATCTTAGCGTCTATATCATCTTTAATTTCTTCTTTAGCTTTTTCTAATTCCTCGACTTTCAATTTTAATTCTTCAATCACCTCCGCGTGCTCGTCAACTACTTGCTCAAGTTCAGTAAAATTATCTGCGGTCTGATTTCCAAATTGCTCCAGCTCATCCTTAAATTTTTCCTCCAGGGATGAAAAATCAAGTTCAAGCCCCTTGATATATTTTAGATCATTCCTGATGACATCAATTTTTGATTTCAAGCCCTTGAATTTTTTATTTAAGGAAACAATCTTCGAAAACAGCCAGCTATTAACACCAATAGCGACAAGAAGGGCGACTCCCAAAATTGAAAGGTAGCTTTCCATATGATTATTTTTTATTAAGCATTAGTAACTTCATTTACCGCCTCAATATAATTACAATAATCGCATTCCGCTGAGGCACTTGGAATTTGGTCGCCCCTTAAACATTCGTGCAGCTCAAGAATAGCTTTTTCAATCCAGGCATCGTCACCTTGATATGGAATAACTTTAACATCAAACTCAAGCTTCCCATCGAAGGCTTCCTTATCAGCGTCCCCATTGCAATAGACAAAATATCCGGTGTCAGCAACCTTGAATCCATTTTTTCGAAAAAGCCATTGATAAATTTCCATCTGCCTTTTATACCCAATCTGCCAAGCAGCATCAAGCGAGACCTCCCCACTTTTAGACGTTGCCTTATAGTCAACAATGATAAGTTCTCCTTCTGGACTAACCCAAACATCATCAACGCCGCCCGTAACCAGTAAGTTTGTTTTCTCGTGCAAAAATTGAATTCCCCGCCTGAGCGAATCTCGCCACTCTCCCATTTTTTCATGTTCAAAAGGCACCGCCACAATCCCATATTTTTCCATCAAGGGGTGAGCGGTTTTTGCAGCCCGATGAAGGTCAAATTCTTTTTTAAGTAGTGCATCCACCGCAGAATTAAGGTTGAAAGGAAATCCTGGAGGTCTTCCCACGCCAAGACGACGATCCAAATAAAAGCATCTTGGACAATTTAAAAATAAATCTACCTTTGAACGGCTAATCCTAAATGGCTCACTCGAGCCCGGCTCAAAAATATTTCTAGTTCTTTTTGCTTTGTAGTATTGCGACATAAGATTGTTTTAGCTTATTCAATTTCTACTTAACCAATAAAGGTTCTCGACTTGGTTTAATATCACGGGTCTGTTTTTTTATTGAAAAAGGTACCCGACCCCTTTAATTTGGCGTTTAATTTGGCATTGATAAAAAAGGTACCTGACCCCTTTAATTTAGTGACCCCTTTAATTTAGTCTTGATAAAAAAGGTACCTGACCCCTTTAATTTAGTCCTGACCCCTTTAATTTAGTCCATAAGATTATTTTAGCTTATCCAATTTTTGCTTAGCCAGTAAAGATTCTCGACTTGGTTTGATATTGCGGGTCTGTTTTTTTATTGATAAAAAAGGTACCTAACCCCTTTAATTTAGTCCTGACCCCTTTAATTTAGTCCATAATTTTAATTTTTCTGAAAAATAAAAAGGTGTTCGTGCATAATTAGGAGAAAATTACTTTCCCGGGAACGCTTAACCCAAAAGCCAGTGGCTTTGCAGTTGTGTTGTCTTTTAATAATGTCCTCCTTCAAGACAAAGCCTTGCTTTAAAAATCTTTCCATCACTTTGAAAGCAAGAGGTTGATACATTTTGTTTCTTCTGGTATCGCCCATTAGAATTGCACAGAATTTTCCTTTTTTCAGCACGCGATAAAGTTCGCTGGCAACTTTTTCAATTTCGTCGCAAAACTTATCAATATCATGAATTCCAGACAAATCCTCAGCAATTTTCCCGTCACTATATTTCACAATGTCGACATAAGGCGGATGAGTAAGGACAAAATCTATCTCTTCATTTTTAATGAAAGTCATGTTGCGAGCGTCACACATAATGATTCTCTGTTTGGATTTATTTTCAACTTTAAACTCCAAAGATTTTTTTGTTCTTTCCAAAGCTTCCTCATTAACATCAACGCAAGTAATATGACGATTCAAAATTTTTGCCTCAATAGCGGTTGTACCACCACCAATCATGCAATCGAGAATGTGATCGTTTTCCTTTGAATAGCGTAAAATTAAATTCCTCACCACCTCTGGTGCCCAGTTCCCTCGCCAATCAGATTTATGCGTCGCCCAATTTCCACGTCTCGGAAAAGACCACACTGTTGTGCATTCCAATTCAAATTCATCAGGATGAAGTTTTATTTCTTTTTTGTTTGACATCTTAAAAACTTAAACTATTTTATATTTTCTTGACTTAACTAAAAGTATGGAATTATAATCATTATTATCCGTGAATGTATACTGCCAAATTAAATATTCATTTTTTCTTTTTTCAAAAAATAATAAGAACACATCCTTTTTTGTGTGCTCCGACCATTGTCTAAAAGGATAATATAATTGTCTTATGATAGTATTTCTCGTTTGAGAATTCTTTGCTTCTATGAGAACAACCTTATCCTTACCCTCATAACCAGCATCGACTTCTGTTTGCACTCCCTCTGTTTCAATTATATTTTTACCAATTTTATAACTAAATTTAGGCGTATATTTTCTTCCTCTAATCGTAAGGACAAGGGAAGGATCTTCCATGAATGTCCTAATAAGACTTGAAGCATAGGCAAAATCAAGATGCTGCATTTCAGAATTTCCAATTTTTGAAGTATCTAAATCAAAATCTAATTTGGTATTATAAACTTCCGCTACCCCTTCTATCTCGGGAATATCAACATATCCATCATTTTTAACTAGTACATAGTATTTATTTTTTACTGGCAACAAGAACAAGCCATTCTCTCTCATTATATTTGGAAGATTTTTCCTGCTATCCATTTTACACAAACAGCGAACTTCCTTTTCGTTTGTTTTTGTGAATTTTTGAACAGATTTTTTTATCATTTCTGCTGATAAATAAAAAGGTCCTTTAGAAAAATCGTGATTCAAAATATTATAATCTCCAAATATTTTTTCCCAAGAGCTATTATTTGCCATATTTTCGTTATTAATAATTAATCACAACAACCTCTTTAACTTTCCCCCTTCCTGAACCTTTTGAATTAATCGCCCTTCCAGCAAAAACTTTTTCAATTCTTATTTTCTTGCCTAAATTTGAATACAACTCGTTAATAAAAGGCGTGTCAGAATTTGAAAGCATCACAAAGCATCCTTTTCTGCTAAGAGCTACAAAAACATCTCGCAATTTTTCCTGTTCTTTTTTCAAAAATCCATATTTAGTGTAACTCGTGAAACTTGCAGTCTTGCTAACTGGATAATATGGCGGATCAAAATAAACAAAATCTCCTTTCTTGGCTTTTTCCAAAACTTTTGAATAATCTTGATGTTTAATCGTGGTGTGCTTCATTGCCACGTGAACTTTTCGCAAATTTTCCTCATCACAAATAAGCGGATTTTTATTGGCAGCATATGGAACATTAAATTTTCCACTTCCGTTAACTCGATACAAACCATTAAAACAAGTTCGGTTTAGATAAATAAAACGAGCAGCAATGTTAACCTCGGAAAGTTTCTTAACATCAAGGGCGCGAACTTTCAAAAAATATTCCTTGCTATCATTTTTTTTGTGAAGTTTTAACTTTCTAATCAATCCATCGACATCGCTCTTGATAATATTATAGGTTGTCACTAATTCCTCATTCATGTCAGATAAATAAGCTTTCTTGGGAAGTAAATCAAAAAACATTGCACCACCGCCAACAAAAGGCTCGAAATAGGTTGCAAATTTTGAATCGAAACCTTCTGGTGGGTACAAATCATCTTCTCTGAATTGTTGGATGAGCTGCCTTTTTCCTCCAACCCATTTTACAAAAGGTTTTGGATTCTTTTCCGATTGCTTCTTAAATTCTGATTTTAGGTTTTCAAGTGTAATTTTTTCTGAACTCGCTAAAAAAACTTTCAAATGAATTGGATGAACATTTAAACTCAAGGCAATTTCTTTTAATATTTCTTTATTTGCTATCATTTTTTTATTTTTCCTTACTATGGTGATATAATACCATTTACACTATTTCCTCGCAACTGTGGATAAGTTTTTTGATTTCATCCGCCATATTTTTGAAGCTGCTACGCAATAAAGATAATTAACCCACCTCGCATATGACTTTAATTCTTACGCCCGGGCGTAAATTAAGTAGGCGCCGACTAGGAGCATGATGGTACCGGCGATGGCGTGAAGGAGCCGCAGGTTACCTTTGCGCCATTTTTCAAGTTTGCTCATTTTAGTGTTAAAGAAATACATGCCGAACGTAATTAGCAGCATCGGCAAAACAAAGATAAAATTATATAAAACCAGTAGGGTTAAAGTTTTCGTCATATTAACTCGCTCGGCTAACATGCCTAAAATTACGACGTAAGGACCGCTAGCGCAAGGCACCAGAAAAAGACTAACTAAAAAGCCAATCCCGAAAGCGCTCCAAGGTCCAGTGGCTTTTCTGATAATCGCTTGCATCTTCGGTCGCCAAGCCATTGGCACTTCCATAATAAAAAATTTACCGTACCAAAAAACATCTTTAAAATTAGCCAGCCCAATCAGGATTGCCAAAAAGCCAACGCCTAACGAGAGATAAGTTCCAATATTAAAAAAGGCAATCGCCCGATAAAGCCCAATTCCCATTAGTAAATAGGAAAGGAAAATTGCCAAAGAAAACATTAGCCCGGAAAGCAGGGCTTGGCGCTTGCCCTTAGCGCCAATGACGGTTACCAATAGGAGAATCAGTACTGCCAAGGCACAAGGGTTACTAGCATCCAAGAAGGCTGCCCCAATTAAAGCGACGATGGTAAAACCGCCAACTATACTGTTTGTTTTTGCTTGAACAGTTTTAGGCGGGAGTTGTTTTTCAAAATAAGCAATAATATTAACATCCCCAGTAAAAACCTGACCATCCACAAAAAGGGCTGGAATCCCAGATGAGCCAGTATATTGTTTTTCCTCTAACATCCTATTTAGCTTTATCTTATTGGCCAGCTCGTCATAATTAAGCCTCTCAATCGTATACGAGTCGTAGACGCCATTGTCTTCAAAAAACTTTTCGACTTTTTGGCAATGCGGACACCAATCCGCGTAAAATAAAATCGCGCTCTTTTTTTCCTGCGCCAAGGTCATATTCGGAACCAAGAAAACCAACAAAAATAGCAAAAATAATATTTTTTTCATAAGTTAATTTTTCAATTTTTAAAAGCTAAAAAACTAAAGCCTAAAAGCTGCCCTTTATTTCCCATGCCTTCTCCCCCGCTGTTTATAATCCTCAATCGCCAGTTCAAATTCCTGGTCGTTAAAATCGGGATAATATTTTTCCGAAAAGAAAAGCTGAGCGTTAGCTACATCCCACATCATAAAGCCTGCGCTGAGGTGCGGTTCCCCGCCGGTGCGAATCAGGTAATCAACGGCTGGCAAATCCTTCGTCATTAAATATTGCTTAACTGTTTCTTTCGTAATCGCCTCAGCCGCTAAACCGTCCTTCGCCATTCTTTTAATTGCTTCCAGCATTTCATCATCGCCGCTATACGCCACGAAAAAATTCAGGATATGTTTAGAATAATTTTTAGTAACCTCCAAACCTTCGCGCATAATTTTTTTCAGTGACTCCGGAAATTGCTCTTCCCACCTGCCAATGAAGTTTATCTTGACTTCGTTATCATGAATATCCGCGCTTTTAATTAGCTTAGCAAAATACTGCTCATAAATTCGCAGTAGTTCTTTTTTCTCCAGTAGCGGACGCTTCGTTAAGTTTTCTACCGAAGAACCCCAAAGCGAGACGCATTTAATCCCCATCGCTAAAGCTTTTCGCAGCAGCTTTTCCGTATTTTGCGCGCCAGCCTCATGCCCTTGCCAAGGCGCTAGGCCTCTTTCTTTCGCCCAACGCCTATTTCCATCCGGCACGATAGCGATATGATTTGGCAAACCATTATTAATATTGTTATTTTGTAACATCATGTTCAATTTAACAGTTTAAAAAATATCCCTTAAATTTCTAATATCTAATTTCCAATATCTAATAAAAAATATATGCAAAGACATTTAAAAAAAAGAATTAGATATTAGACATTAGACATTTGTAATTAAGTTTTAAAAGCAATCTTGCTTTTAAAACTTCTTCACTTCCTTAATAAACTCTCTCAATAAATCTTTTTCGGCGACTTTTCTTAAAACCTCGCCTTTTTTAACAATCAGCCCAACGCCTTTGCCACCGACAATCGCCAAATCTGCTTCGCGTGCTTCGCCTGGCCCATTGACGACGCAACCCATTACTGCCACGTGCATATCCTTATCAATCAGCGCTAATTGGCTTTCTACTTTTTTCGCCAAAGTAATTAAATCAATCTCAGTGCGACCGCAAGTCGGACAACTCGTCACCGTGATTCCTCTTTTGCGCAAGCCCAGGGCTTTACAAATCTCCCAAGCTACGCGAATCTCCTCAACTGAATCAGCGGTCAGCGAAACTCGCAAAGTATCACCAAGCCCATCGTAAAGTAAAATTCCTAAGCCGATTGAGGAAACTACCGTGCCTCTGAAAATCGTCCCCGCTTCTGTCACCCCAATATGCAGCGGATAATTAACTTTGGCTGCAAGTAAGCGATACGCCTCGACCGTCCGCGCTACGTCTGAAGCTTTTAGCGAAATAATAATATCTCGAAAATTATATTTTTCAAGAATTTTAATATGTCGCATCGCCGACTCAACCATTGCCTGCGCGGTCACTTTCCCTTTATATTTTTTTAAAATATCTTTTTCCAATGAACCACCATTAACCCCGATTCTAATTGGAATTTTTCTTTTTTTAGCTTCCAGGACAACCATTTTAATTTTGTCCTCACTGCCAATGTTGCCAGGATTAAGCCGGAGCTTATCAATTCCGCCTTGCATCGCAATCATGGCTAGCTCAGCCGAAAAATGAATATCCGCTACCAAGGGAACCGAAACGCGCTTTTTAATTTTAGCAATCGCTTTGGCTGCCACTAAATCTGGCACCGCTAAACGCACCAACTCACAACCAGCTTGCTGAAGCTGTTTGATTTGGGCCACTGTCGCCTTGACGTCGCGCGTGTCAGTACTGCACATTGATTGTATCACAATTGGAGCATTTCCTCCAAGATACAAGGAACCAATTTTAATTTTTCTAGTCTTTCTTCTTTTTAGCATATTTAACTAATGATAACTTTATTAACCCCGTAAAGCTCGCTTCTCTCGTCACGGGGCACGCTTGCTACTTTATGACTTTATAACTTTATGAACTTTATAACTTACCTAGCTTTCCCGCTTCTCCAGATATTGAGCTAACTCGGTTAAGAAAGTTTTTAATGACTGATTTAGCTCGGACTTTTCAACTACGCGCTTTCCTTTTAAAAAATATGTTTGAGCCAGTTTTTGGGTAGTGGCCTTGGCGCCGGTTTTAATTAAAAGATCCTTAAAAACTTGAACTTCTTTTTGACTTAAATTTTTCTTGCCCAAAATCTCGCTTAGCTTTTTTCTGTCTGCTACATTAGCTTCATCTTTAGCAAAGACCACCATCAATGAAAGTTTTCCCTCTTCAATATCTGAAACCGTCGATTTCCCAATTTTTGCTTTCTGACTAAAAATGCCCAGCAGATCATCTTGGAGTTGAAAAGCTACGCCCAGCGCCAAGCTATAAGCTTCAAAAAGCGGCTGCGTCTTCTCATCCGCCGTGCCAGCCAGGATTGCGCCTAATTGCAAAGGCATCTGAAAAGTATAGCGCGCTGTTTTATTCTCGTACATAACTAAGACTGCTTGCTCACTAGCTCTTTTCGCTTTTTCAATCGCAATATCTTGGGCTTGTCCGGCGATAGTTAGCGCGACCATTTCTTGGAAGAAAGTCAGCGCCGCCAACGTCCGACTAGCTTCAAAGCCCGCCTCCAAAATTATTCTATTTGCCTGCGCAAAAAGTAGATCGCCAACAATCAACGCCACCGAATTGCCAAAATGTTCCGCTTCTAAAATAGTTTCTTTACTACTTTCTTTTGCGGTAAAAAAGTTCTGCAAGGTTTTTTGACCATGCCTTAATTTTCCGCGATCAATCAGGTCGTCATGAATCAGGAAAAAAAGATGCAGGAGTTCAATCGCTACTGCCACCTTAAGAATTTTTCGCTTTTCCGTACCTCCAACCCCAAAGTAGGCTTGTTGCAATAAAATCCCGCGAATTCTTTTCCCGCCAGCCAGCGCAATCTTTTTAGTTTGTAAAAGAGCGCTTTCAACCAGCGGACTTTCTTTTTTAGCCCTAACTATTAAAGTATCAAACTGACGCTCAAGCTCGCTATCAAGGACAGTTTTTGACCCGCGCAATATTTGCTGAAAATCCATAATTTGAGGTTAATTTAGCTTAACTGGAGCTACCTTTTCAATTTTTCAATTGTATCATTATGGACAAAAAAGGCAAGGCAGAGAGGGGTTGACAAAAATTTAGAAAGAGTTATAATAGCTGTTATTGTAAATAAGCAGGGTACTTTTAAAAACAGCATAAAACAGGAGAAGAAAAATGCACGATTTAAAGAAAGGAACTCTACCAAAAACAAGATGCAACTCCAAATTTTCCACGTCAAAGCTAAATGTTTTATTGTCAGCACACTCTTTTACGGTTCAAGAGACTACTTACAAAGTTATTAAACATTCCCAGGGAATTACCATTGAGATGCATGCTCTGCTAAAGATCCACATTGAGAAAATAACAAGCCTATTGTATAACAAGGATTCAGTACTCTTCAAAAAAGAAGAAGATGGTGAATATTGGGAGCTTCATATCAATTTTGAAAGTCCAGAACAACCAAGGCTTGCAGAAAAAGTTTGGAGTTGCATCCTATGCCAACTTGCCTACAACCTTGAGGAGGATTTCCATAAAAAGAAAACCAGAAAAATAGAAAGAAAAAATGGAAAGCAGGTTCTTTCGGCTTGCAGCTAAAAACCTGACCTGTTTAAAAAAATTCATAAAGCCAGTCCCAACGAGATTGGCTTTATTATTTGGCAACATTTTCTTATCGCTAGACAAACAAAAATCTCCGCTTTGAGGGGAGATTTCTTATTTGTAGCGCTAAGGAGAATCGCTTCTTCGCTCCGACTTGAAGCTGGGGCGCTACACACAGGATGCCTCGCACTTGCTCGCATCCTACTCGCGCCCGTCCGATTCTCTCTTATCGCTAGACAAACAAAAATCTCCGCTTCGAGGGGAGATTTTTTATTTGTAGCGCTAAGGAGAATCGGACTCCTGTTACCAGGATGAGAACCTGGCGTCCTAGCCACTAGACGATAGCGCCCTAAAATAAAATTTTCAATTCACAATTTTCAATTTTCAAACTCTTGTAAAATACCTAGTTAAAATAAAAACCGTAACGCTAGGTAGTCTAGCATCAAAAAATAAAAGAATCAAGCTAAATTACTTTAAGGTTTTACGTAAGGAGTTTTCCGCCACTGCCGAGTTTGGCGACAAAGTAAGTTTTTTGCTTGGTTAGGCTCGGCCAAGAGACCTTCAACAACTTTTTCCATCCGCATCCCTTGGGAGCCTTTGACTAGAATAAAATCACCTTCCTTGACTAGTTCAGCCAGCGCAGCTACGGCAGCGCCGTGATCTTTAAAATCCATAATCTGGCTAGCTGGAAAACCCTGGGCGATTAACTCCCGGACTGCATCGTGCATACGGTCACCCATCACAATTACTAAATCAAGTTTCAACTCGGCAATCCGCCTGCCAACTTCCCGATGCCCCATCTCGCTCTGCGTACCTAACTCCAGCATATCACCTAAGACTGCAATTTTCCGCTTGGCCTGAAGTTGCCCCAAGGTAGCTAAAGCCGCTAAAGTCGAGACTGGCGAAGCGTTATAAGTATCATCCAGGATGAAGCTTCCATTTAATCCCGCCAAAAGGTTCAAGCGTCCAATTGGGGGCTTCAGCTCTTCCAGGGCTTGGGCGATTTCAACCAAATTTATTTTAAAAACAATGCCAGCGGCTACGGCAGCCAAGGCTGCGTAAACATAATGCTCGCCCAAGATATGCTTTAAGCGAATTGGAATATTTTTTCCGGCGTAATTTAATTTAAAGCTAAGTCCGTCGGGTCGACCGCCCTCGTAATTATAGATAATATGCGAAGCGTTTATTTCTAATTTTGGATTTAAGCCAAATTTTAAAACCCGCGCTTTTGCAGTACTGCCCATTTGCGATGCTAACTCATCATCCCCATTTAGTAAAGCCACTTTAGAACTAGCCAGCGCCTTAATTAAGGTACCTTTTTCTTTCGCAATTTTCTCAAGCGTCGCAAAAAATTCCAGATGACTGGCTGAAACATTAGTCACGATTCCAATAGCAGGCTGGATAAAGGACATAAAGTGAGCCATGTCCCCCGGACGGTCAACGCCTAATTCCAAGACCAGCACTTTTGGACAACCTGGCAGGATTAAAGTAAAAACCCATTTAATCAAAACCCAAAGCCATCTAAAAATATTTCTACCGCCACTCTCCGCTCCAATAATAGTCAGCGGAATGCCGATTTCATTATTATAATTTTTTTGATTTTCTCGCACTGAAAACTTCGAAGCTAGTACACGAGAAATAGCGGTCTTGGCTGAAGTTTTTCCAACCGAACCAGTCACCGCCACAATCTGCGGTTGATGGCGCTTTAAAATAACTGTTGCCATCCAGCGTAATAAATTTTCCAGTAATAAGATTTTTTTAGGTTTCATAAAATAGTCTATATCAACTTAGTCTCCTGACGTAATTATTTTTACATTGCCGGTTTTTAACTGGGCCTTGTCTATTTTTTTAGCTTCGACTGGAGCCGGCCCAACGGTTGCCGTTGGCACAATCGCTAGCGGGTCAATGCCATTTTTATAGGTATTATACATCGGGCTAGTGGTTGGATCCTCAGTTGGCTTAACCTTATAGTATTCAAGCAGAAATTTCATCACCTGTCCAAAGGTCGGCGCGGCCGAAGATTCAGCCCATTCTACCCCTCTTGGATTAACAATTTTAACTAAGACCACAAACTGCGGAGCATTAATCGGGGCATACCCACCAAAAGATCCAATGTTAACACCCTCAGCATAACCTTTTGCGCCAACTTTCGCAATTTGAGCCGTTCCCGTTTTTCCGCCGACTAAATAACCTGGCACGTCTGCTCGCTTACCATGGCCATTAGTAACGACACTCCTAAGCATCTCGCCCATTTGACTAGCTGTCTTTTCGGAAACAACCTGGCGAACCTCTTGGGGTTCAACTTGCTGAACCTTACCATCTGAATATTTAAAACTTTCAACAAGCTGCGGTTTCATTAATACTCCACCGTTAGCCAAAGCGCCATAGGCAGTTGCCAATTGAAGGGGCGTAACTGAAATTCCCTGACCAAAGGCTGCGGTAAAAAAATTAATCGTTACTTTAGGATTATTTAAATTTAAGACGTTTCCACTTAATTCCCCTGGCAATTCGATTCCAGTCTTCTGACCAAAACCAAACCTTTTGACGTAATCAGCAAAAAGTTTATTCCCAACTAATTTTTCAATGTAAATCACGCCAGTATTTAGAGATTTTTCCAGCACCTGCGTCATTGTCTGGACGCCATTGGCTTTTAAATCTGAATTGCGAATCGAATAGCCAGCCTCATTCACAACGCCCGTATCAACGTAAGTTGAGGTTGGGGTAATTTTTTCACTATCTAGTCCGATTGCTTCGGTAAACGCCTTAAAAACTGAACCAGATTCATATTGCTCACTAATAGCAGGATTGCTAAAAGTTGAAATATCTTCGGTTTTTGAAAATTCATTCGGATCAAAACTTGGCTGGTTTGCCATCGCTAAAATTTTTCCAGTCTTAACCTCCATCACTAAGACCGTTCCGCTGTCAGCACTAAATTTTTCCATCGCGCGCTTTAAAATTTTCTCAACTTCAAACTGCACGGTATGATTAATCGTCAAAACTAAATCGACTCCATTTTGCGCAGGATTAATATCCCGATCTGAAATTGAAATCCAGCGGCCTCGAGAGTCACCTTCCTGAGTTAAGGTGCCTGCTTCTCCTTTTAATTCCTTTTCCCAAAAAGCTTCCAAGCCATACATCCCTTTTTGCTGCTCACCATTAGAACCAACAAAACCAACTAACTGCGAAGCTAATTCTCCGCCAGGATAATACCTAAAACTTTCCGGAGTCAAATAAACTCCAGCCAATTTGGCCTCTTTAATTTTAGAAACTTCTTCCTCCGAGAGTTTATGTTTAAGCACTTCAAACATACTCCGCTGGTCGCTCAACTTTTCTTTTAAAAGATTTTCATCCAAACCTAGACTTGTCGCAAGTTTTTCAACGGTCGCCGCTAAATCTTTTAGCTCGCTCGGGACAGCGTAAGCCATTTGGAGTTGCCGATTAACTGCCAAGGGATAAGTATCATTTTCATCTTGCAAAAAAATTTCTCCCCGATTGGCAATAATTGCCGTGGTACTATCATGTTGATTTTCCGCTAAGGCCACATAATTTTGATGCCTTAAAACCTGCAAGACATAAAGTTTTCCAATAATACTCAGTCCAATAAATAAGATGAAAAAGGCCAGTCCGTGCAATCTCCATTTTTTTTCAGAAGCTGGCTTTTCCTTTCGGCTTGGTTTTATTGGTCTTAGTTGTTTCATAGCTAGCAATTTAAGCGCAATTTAATTAAATTGTTTTTTTGGTGGGGGGGGTTGCAAGGAGGTCGAGCCTCCCTAATGGAGGCTCGACCTCCAACGTCTAGCTACTATTAATTAAATTTCATATAAGAGCAAGTATGTAAACTCTAATAATTTCAATTTTTCAATTTTACGTGATTTGTTGCGTAAGCAACGGTCGGACTTTCTTCGAGATAAATAACATTTTGAGCAGAAACCATATTGAGATCCTTCGATAATTCCTCAATATGATAAAGCGACTTGACTTGGGCCTGACGAATTCGCAAGGATTCATTTTCATTCTTCTCCTTAGTAATTTCCTTTTCTACTTGGCCAATAACTATCCCCTTTGTAGCTGTTTGGTTAATGCAATAAACGTAAAAGACGCCCGAAAAGACGGCGCATATCAGGACAACGAAGACAGGATTAATAAACCCAGCCGTACTTTGACTTAATTGGATCGTTGGCTTTATTTTTCTTTTTATGTTTGGCTGCCAAGTAGAAGCTTTACTCCTAATGACAACAGTTCGATTAGTCATTTCTCGTGGCTCCCCCCAGAGAAATAAAAAATTATAACTTCTGTCATCCTGAATTTATTTCAGGAACTCTCTTATAGAGAATAAACTGAAACAAAGAAAGTAGCTTCTGAAACCCTCTAAAGGCGGACAGGCAAATTCAGAATGACATTTTTTAACTTACACTTTTTCCACAATTCGCAACTTCGCACTCCGAGCTCGAGGATTTTCCTCTAGCTCAGCTTCGCTGGCCATAATCGGTTTGCGAGTGATAATTTTAACAATTGGTTTGTTATCACATCTGCACTGTGGAAACTCCGGCGGGCAAATGCATCCCCTTGCATTTTCCCGAAACCAATTTTTAATTAAGGCGTCTTCACCGGAGTGAAAGGCGATAATCGCTAGTCGCCCACCAGGCCTTAAAACTTCAATCGCCTGGAAAAGAAACAACCGCAGAGACTCAAGCTCTTGATTTGTTTCCATTCTCAGCGCTTGAAAAGTTTTCGTGGCGCAGTGGATTTTTTTTCTTTTATAAGAACCAGGCACTGCCGATTCAATAATTGAAACTAATTGCGAGGTCCGCCCTATTTTTTCTTGCCCGCGAACTTCCACAATTTTTCTCGCAATTGAACTAGCATATTGTTCATCCCCATATTCTCTTAAAACTCGCGTCAGCTCTGCTTGTGAATATTCATTGACAATCTCCTGCGCTGTAAGTTTTGCGGTCATATTCATCCGCATATCCAAAGGCGCATCACCCATGAAACTGATTCCCCTATCAGTGTCCGCGAGCTGATCGGAAGAAATTCCTAAATCCGCCAAAATTGCGTCAACTTGATTTATCGCCAAAGAAGTTAGGCTATCTTTTAGCGTTGAAAAATTTTTACTGACCAATAAAATTTCGGTTTTCAAATTTTCTAAGCTACCCAGCTTCATTTGCTTTTTAAATCTCGCAATCGCAGCCTGGTCTTGATCGAAAGCAATTAACTTACCACTCTTTCCAATTTTATTTACAACTAACTTACTATGCCCACCACCGCCCAAGGTTGCGTCCACCACGGTCATCCCAGCTTTTAATTTCAGCGCTTCAACTGTTTCAGCAAGTAAGACGGTTTTATGAATAGTCTGCATTAATTTCCAATTTCCAATTTTCAATTTTCAGTCAATTTTCAATGGAATAATTTTCAAACATTTTAATTTTAAAAATTCATTGTAAATTGTGAATTGTAAATTGTAAATTTTCTTAGTATATTCCCAGCTTGCCCAATTGTTCGGCCACCTCGGCGCTATTTTCCTCAGCTTTACCTTTATAATTATTCCATTTACTTTCATCCCAAATTTCCAAGCGATTAAAAAGTCCGGCCACCGTAACTGATTTAGTAAGTCCTGCGTATTCTTTTAAATATTCCGGCAGTAGGATTCTGCCCTGACTATCAACTTCGCTATCAACTGCCCCAGCTAGCATCAACCGTACAAAGCTTCTAGTTGAGGATTCTCCCATTGGAAGATTCCCAAGTTTTTCCGCCAATGTTTTCCAAGTTTTCAAAGGATAAACAAATAAGCATTTATCTAATCCCCGCGTTACCACCACTTGCGCCCCAAGTTCTTTTCGAAACTTCGAAGGAAGCGCCAAGCGCTTTTTAGGATCGACATTGTGTTGGTATTCTCCGATAAACATAAATAGCTGTTAGGTTTTAGCTTCTTTAGCTTTTAGCCTTCTACCTTTTTAGATTTTTAAAATCTATTTTCTTTTTCTAAAAGCTAGTGAAGCTAAAAGCTATTTCCTATTGTTAATTCCCCACTTTGTTCCACTTAGCTACACTGTAATGCAATTCTACTCCACCCACTGGCACTCGTCAACACTTTGTCAAAAATAAAATCTAGGGCTTTAATGAGCCATAGCTTTTAGTTATCCACAGGGCATAAGCATACAAACATGTAATCATCTAAGCATACAATCATATAAGCATGTAAGCATATAGACATATAGACATATAAACATGTAAGCATACAATCATATAAGCATGAAAGCATGTAAGCATCTAAACAAACAAAAATACCCTCGCAAAAATGCGAGGGTATTTTAAGATATTGGACAACAAATTTGAATTTATTATCTAGCGTAGTGAGAGAAATGAATTCGCCAGATGGAGAATTCATTTCCGAACGAGCGACGATAACAAAAGGTTTAATACCTCACCGATTTTATCGGTGTGAGCCCAAAGGGTCCAGGGCCTGCCTACCAGTAGGTAGGCTTGCCCTGGGGTATTAATAACCTTTTATTTCAAAGTTACGGTTGCGCCAGCTTCTTCCAATTTCTTTTTAATTTCTTCAGCTTGAACTTTAGCAACTTTTTCTTTGATTACTTTTGGAGCTGCATCAACTAGGTCTTTAGCTTCTTTTAGTCCAAGCCCAGTGATTTCGCGAACAGCTTTAATCACGTTGATTTTTTGTCCACCAACAGTTGTAACCTCAACATCAAAATCAGATTTCTCTTCAGCTGCTTCAGCAGCGGCGACAGGAGCAGCTCCCATCATCATTGGAGCGGCTGCAGAAACACCGAATTTTTCTTCCAAAACTTTCACCAGTTCAGAAAGATCAAGCACGCTCATTTTTTCAATTTCACCAACAAGTTTTTCAAACTTTGCAGGCACAACAACTTCTTTTTTTTCTTCAGTCATAGACATTAGGTTTTAGGTTTTAGCTTCACTAGCTTATAGCGAAGACAAAGACTAAAATATATTTTAATTAATTTATCATTCAATATCCTAAAAGCTAACAAGTTTACCCTGTGGCAAATGCCATCGGGGCTATCAGCTATAAGCTAATCTAGGCTTTTTGCTCTTTAACAGCGTTTAATACTTGAACCAATCCGCGCAAGTTACCAGCCAAAACATTGACGAAGCCAGAGATTGGAGCATTGAGGGTTCCAACCAATTGTCCGAGCAACTGCTCCTTTGAAGGAACTTTAGCTAGCGCTTTAACCTCAGCCATACTCATCAATTGACTGCCGAGCACCCCACCGAGCATTTTAACGTTCTCGTTAGTTTTGGCAAAAGTATCAATGATTTTGGCAGCTGAAACTTCATCTTGGTTAGATAAAGACAAAGCAATTTGACCTTCCATCTTTGCAATGCTAGCACCTTCAATACCTGCGTTTTTAAGCGCAATATCAATCAAGGTTTTTCGCACAACGACATAACTCACCCCAGCTTCGCGCAAAGATTTCTTTAAAATTGTTGCATCTTTAACTTTCAAACCTTTAAAATCAACAAACACTGCTGATTTAGCTGCTTTAATTTTTTCAGTCAGCTCTTTTACAAGTTCCTGCTTTTGATTTCTTGTTAACATGATTATATTTTTCACTAATACACACGAATCTTTTCGCTAATAGTCACTAATGCTTTTCATCCGAGATTATTCGAGAAAAATTCGAGTTGATTTGTGATTTATATAATTAAAAATCTGCGTTTCCGCAGATCGACCTTTGGCACCCTAAAAACATTTTCAAAAAATGCGCTTACGGTTCCTCGACAGGACTTGCACTTTTTCAAGCTGCCTGTTGTCTGCGGACTCTATTATTATATCTAAAACTTTCCCTTAGCTAAATTTAAGCAACCACTGGAGTTGCAACCTCTTCAACTTTTTCAGCCACTTTCGCTGGAGCAGTAGCAACTTCTGCAACGGCTGGCTTTGGCTCAGCTTCAACAGGGGCTACTTCAACTGGCGCAACGACTGGTTTTGGTCTTTCCATTTTCACAGCTCGTTTCTTTCCTTCAAGCGCACCTTCTCTAATGCAAAGGTTATAAACACTGTCAGAAAGCTGAGCGCCTTTACTAATCCATTCTTTAATCTTATCAATCTTCAAAACAGCCCTTTTTTGATGTGGGTCATAGCTACCAAGGACCGCTACGTGTTTACCGGTTGGGGCCATAGTGTGCTGTTGCAAAACAATTCTGAATTGAGCCTTATTCTTTCTTCCCACTCTTGAAAATCTAATAGTCAACATAAGTTCCTTCTTTATTACGAATAAATTATCAGGTATGAAAATGCCTGTTTTAGCCTCTTTTTGGCTGATTTTTAGTACCTATCCAATATACAAGCTCGACGGCTTTTTGTCAACCCTTTTATTAAAATGTCCCCCTTTAGTAAAGGATGGCTTTAACCTAGCGAGCAACTTGCATTTTAATCTTGTCCAACTCCGCTTTAGGCACGTTTTCTTGAATCTTTTTAACAATTTGGTCAATGCGCGTAGCTGAGACTTTAATTTCCCTGGCAATGTCGCGCAAATCAAGCCCCCGGGCATAAAGCCGATAGATTTTCTTTCTTTGCGCAGTAAAATTATATGATCGCATAACTTGGATAGTTTATTAGTTTCTTACTAGAGGGGGGGCAATTTAGAAAATACCCATAATTTTAGTGAAAATATCTATGCGGACTAAGTCGAAATAAGTCACTACCACCATCAAGGTTATCAGTGCCAAGAAGCCACCTGTGTGGAAAGCTTGTTCAACTTTTTGACTTATTGGTTTGCCTTTAATTTTTTCAATTAAAATAAAGAGGATGCGACCGCCATCTAAGGCTGGAAAAGGCAGGATATTCACAATTCCAAGGTTAATACTCAAAAGCGCCATAAAGCGAATTAAAAAAGAAAAGCCTAAAGGAATAATCTGACCCGTATAGGAAGCAATCCCAACGATACCCGTTACGGTCAGCCCCTCTTTATTTCCCATAAAAAGTTTGCCAAAAACCCCTAACATCAACAGGATAATTGTACCAATTTCAGTTAGCCCTTTCCAGAGCGCTTCGAAAAAAGAAAAGCTAGTCGTCACAACTTCACTGAGGCCAGAAATACCGAGCGCACCTTTCCCAGTTTCAACTTGTTCCCGGGGAATACCTTTTAATTGCAACTCCTTTTTACCTCGCTGGATGACAAGTAAAACTTCCCGACCCTTATTCTCGCCAACATAGCTTTGCACCTCGGTAACGGTCTTAAAAGAACCACTGCCACCACGTAGGAGCACGTCGCCAACTTGTAAGCCCATTTTTTGAGCGGGCGAATTTTCTTCAATACCTTGAATTAAAATTTTAGCCCCAGCAACATTCTCCCCCGTAACATCCTGATAAGTCCCTAGCATAAAAGTTCCTGAAAGCAGTAGCCAAGCCAAAAGAAAATTCATCAGCACGCCCGCCGCTAAAACTTGCACCCTAATCCAAGCAGATTTAGCCGCGAAACTATTGGCGTCCTTTTTCCCATCGCCATCCTCGCCTTTAATTTTCACAAAACCGCCAATTGGAAACCAATTTAAAGAATAAACCGTATTTTCAGAAACAACTTCCTTATTACCTTTAATAAATTTCCACTTTCCACTTTTAGCATCCTTCACGACGCCCAAAGCTCTCGGCGGAAAACCAAAGCCAAACTCTTCCGTCTTAATGCCATGCATTCTAGCCACTAAAAAATGCCCCAGTTCATGAACCAGGACTAAAATACCAAGGATGACGATGAAGATAAATATAGTAAACATGATTTGAAATAATAATAAAATTCTATCCGCCAGATTTCGGATTCTTAATTTTAAGTTTTAAGTTTTAAGTTTTAAATCAATTTTTCAATGATACAATTTTTAAAAATATTTATTTTTCGCTATTTTAATTTAAATTTTAAACTTAAAATTTAAAATTCGCGAAGCGGTTATACTGTCATAATTTCCTTTTCCTTAACAACTCTAATTTCTTCAATCTTTTTATTATAGTCATCGACAATTTCTTGCAATTTTTCCTTACCTTTAAATTTATCATCCTCACTCATCCCGCCAGTGGCTTCCACCTTTTGGATTTCTTTCCAAAGATCTTCGCGCACTGAGCGCAAAGAAATCCGAGCTTCCTCAGCTTTTTGGTTTAAAATCTTTACCATTTCCCTACGACGGTCTTCAGTCAGCATGGGGATATTGACTCGCACTAAAACTCCATCATTCATCGGGTTAAGATTAAGGTCTGATTCTCGAATTGCACCTTCAATCGCCCCGATGGCGCCACGGTCCCAGGGTTGAATCACAAGACTTCTTGGCTCTGGGGCAGAGATACTGGCAATTTGCTTAAGCGGAGTTTTCGCCCCGTAATAATTTACCATCACATCCTCCACTAAAGCTGGCGTAGCCCGTCCAGTCCTAACCTTACTTGCTTCACTTTTAAGATGTTCCATCACTTTCTCCAGCTCAACCTTTTTTTGACTAATAATTTCGTTGTACATATTTTCGATAAATTTACTGATTACTTTTACCCGCCATTATAATACGTCCGAACAACTTTAATATTTTCGTAGCCCAGCGTAAAGTTGAGTTGGGTCGGTTTGGTCATACTTTAAAACTCCAATTTCCTTCGTCGTATCTAACTGAAAAGTTGCCCACTGCGTTCCACCATCGGTCGATTTATAAAGGGCTTTAGCGGAAGCGTACATAAGCTCCTTTGGATTATTTGGACTGACTGCAATAGCGCGAATTGGAAAAGCTTTGGAGCTTTCGATAATATTAACCGCTTCCCATAAATCGCTACTACCAGTCTTTTTGAAAATGCCACTACCTGTGCCGACATAAACAACTCCGGCACTGCTAGGATCCCCCGCTAAACTATACACGCTCGTGGTATTACTTTTAGTATCGATATTGTGCGAAATGTTTTCAATCACTTTTCCGCCATCTTTTGTCTCAAGTAGCCCAGATTCAAAGATTGCAAAAAAGACGTGCCGGTCACTGCTACTGTCAAAAACGATACTAATTACAGGACCCTCTGCTTTTTTAACATTTGTCCAAGTAATTCCCCCATCCGTCGTTTTAATAATCACCCCTTCGCTCGTGCCTGCGAAAAGAACCTGGGAATTAACCTTATTAATTGCCAGAGCTGAAATCACCGTGCCGTCAGCTGGCTCAGTATAAATTTCTTTCCATTGCTGCTCCGCCTTTAAGCGTTTATAAATTTTCGCCCGACCATTAAGCACTCCGCTAGCATACATCACGTCACTGCTACTTGGATCGAAAATGATATTATACGCTTTATCCGGAAAAGTAACTTGCGTCCAAGTTTCTGCGCCATCTTTCGAAACGAAAAGCCCATTAGCCTGGGTTCCGAGATAAATAAGCTTGCTATCGGTCGGATCAATTGCCATCGAAAGCACGTCCACACCCGCGATATTTTTTTTATCATCCACCTTAATTTTAGCTTGCCAAGTAGTTCCGCCGTCTAAGGTTTTAAGCACCGTAGCATTAGCCATGGAGTTAGGCGCAGTTTTAACGGAACTCGAAGAAAGACTACATCCAGAAAAAAGTAGGGTTGCTGAGACTAAAAATAGCGCTGAGAAGATTTTTTTTGACATAGGTAAAGATTGGATTACGCATAATTTATGACTTAAATTACATTCCGATTATAGCAAAGAAAAGCGGAAAAACCAAACTCAGAATAACGAAGTAAATGTAACTCCCAAAATATCCAGTGCTAACTACACTTTTATTTGTTTCCTAGCTGTTGACGAATAATTGCATCGTTGGCCCGAGTTAAAATTCTTTTCGAGTCAGCATTGCCTAATTTTTCATGCGCCTGCTCGAAAGCAAGCCACGCAAAATTTTTATTTTCGAAATCAAGCTGGACCCGCTCGCGCTCCGTTTGGACGCAATATAGCACCGCCCTTTTAAAAATATTTACACCCCTACCTTTTTCGATTCTTTCTTTCAGCTCATTACCTTTCGCGCGATAAAAATACCAAACACTTTGACGAAAATTCGGTAAAATTGAAATTTCCGAAATTCCCGTTTCTTCCAAAAGTTCGCGCCGCAACGTTTGCTCCTCACTTTCGCCTTGCTCAATGTGCCCTTTTGGAAAGTCCCATTGCCAAGAACGATAGCAAAGCAAAAGATACAAGATTTTATTTGCTTGTTTTCGAAACACCACTGCCCCCACTGATTTTTCAAAAGCCAAAAGTTTAGGCATAGCTATTTTTCTTTTTATTTCCCATGGCAGTTTTTAAACTTCTTGCCACTTCCGCAAGGACAAAGGTCGTTGCGACCAACTTTATTGCTGTTGACAATCGGTTTTTGCGGAGTAGCTGGCTGGTTAGTTTCAGCTTCCTGACTTCCAGCAAATTGCGCTTGATTATCTTGCGCCCCTTGATATTGGACATTTTCAGGCAAGGCCTCGCTTTGCGCCTGGGGAGTTGCGGAAACCATTGAAATTTTAAAGACCGTTCTCACCGTAGTTGCACGCATGTTCTCCATCAAATGGGAAAATAGATGAAAAGCTTCTCGCTTATATTCAATGAGTGGATCCCGCTGACCATAACCGCGCAGCCCAATTCCTTGACGCAAATAATCAATTTCGTCTAAATGATTCATCCAGAGCGTATCGATCGTTTGCAAAATAATTGCTTTCTCAATTTCGCGCAGCGCTTCACTACCAATTTCCTGTTCCTTTTTAATATAAGCTTCCTTGGCTTTCCCCATCACATATTCTTGGATTAAGGTTATTTTCTCAACCGAATTTTTCGATTTATCCTCGCGAATTTGCGCTAGCTTTTTAGCATCCTGCTCATCGAAAGAAAAAATATTTTGAATCTCAGCTGTAATTTTTTCAACCTCCCACGCATAATCCTCTCCAGCGCAATGCACTGAGATAGTTCGTTCTATTTCTTCTTCAATATAACCAAGTAACTCCTGCTTAACCTCACTAGCCGCTAAAATTTCTTTCCGCTTTTTATAAACGACTTCCCGTTGTTTATTCATGACGTCGTCATAATCCAAGACGTGTTTACGCGTATCAAAATTATAGCCTTCAATTTTAGATTGGGCGCTTTCAATTGTGCGAGAAATAATCGGGTTTTGAATCGGTTGATCTTCTGGCAAACCGAGCGAGTCCATCATCCCTTTCAACTTATCGCCTCCGAATCTCCGCATCAATTCATCCTCTAGCGAAACATAAAACTGCGAAACGCCCGGATCACCTTGACGCCCAGCGCGACCGCGGAGTTGATTATCAATCCGACGCGCTTCATGCCGTTCGCTACCAATAATGCAAAGCCCACCAACCTCGCGCACGCCTTCTCCAAGTTTAATATCCGTTCCGCGTCCAGCCATATTAGTAGCAATCGTCACGGCGCCAAACTTGCCAGCCCCAACGATAATGGAGGCTTCCTTTTCATGTTGCTTTGCATTAAGAACTTCATGCACAATCCCTTCGCGAACTAGCAAGGCGCTGAGATATTCTGATTTTTCAATCGCAATCGTACCGACTAAAACTGGCTGACCATTTTTATGTAGTTCCTTAATTTTTTCCACAATCGCGTCGAATTTTCCCTTTTCCGTTTTATAAACCACATCCGGTAAATCTTGGCGCGACATTACCTTATTAGTCGGAATTTCCAGCACGTCTAATTTATAAACCTTCGAAAATTCTTCCGCGCTGGTTGAGGCTGTACCCGTCATTCCAGCCAATTTAGCATACATCCGAAAATAATTTTGAAAAGTAATTGTCGCTAGCGTGCGCGATTCTTTTTGCACTTCGACATTTTCCTTAGCTTCGATCGCTTGGTGCAAACCATCGCTATAACGCCGACCTTCCATTAAACGGCCGGTAAAATCATCTACGATAATCACTTGCCCATCTTTAACCACGTAGTCCTTATCTAATTTAAAAAGAATTTCCGCTTTTAAGGATTGCTCGAGATGATGGACGTAACTAATTTTTCCCAGTTCGTAAATATTACCAACCCCTAAAGCTTGCTCGACCTTAGCAATCCCAGCCTCGGTCAAGGTTACCGCTTTCATTTTTTCGTCGACTTCATAATCCGCCGTTTCTTTTAGGCGTGGAATAATTTGGGCAAAGCGTTGATAGAGTTTTGTCGATTCGCTATCTGGCGCTGAAATAATTAGCGGCGTTCTGGCTTCATCAATTAAAATTGAATCGACTTCATCCACGACCGCGTAATTAAGCTCGCGTTGCGACATTTGCTCCGCGCTTTGCACCATATTATCGCGCAGATAATCAAAACCAAATTCATTATTAGTTCCAAAAGTAATAGCTGAGCCATAAGCTTGCCGACGAGAAATTTCGCTGAGGTTTTCCATTTCAACGCTCACCTCATTACTATCCATAATCTTCGGCTCGTACAAATAAGAAACGCTATGCATAATGCAAGCCGTCGAAAGACCCAGCGCATGATAAACACTCCCCATCCAATTACAATCGCGCCTGGCTAGATAATCATTAACCGTGACGATATGCACCCCCTTACCTTCCAAGGCGTTTAAGTAAACGGCCAAAGTGGAAGTTAAAGTTTTTCCTTCGCCTGTTTTCATTTCCGTGATGACGCCCTTGTGGAGCGCAATTCCACCTAGCAGTTGCACGTCGTAGTGACGCTCGCCAATTACCCGCTTGGCCGTTTCTCGCACTACCGCAAAAGCCTCCGGCAAAATTTCATCCAAGGTTTCACCTTTCTTTAAGCGCCCGCGAAATTCCTCGGTCTTAGCTTTAAGCTCTTCGTCTGGCAGCGCAATCATTTTTTCTTCCCAAGTGTTAATCGCCGCCACAATTGGACGGAATTTATTTATTTCTTTTTCATTTGAGCCAAATAATTTACTAAATAGTGCCATAGCATTTAATCATTTAATCATTTAATCATATAAACATTTAATCATATAAACATACAAGCATACAAGCATATAAATATGTAAGCATGCAAACATATAAACATACCTGTTTAAATGTTTACATGACTTACATGACTTACATGACTTCATCATATCGCAAAAAAGCCGTCTCGTCCACTAAGAAATAATCAAAAAAACAATCCGACCGCAAGGCAGTTAGGATTGTTTTAAGAGTTTTTTTGGAATTTTGTTAAGCTGAATATGAGAGCTGTTCTAGCTTAACTACGCGCTTTTCTAATTTTTCAAATTCCTCCGCATCAACTTTTCTTCTCAATTCAAACTTCACTTCCACCATATCGTCTTGTAACCTATCAATTTTAGTTTCCACACTATCTAGTCTATTTTCGACATTCTCTAGTCTCTTTTCAACACTTCCGAGTCTAACCTCAACTCTTTCAAGTTGATTTTGCATAACATGTTGAACCTCGAGAATTTCACCTTGAGTTTTCACAAGGCTAGAATAATTCTCTGACATCAGTTTCATGGTGCCATCCATGCTTTCCAAGAGAGAACCAACTTCTCCAACAGTGTAAACTTTTTCTTCAATTTTTTTAGTTTGGTTTTGCATAAGTATATAATATAACTACTAATTAAGGCTGTCAATTCTCACTTTAAAAAAGTGCTGGCTTCTTGAAGAGAAGCGAAAAAATCTTGAAAGCGATCCTTAAAAAGTAATACTCGACTAGTAACTTGCTCGCCTTTTTGATTTTTATAGGATTGCGAGATAGTTAAATAATTATTCCCATTACTAGCTTTTTTAACGTCAAAAAAGAAATTATTGCTTCCAGCGCGAAGCATTTTAGAAAAAACTTTTTCCGGCATTTTGTTTCCGCCTTGAGCGGGAGTTTGATAGTTACTCATTTTTGTTTTACCCTAACTAAACCTTATTGCAGACAAAAAAACTTAGCTAGGATTTTTTTATCATTATGTTAGCCTGAGCTTGCGGCCGCTTGCCCATAATGATATTTTAACAGTTACCTAATATCACTGTCAAATCACCCCTGTGGATAAGTCCGAAAATGGCTTTCTTTTAACAAAAAACAGCCCGCAGGCTGTTTTTTGAGTTCATATTTTTCTAAAAACTAACGAAGCTAGTGAAGCTAAAAGCTATTTTTTAGCAATAATCGCCTCCGCGACATTCTTTGGCACTTCATTATAATGTGAAAATTCCATTGAATAACTAGCGCGTCCTTGAGTCATACTTCGCATTTGCGTAGCGTAGCCAAACATATTGGCTAGTGGCACTTCTGATTCAATTTCTTTCACGCGCGCGTTGCCTTCGCCACGATCATTGATTTCTTTGATCATTCCGCGTCGAGCGTTAATGTCGCCCACAATGTCACCCATAAATTGTTCCGGCACAGTCACCACCACTTTCATGATTGGCTCGAGAATTACTGGGTTAGCGCGCTTAACTGCTTCTTGCACCGCCATTGAACCAGCGATTTTAAAAGCAGCTTCCGAGGAATCGACTTCATGGAAAGATCCATCGTATAAGGTCACCATCACATCCACCATTGGATAACCAGCTAGCACGCCATTTTCCAAAGCTTCTTTAGCCCCCACATTAATTGGTTTAATATATTCCTGAGGAATAACTCCACCCTTAATTTCATCGAAGAATTCATAGCCCTTGCCCTTCTCCTCTTGGGGTTTAACTTTAAGCCAGCAATGACCGTATTGTCCGCGTCCGCCAGATTGTTTAATATATTTTCCTTCAGCTTGCGCCTCGCCCTTAATCGTTTCGCGATAAGCTACTTGCGGTTGACCAATATTAGCCTCCACGCCAAACTCTCGCTTCATGCGATCAATAATAATATCAAGATGAAGTTCGCCCATTCCAGAAATAATCGTTTGACCGCTTTCTTCATCCGTGCGTAAGCGTAAGGTTGGATCTTCGCCAGCTAGTTTGCGAAGTGCTAAGCCCATTTTTTCTTGGTCAGCTTTGGTCTTTGGTTCCACCGCAATATCAATCACAGGTTCTGGGAAAACAATATTTTCTAAAATAATTTGTTTCTGTTCATCACAAAGGGTGTCCCCCGTCGTGGTACTTTTAAGTCCCACTAAGGCGCCAATCCCGCCAGCTCTGATCTCATCGATTTCTTCGCGGTGATTAGCATGCATCTGCAAAATTCGCCCAATACGTTCTTTCTCACCATTAGTCGCGTTAACCACGTATGAACCAGCTTTCAGCGTTCCGGAATAAACGCGAAAAAAAGTCAGCTGGCCTACGAAAGGATCGGTGGCAACTTTAAAAGCTAGCGCTGAGAAAGGTTCGTTATCATCAGCTTTGCGCGTTACTTCTTCGCCATTTTTTGGATTAGTTCCAAGCACTGGCGGCACGTCCAAAGGTGACGGTAGATAATCAACCACCGCATCCAAAACTAATTGCACACCTTTATTGCGTAGCGCCGTTCCGGTAAAGACTGGCACTAATTTAGCGGCCAAAACTCCCCGACGAAGTGCTGCTTTGAGCTCTTCGGTTGAAATTTCTTCCCCGTTTAAATATTTCTCAGTTAAAGCGTCGTCCGTCTCTGAAATTTTCTCAATCATTTTTTCGCGCCACTGCTGAGCTTTTTCAACTAACTCAGTCGGAATTTCATTTTCCACCACCGTAATTCCCATCTCACCTTCAAAGGTATAAGCTTTCATCTTCATCAAATCAACCACGCCAGAAAAATCACTGCGCTCCCCGATTGGAATTTGAAGGGCCAAAGCATTTGGCGTCAAACGATTCCAAATTGAACCCAGCACAAAATCAAAATCAGCGCCTTCTTTATCAATTTTATTAACAAAGCAAATACGCGGAACGTGATATTTATCCGCTTGTCGCCAGACAGTTTCTGATTGTGGCTCAACTCCTTCTTTGCCATCAAAAATAACCACGGCGCCATCTAGCACGCGCAGTGAGCGTTCTACTTCCACGGTAAAGTCCACATGACCAGGCGTGTCAATGATGTTGATCGGATGACCTTTCCAACTGCATTTGGTCGCTGCTGAAGTGATGGTGATTCCGCGTTCTTGCTCTTGTTCCATCCAGTCCATAGTGGCTGCGCCTTCATGCACCTCTCCAATTTTGTGGGTGATTCCAGTGTAAAACAAAATACGCTCCGTGGTAGTAGTCTTGCCACCGTCGATATGCGCGATAATACCAATGTTACGTAGTTTCGCAATGTCGTTTTCTTGAGACATAAAAAATTAATTTCTAATTTCTAATTTCTAATTTCTAATCAAATTCTAATATTTCAATGTTCGAGACATTTAGAAATTCAAAATTTATTCAAAATTCAAAATTCAAAATTCAAAATTTTTAATATTATTTTTTTTATTATAAAACAAAGATAGAAACCCCCGCTTAACAGGGATTTCTATCGCAATAATTTAGGCAAAGTGGGCAAACGCTTTATTGGCCTCAGCCATACGATGCGTATCTTCGCGTTTTTTCATCGCGCTGCCAATTTTATTTGAAGCGTCAATAAATTCATCAGCCATTTTTTCAGCCATTTTCTTGCCCTTCTTTGCTCGGCAAGCAGCTAGGATCCAACGCACAGCCAAAGTTTGGCGACGTTCTCCGGAAACTTGAATCGGAACTTGGTAGTTTGCGCCACCAACTCGCTTTGATTTCAGCTCCAAAAGTGGAGAAACGTTTTTAATTGCTTGTTCAAAAACATTCAGTCCGCCTTTTTTAGTACGCTCATGAATAATATCAAATGATTCATAGATAACTTTTTCAGCGATACTGCGTTTGCCGTCTTGTAAAATTTTACCAATAAAACGACCCACTAAAATGTTTCCATAGCGTGAATCAGCTTTCCATTGTTTTTTATATACTCTTTTTCTTCGTGCCATAATGTTATAAATCCCTAATTGAGACTAATTAATTCTCTAATTATCACTAATTTTTTAAAAGTTTATTCGCGATTATTCGAGATTAAATTCGAGTTGATTCGCGATTTCTATCATC
>CAILTR010000047.1 GCA_903837175.1 uncultured bacterium
AAGTCCAGATAGTTTACTCGATTATGTTTTTATGATTACCAAGGAATTTGAAGAAAAAAACTTCATGAAATATCCCGTCAAAGAATTTAAATATTTTAATCCAAAAGGAGGCCAGACACAATTAAATTGACAGTCCCAATAAAACAAGCCAATCAAAAACACCCGAAAGGGTGTTTTTGATTTTTGGACAGTTTGTATACGGAAGCTCGAACTTTTTTTGAAAAGAATTTTTAATTTTACAATTTTTCCACCGCCGAGAATTTCATTCATCCAAAAAACTAAGCCCAAAATGGAATATAAACAACATAGCGTTTAGATTTATTATCAGGATCAAAAGGCTTTACCCGGCCTGCTTCTATACTGTCACTAATGATTCCTGACGCTATTGGATAATTTTTTTCTTCAATCTGAAAACGTTCTCTTAGGGATGTGTTATTCATCTTATCCCCAGAAACATATTTCAAACAACAATGCAGATAACAGGCCCTGATTCGATCTTTTTTATTCATTTCTGAAAATTTTCTATGTGCAAAAAGTATTGTTTTGAAATGATTCTCACTTTTCATAAAATCCGGAGCTGGTAATTGAAAAAGTTCCGATTGAAAAACTATCTTATCAATTCCGCTACCCCTTTCTTCGCATATTTTAAATCTTCGCATTATGCTGGCTAATTTCTCATTTCTTGATTGTGGAGGAGAATCCAACAAGCGCAAAGTATCAATCAAGGGCTGGCCGGGATTGGTAATTTCTATTCGATCAGAAAAAATTTCAACCATCGGACCTGTTCCCGTAATACGAAAATCCTGATGTACCAGAGCATTTGCAACCAATTCTCTGATTGCTATTTCTGGATACATTTTCACATCAGCGCGCAATGCTGCTTTGATCACTTCATTTGTTGGTAATAGATTATTAATAAAGCTAATTAATGATTCAAATCCTGATGCGTAACCCTTTTTGCCATCCAACTCCTTAATGGTTTTCAAGCGATCTTTTCCATCATAAATAATCACCCTAACCGCTTTTCGACTCAAATTTTCGAATTCTTCAATATTTTTTGCAAATAAAACCGCACCTAAATTTGTTATATCAAAAAATTCGCCATTCTTTCTCACTAATTTATCCGCACACAAAACATCCAAAATAGCCTCATTTCCATTAGGCAAAGGCCTTTCTGATAAATCAAAATAAACCGTAAAATCAATTTTCTTCAAAACATCCTCAGCGGTTAATCCCGACATAGAAATACCATCCTCGAATTTCAATCCTTGTGATTGCGCTATCAGATTTGCAACTTCTATTTTTTCCATTTTTCTTGTTTGTCCCGCCGAACGAATGTATGAATCATAAATCGAACCATTTCTCAGATGAATTGGTTTTTCTATTGATTCATTAACTTTTACAAATAATAATTTCTTACATTGATACTCGACACCCACATGATCCAAAGTAGCTGGCGGAACTAAATTTTGTCGAGCAATATTTCCAAGTGTTTTCAATATATTTTCACAATCATCAACACTAATTCCGACGACTTGCCCGTTATCAACTCCAAACACCAAAAATCCTCCGCCGATATAATTTGCAAAGGCGGAAATATGTTGAGCAAGGCGATCGGTTTTTGTTGAAAGCTGACATTTCCAGTCTAATTCATTCAATTCTTGTGGAAATGGCTTTAAGCTTTTTTCAAGCCAGTTTATGGCTTCTTTTTCCCAATTTTTCATTATTATTACATGGCCATTACATGAAATTATGCTTTATTTAAGCTATTTTAACAACATCTACACTATAAGGAGGATTAACCTATTACATAAGAACTCTACCTCTTTGAAAAGATTGTGCCGAGGCCCACTAACGTAAAAAATAAAATCCAATAACATCAACCCTTTCAAGGACGGTGCTAGTCTAAAATTTCTTTTTTCAAATAAACCCCCACTTTAAACTCCACCTAATTCGTCGATATCTTTATAAATTTCCACTAATTGAAAACTAAAGTTTATGATATCATCCATGCTATATCATGACCACCTATATTATTACTGTGCATATCTAAAATTGTTTTATATTCTGTTTCCTTTTTTGAATCCGTCGCTGGGTCATAAAAATAAAAAACTTTACTGTCATCATTAAAACCAATTACAGGCATTACGTGATAATCGCCATACCCATTTGGTACTGAAATGAGACAGGGATTTTGTTCTAAAATTATATTTTTAATGAATTCAATTTTTTCCTGTCCATAGACGAAGTCCTTTATTTCAATTTTTATTTGAGGATATTTTTTTTGAATTGCATCACCAATGGGTATAAACGAGTTATTTCCCAGGCCCTTTTCTTGTAAATCAAAATCTTCCTGAAAATTATCCAGATCAACATCTTCAATTTTTGCAAACCTAATCATCCATTCATAACCCGAAGGAATGCAACCCAATTTCTGTCTCTGCCCAACAACTATCTTTTCATGATTATTTAATAACACCATAAAGTTAAATTATCCCATCATCATAAAATTAGTTTTTCTTTAAAAGTGACCATGGAACGTAACCAGTAAAATTATAATTATCCCCTTCAAGCACTCTTATTTTTTCACTTCCACTCACATCAACGTAATCCATTATCCGAACTTTCGTTCCATTTTCTACGGCTATAACATTTCCATTTAGAATTAACTCGTATCTAGCCTCGCTATCTTTTATCTCATAACTTTTTTTTAAAATATTAAAATTTTCCAATGTATCTGCGATATATATTTTTTCATTTGATTTATTATCATACCTTAAAAAAACTTCATCCCCTGGCATAAGAACAACTTCTTTATTCTCACCCATCTCTTGTTTTTTTGTTTCAAATGTTTCCTCTTTTTTCACATTAACGACTTCTACTTTTTTTTCAGAAGTTTGAGATTCTTCTTTGTTTTTAGATTTAAGCTTATTGCTATCTGAAGTTATTCCAAATGAAACAAAGAAAAAAATCATTAACGCACTAAAAAACCATTCTGTTTGCTTTTTTGAGAATTTATCTTTAAAAATTGGCGTAAGAATATTTGGCATAAACCGATTCAATAAAAAACCACCTAAAGCTAACGTTGTTAGAACTGCGAATAAATTTTCCATATATTTCTATAAAATAATTATCCCAAAAAATACTCAATACTTTTCCCATATATTTTGGCAAGTCTTTTGACCTCTAAAATATCCAGCCTGTATTCACCAGATTCTACCCTTGAAATATAGGATTGGGGACGCTTCACTTTCTTAGCTACTTCAATTTGTTTCAAGCCAGCAGCCAACCTTGCGTTCTTAAGCTGTTCAACAAAACGAGCATATTCTTTTGTTTTGATTGTCTTTTCCATATACTACAAGCGTATATGCTAAAAGTCAATATCTAAAGTTTAGATATTTATTTGTGCCAATTTGATTCTTTTAATCTATTATCAAAGTCCAAAAAAAACGGCTCAAAGCCGTTTTTTGCAATAATTTGGAGCGGGTGAAGGGAATAAGAAATCCTCCAAGGACGGTCCTCAGATAATATTTCCTTAGTACATAACATTCGAACTGCATTTCAATTTAAAATTCTAAAATAATAAACTTTTCTTCTGGCACGTTATAGGCTGGCAGATCTTCATTGTATTCTTCAAGTTTTCTCAATTCATCAAGCATGCTCTCTTCATAGTGGCAAAAAATCTTTACCGATAAAATATCAATACCTTCTCTTATTTTCTTTGTCACATTTGAATAGTAATATTTGCAAAGTATATTTGTCCCTGCGCTTATTCCCACAACAACCTTTCCTTCTATAATTTCTCTGAAATCAACCACTTCTAACAATTTCTCTTTCAAACATCCCTTCATTCCTCCACTGATAAAAATAACATCGGCATTTTTAATATCTTTTATCAATTCTTCTGTTTCCAGTTTGGCCATTTTCAAATCAATTTTTTTATCTTCTTTCACAGACAAAAAGGCTAATGTATCTTCGGAGAAGGACTCTTCCCATCTTTGCTCTGGGCGAGCAAAATAAATGCACAATATCTTAACAACGTTAGAATCAACGCTATTTATTATCGCTCGAAAAAATTTTTTATTATCATTAGATTTTCTGTCCGCTGATCCTCCATGTAAAATAAATTTTGTATTCATAAAATAAATTATATCACAGTTCAATTTTTTCTTATGGGTACACAAAAACACGGCTTAAACACCGTGTTTTTTGACTGAGCGGGTGAAGGGAATCGAACCCTCGTATTCAGATTGGCAACCTGACGTACTAACCATTGTACTACACCCGCGTTTCAAATTGAAAATGCAAATCTCAAAATGCAAAATTATAAAAGTCGTGAGTGAAATGAACACCAACACTTTATGAACTTTATGAACTTTATGAACTTTACAAACTTTTAACTCACCGAGAGTGGGTCCGGCTGGAATCGAACCAGCGACCAAGCGGTTATGAGCCGCCTGCTACTAACCGCTGAGCTACGGACCCATAAAAACTTTTCAAAAACCCGCAACTCATAGCTTGAAAGCTGAAACGTTTTTTACGGCGTAAATTAATAATACCGCACTACGTTACAAGTTTCAAGCTACAAGTTACGGGGATTTCGCTCAATGTGCCTGGGGAGAGAATTGAACTCACGACACGAGGATTTTCCTGTATGTTTTTCTTGGGTTTTCCCAAGGATCGGACTATATCATCTTCGTTCTTTCCGAAAAAAGAGTGCGAAGTTGGGCGCTAATGCAAGATTATTGTTGAGGCTCACTTGCTAGTCTCTACACCTTCCTCAGAATCAAAGCTCTCTGAGGCTTGGCTCGGGATTGCCATATTTTTGCTAAAAGCAAAAACTTAGGTTTCCCCGAATTCACCCAATTTTTTGAAACCATATTACTATGGAGTGGATCGAATTTCAATCCTCTGCTCTACCACTGAGCTACCCAGGCGATGGGTGGCAAAAACAGGTGGGTGATACTGGACTCGAACCAGTGACCCCTTCTTTGTAAGAGAAGTGCTCTAGCCAACTGAGCTAATCACCCATAAACGCGCCATGCGCGTAATTTCTAAAACCTAAATCCTAATTTCCAATAAACTCCAAAAAATCAAATTTCAAAAAATTAATTCATTGAAAATTAAATGAAAATTGTGAATTGAAAATTGAAAATTTTAAATCCTTGTGGGCGAAAGAGGACTTGAACCTCCAAGGGATTGCTCCCACAAGAACCTCAATCTTGCGCGTATACCAAATTCCGCCATCCGCCCAATGCAAAAGGCTTTTATCTAAAATCCACCTTAGGCAACTTTTTCTTCTTCCTTGACTTCTTCAGTCACGACTTCTTCGACTTTCTTTGTTTTTGCAACTGGAGTTTTCTTTTCGTTTTCTGAGAGCTTGGCAGCATCGGTAAATTTCATTTTCAGTGATTTGGCACTTCGGTCACGAACATAATAAAGTTTCGAACTTCGAACTTTCGCACGTTTCAAAAGTTCAATCTTTTCAATGTTCGGAGACTGCACTGGCACCACAATTTCAACGCCAAATCCATTGGAAACTTTTCGCACGGTGATCATCGCAGATGAGCTCTGAGCTCCCTTAATCGCAATAATCATCCCTTCAAAAACCTGGATGCGTTCTTTTCCACCTTCAATAATCTTACGAAAAACCTTAACAACATCGCCAGCCCTAAATTTAGGCATTTCAGCTGTTTTTTGACTTTTATTAAATTCCATCAATTTATTATTCATACCCAGTAGTAGAAATTCAAATGAGCTCTGCTCAAAAAAACCTACAAATTCTATTATTCTTAAATTAAGTTCGCTTTTTAAAATTTTTCTAATATTTGCACCAATTTTGAATTCTCACTACTGGGCATAACATTATATCCCCGTCCTTGCACTTGCTGACTGCTAGGCAAGCCCGAAATCGGCTTCAGGAAACTTCATTAAGTAAATTAAAAAGCTTTTCCATCATACTAGTAAAAAGGTTTTCCGTCAAGCTATCACACTATCTATCTTTTTTCTTTTATTTTAGCCAAGAAATCAACGAAATCTTTTGGCATTTTAGCCTCAAAATCATAACTTTTTCCATCTAGCTGAAAAGTGAGATTTTTCGCATGCAGGAGTTGCCTTTGCACGGTTTTTTCGCTAGCTGAAGCCTCTTTTTTCTTTCCGTAAATAAGATCGCCAATGATTGGATTACCAATTGAGGCTAAGTGTACCCTAATCTGATGCATTCTGCCAGTTTTCGGCGTAACCTCCAATAAAGCATAGGCTAAGTATTGATGTAGAACCTCATAAACTGTTGCTGCCTCGCGCACTTTAGTTTTTGTATTTTCTCTGGCAATAAGTTGCTTACTAAAACCTACTGAACGAGCCAAGGACTTTTGGATAAGGCCGCTGCTACTTTCCATTACTCCACTAACGATGGCTAAATATTTTTTAGTTATTTCCCTGTCTTTAAAAAGTTTTTTTAATTGCTCAAACGTTTTTTTATTTTTCGCAACCACCATTACGCCAGAAGTATCTTTATCTAAACGATGCACGATCCCGGGTCGCAGATACGCTTCAACGGAGTCATCATGCACATCAATCAGCTCGGGATATTTTGCCAGTAGCGCATTTGTTAAGGTATCAGCCTGCTTATATTCACTCGGATGAACTTGCAAGCCAGCTGGCTTATTAATAACTAGCATCTTTTCATCTTCAAAAATAAGGTCTATTTTAATTTTTTCATTCAGTAAAAGTTTTCTTTGCTGGTGCGAAAAATCCTCCAGCTCAATTTTATTGCCTTCTTCTAAACGATAACTGGGCTTTATTTTTTTTCCACCGACTAAAACGCTACCTTCTTTTATTTTCGCTACAATTTCTCCGCGAGAATACAAAAAAAACTCCTCTGCCAGGAATTTATCAATCCGCTTTCCAGCGTTTTCAACTAAGACAATTATTTTCTGCATGTGCCTTGGGGGAGACTCGAACTCCCAATCCCTTGCGAGAACTAGTTCCTAAGACTAGCGCGTATACCAATTCCGCCACCAAGGCAATAAATGGAGTATAAACCATTTACTCCATTTGAGCAAGATTAATTCAAAATCTGCTGAATTCTCGTCGCTTCAACTTTGAGCGCTCCCTCATCTTCGTATTCCCCGTGATGGCGAGTCCCCTCCCCATAAGTTTCTCTCTTTTGATCCAAATGAAAATTTATGACTAAACTTGAGCCTTCCAAATGAGCATACATATGAAAGCGTGGATAACCACTACGCGCCAAGGGCCTGACGAAACTCATTTCATCTTTTTCGTGACGTTGAAAAGTATATCCCGCCCTTCGCAACAGACTAACCGGATTTTCCTGAATTGCTTCAATTTTAATTTGCATAATATTGTCTTATTTAAATTAACCAACAACTGCGAGTCTAAAAAGCTTAAAAAGTTAGCTAACCCAATACTTCCCTTTTATTTCCTGGTTATCTTCTTCCTTTTTTTCTTCAATTTTTTCCTTAGCCATTTCCCGTAGCTTCGACAAATCTTCACTATCCAGCTCCTTAGCTCGCCTTAAAAGTTGAGCTTGATTGTTTTTCTCGGCTTCTTCAATCACCTCAGCTAAAAGCACTTCTAAAATTGCCCCAATTTTCGGCCCAGGAGCAAGGCCCAAATCTTTCATCAAATCATTGCCATTAATTTTCAGCATCTTAACTGAAACCGCATCCTTGGAAACTTTTTCCACAAGATATTCTAAGTGCCTTAGCTTATAAGGTTTGGCTTTCGGCGTTCCACTCCCTAGGCGGTCAGCCACTCGCAAATCAATTAAATCCTTAATATTTTCAAGCCCAACTTTTTTAATCAACTTCCGCACACTGCTCTCCCCAACCTCCTCGGGATTATAATAAAACATATGATTATCAACCAAAAGGACTACTTTGTCAATAACCTCAGTTGAAAATTTCAGCCTTCTAAGAATTTTTTCCACAATCCGCGCACCTACGTGATCATGGCTATAAAAGGTAGCGAAAGTACCTTCACCTCTTTTTGTTTGGGGTTTCGCAATATCATGAAAAAGGGCTGCCAGCCGAACCTCAAGCTTCTTGGACGGACAATGATTCAGTGACATTAAACAATGTTGATAAATCGTAAAGATATGATGCCTATTTTGAGCAATTCCCACTCCGCTTTCCAATTCAGGCAAAATGTATTTTAAAACTCCTGTTTTTTGAAGCATGTCAATTCCTTCAGCTGGATTAGCTGAAAGAATAATTTTAATCAGTTCATCTTTTACTCGTTCATTTGCAACATGCGAAATTAAGCCGGCATTCTTTTTTAAGGCCTCAAAGGTTTCCACTTCAATCTTAAAATTTAACTGAGCATGAAAACGAATCGCTCGCATCATCCGAAGCGCATCCTCATTGAATCTTTCGTCAGCCTTGCCCACCGCTCGAATAATTTTGTTTTTAATATCCGCCTGCCCACCAAATAAATCCACAATTTCAAATTCACAATCTTTCTTTTTTCTTGTGTCCGAAGCTGTATTTGTAATTTGTAATTTGTAATTTGTAATTTTCAAAGCTATTGCATTCATCGTAAAATCTCTCCGACCCAAATCTTGAGCTAGTGTTTGCGCAAATTTAACTTCGTCTGGCCGCCTACGATCAGAATAACTGGACTCAATGCGATAAGTTGTTACTTCAATTACATCGTGCTCTCGTGCTGGATTTAGGGCAGTAGCTTTTAAAAATGGCTCAACCTTAACCCCAACTGTACCAAATTCATTTTCGTAAAAACTGTCTGGAAATAATTCTACGATTTGAGGAGGAGTTGCATTAGTGGCACAATCCCAATCATTGGGCTCTTTTTTAGACAGCAAATCACGCACACAACCACCTACGATGTATGCCTCAAAGCCACCTTTTTCAATTTTTTCTAAAACCTCGAGCACTGACTGAGGAATTTTACTTAACATAAGCCTAGAGTTGTGCGCTTGGCAGGAATCGAACCTACATTTTATCCTTAGGACGGATCAGCTCTATCCATTGAGCTACAAGCGCAAAATTTAATTTATAATATAAATGTGGACCCACGGGGAGTCGAACCCCGATTTGATCCATGCCATGGATCCGTTCTACCGCTATACTATGGGCCCAATAAGAGTATCCCCATCTTACCAGCTTTTTGCCACAATAGTCAATTATCCCCTTAAAAAATAAACCCTAAACTATCCGAGTTAACCAAAAATACCAGTCTTTATTATATTACACAACTTATCCTTGTTTTTGTCAAGTTGCTTTCGTGAGTTATTCCTCCCATAAAGGTTGCATTGTTCCACGTGGAACAGTTTTAGGTCTAAAAATTGGTTTATTAACGTTGATCAAAAAAGCTAAAATAGCTATTTGAGGGAAAGTACCAAAAGCAAACCAGCCATTGTTCCACGTGGAACAATAACTACCAACCAAGCTTAAACAAATTATTAAAAAAACAAACTCAAAGAGTCAGAGATTAAAAGCTTATTATAAGCAAAATATGGACATAAACAATCAGGGGGAATGTTAGATGTTCCACGTGGAACAAATTTAAAAAAAGCTACTTAAATTTTCACAAGTTATTTTTGCAGAACATTGTTCCACGTGGAACAATTCTAGATTAAATTGCTCGAAATTCTTCATCTTAGAAAAATTTCCTTTTTCGATTGGACCTTGCCGCCAAATCAAAGAGCCAAAAAAGCTTCGGAAAACTGTTAAATTAAAATTATTTGTTCCACGTGGAACATTACACAAAAAAATTAACCTTCTCATTTCGATTCTAAAAAACTTGAATTGTTCCACGTGGAACAATTCAAGTTTTTTAAAATGAAGGCAGGGAGGGAATAAAAAAAATAACTAAAATTTTATTTACAGCTTTAGCTAAAATTAATGTTCCACGTGGAACATTAATTGAACAAGTTTGAGTATTATATATGAAAAAGTATTGACACTGCATAGCTAGACCTAGATCCAATAGCCTCACTCCAATAAAATAGACCTTGTTTCAACCCTCTTGGTATTGTCGCTTCCTCCAAAATTAGACGGGCTGCTTGGTCCGCCCAGGGTAAGCTCTTACTTTGTCGAATAATGAATCATTTAGAAAAGATCCGTGCATAAGCAAATGTTTGCCTATTATAAGCAACAAACGGCTGCAAAGAATTAGCGGGGAATTTTGTTTGTTCCACGTGGAACAATATCTAAAAAAAAATTAATCAACTTATTTCAATTCCAAAAAAACTTAATTGTTCCACGTGGAACAATTAAGGTCCAAAGATAGAAAGGTAAGAAGGGAGTAGGGAAATAGTTAAATTTTTACTTCCAGCTTCAAGGAAAATTGATGTTCCACGTGGAACAATTCAAAAAATAAACAGCGCAGCTTAAAAAATCACCATAAACACCTTAGCTAAATTATCTCAGGGGCTTAAGCTGGCCTACATTCTAGCTTGAGTTGCAATTTTGCCCTCTACAAATACCTCGTAGGGAGTTAAATAGCCAAGACGCTTTCTCGGACGATTATTGATGCCTTTAACGACAGCATCTACATCCTTTTGTGTTAGTTTAGCAAACATC
>CAILTR010000048.1 GCA_903837175.1 uncultured bacterium
AGGATGAGGGATTCCTCCTCACCCAAAATTTCTCGTGGGTACACGGAGAAATTTTTCCTTCGGAGCCTGGGTTTTTTAAAAAGCAAAATCGTTTGCTTTTTAAAAATACCCTTCGAATCCCTTCCACAATGAATATATAACAAAAAACAAGGACATTTTTAAGAATGTCCTTGTTTTTTGTTATTTGTTGGGGATGAGGGATTCGAACCCCCGGAATGACGGGATCAAAACCCGTTGCCTTACCGCTTGGCTAATCCCCAGCGTAAGTTTAAAAGTAAAAAGTTACAAAGTTTGTAAAGTAAAAACATGAAGAATTGATTCATGCAACTTTATAACTTTATAAACTTTATAAACTTTAAAAACTTTATAAACTTTAAAAACTTTATAAACTATTTCTTATTCTACCAAATTTCCTCCTAAAATATTCATTGCATTTGAAAGCAGGGAACTGGTTTCGGAGGGTGGGGTGGGTGCGTTATTGGAATTAGTGGGTTGACGGAGGCTGGAGGCAATAGTGATCCCAGCTTCTTTGGTCGTGACCACTTTGATAAGTAAGCGCAACCCAAGAATTTTAGCAAAAACGCTTTCCATTGTCAATTTATTGGCGTGCTCGTTGAGTTTTTCTTGGTTAAATTTAAAGGTGGTGGCGATGGTGAGGATGCCATATTCGGCGGAGATTGGTTGGGAATTTTGGAGAAAGGCTGCAATGGAATGATTTAATTTTTTCGTTTCCTTAATAAACTGATCCCAGTTCTTCTTGATGTCATTTAAAGTAAAATTTGAATCGGCGATTTGGGCTTCATTTTTAATTTCTGCGGGTTGGGTGATTTTGGTAATTTCAATTTTTGCCTCAGGTAAAGGTTTTTCAAGCGGGGGTGCTATGGGAGCGCTTTTAGGCTCTGGGGCCAAGGTTGGGGCGTTTACTGGGGCCTGGATGACTTTGGGCGGGGTAAAAGTCGTTGGCGCCGTAGTTGGAGCCGGCGCGGGGGTTGGGGTGGGAGAATTGACCGATTGAGTTACTACGGGAGGTTGGCTTGGGTTGATTTTTTGCGGTCCGCCAGCGGCTTTAATAATGGCCATCTCTAAGGGTAGCTGGGGAATAAAAGCGGATTTAATTTTTCCGCCAATTTCTGTAAAGCATTGGACAACAAAAAGAATTTCTTGGGGTGACTTACCCTTGGCTTGAAGCAAAAGGGCTTGGGATTGCTCGCTGGTTAGTTCAAAAGAAAAAAGTTTAGCTAATTTTTCGTCGACGCTTACAAGCATAATTTGACGCAGGTAATTCAGAAAAGATTTATTAAAAACGTCCAGGTCATAGCCATCTTGCGAGAGTTGGTTAATAAGGGCAATAGCCTCGGTCGTATTTTTAGAAAAAAGATGGGTGGCGAGGGCTTCTAGGGATTGACGCTTAGTTGTCCCGAGCAACTCTTCGACTTTGGCGCCAGTAATATTTTTATCTTCAAACGCGATCACTTGCGCAAAAAGCGATTCAGCGTCGCGCATCCCTCCTTCGGAAGCTACCGCAATCATTTCGAGCGCCTCTTTTTCAATTGAAATATGTTCGCTACTGGCGATGGTGGAAAGTTTTTCGATAATGTGTTCCAGTGAAAGACGCGTGAAATCGTAACGCTGACAACGCGAAATAATCGTCTCAGGGACTTTATGAATTTCGGTGGTGGCTAGAATAAAAATTACGTGCGCTGGCGGTTCCTCGAGCGTTTTTAGGAGCGCGTTAAAAGCGCCCGTCGAAAGCATGTGGACTTCGTCAATAATATAGACTTTAAATTTAGCGTGGGAAGGTGGGAACTTGACGTTTTCGCGCAGTTCGCGAATATTATCGACCCCAGTATTTGAAGCTGCGTCAATTTCAAAAATATCCAAAGACCGGCCTTCGGTAATATTCTTACAAATATCACATTTCAGGCATGGGTTAGCACCTTGCGGATTGACACAGTTGACCGCTCTGGCAAAAATGCGAGCCAATGTTGTCTTGCCAGTCCCGCGCGGGCCCGTAAAAAGATAAGCATGCCCAATTCGGTCGCTAATAATCGAGTTGGCAAGCGTCTGCACGATATGTTTTTGACCGATTACATCCGAGAAAGTTTGCGGTCGGTATTTTCGGTAGAGAGAGATGGACATATTTAAAGTCATATAACATAAAACATGAAACATGAAACATGGAACATGGAACATGGAATACGATTTGATTCAAAATTACAATGGGATTATATCACAGTAAAAGAATAAAAAAAACTCCCTCAAAAAGGAAGTTTATGTTGTTATGTTTAATTTTGTATTTTGTTTCCTTGATACATGTTTCATGTTTTGTGTTATCGTGCCTTGAATACCCAGAGTTTGTAGCCGATGAAATTCCAGGCCAGGCCGACAATGGAGCCGGCGGCGGCACCGAGGAGACCGAGTTGTCCGGAATTGAGACTAGTTAGTGAGCCTAAGATTATTTTAAAAACAACTGAGGCCACAAAGACGTTAATTAAGAAGCCAACGAGACTGACCGCAAAAAATTGGACAAATTCTGATTTAGTTTGTTTTTTCTTGCCTTGATCAAAAGTCCAGTGTTTGTTCCAAAAATAACTATTGATATTAGCAATAATAAAAGAGATTGCTTTAAAAAGTGAATAGAAAGTTACGATGCCGATTAATGCTGTAGAGGCTTCAATTTTTAGTTGCGAGCTAAAGACGATAGTTAGGAGTGAAAGCACGCCAAGATCAACTAAAACGTTACCAACCCCGATAACGCCGAATTTAGCGATTTGATAAATAATGGGAATTTTTTTACTAATCAGAAAAGCAATGCGCAGTCCGATTGGAGTAGCTAAGAGAAAAAGAGGAACTACGGCTAGATAAAATTTAGCGTAAAGAGCTGGACTAGTGGTTTGCAAAACTGGCAAAAGTAAAACTCCGATTAGTAATCCTAAGGCAACAGCGAATTTGTAATCGCGCTGGGTGATTCTTAACTCTGGTTTAGTTGGTGTTGGCATAACGTTTAAGTTTAGTATTAGTAGATGAGTTAAGAGAGCTTAGCTCCCTTAATGGCTGGTCGCTAGATTTTTAAATGCATGATTTTTTTAATTTGAAAATGGTGATTTTTGGGAAGCTTGTTGGGCGGCAATTTCTTTTTCTAGCTCTGCGATATCTGAAGTCCATTCATCTTCGACATCTTCTGCCTTTGCGGCTGGGCTTTCCTTTGGCGCTGGCTCAACCTGCGTTAAATCTTTTTTCCAAGAATTAAAACCTCCGTCGGAGGGAAAGCGACTGGTTGGTGGCGCTGGCTGGAAAGAATCTTCCTGCTCGGCTTGGGCTTTGGTTGGGCTTGGCTTAGCTTGGGCAACTTCAGGCATTTTAAATTCGCCACCTTTAGCTAAAACATTTTCAATGGCAGCCCAGTTAGAATCTAGGTCGCGCGGAATCATGATGACAACCTCATCGCCTGGTTCGGCTTTAAAATAGGTAATTGAGGCAAGTAAAACTCGGTAAGGTTTTCCTTCGGACAAAATAAAATAGTTACCTTTTTCGTCTTGGCTAACAATCCCAATTACACTGCGGCGGTTTGCTGGTCCGATTTGTTTATAGATAAAAGACCCATCAAGGGTAATATTTAATTTAAGTAAGTCGCCTTCGACAAGTTTTGATTTTGAAGCGTAATTAGCTGGAACGGGATATTGTCGGCCGTCGGTACCATGCATAATCTGGCCATCGAAAGTTCCTTCAATAATACTGCCGTCGCCTTCGTCAGTTTCTAGCTTTCGTTTACGACCAGTCTTTTTCTTGCCTTCCATTTGCAATAGCATGGCTTTGGCGCTTTGCATCGTTTTTTCGGCGTTAAGAATCATCTGCCGGAGCATCTCAATCTTGTGAGCTTTTTCAGCGTCGCTAATTTCTTCAGTTGAATGTTGAGTAGTCATTTTATTTTTCGACGGGAAAAGCCTGAAAAAAATTCTCAAGAATCACCCGGATTTTGATTTTTGTTTTATATGAATATTATATAATATAATTTCAGAAAGAACAAATGGAAAATTGTTATATTGTTGAATTGTTATATTGTTAGCGTGAAAGACCCGCTAAAATAGCTACCCGCAATGCTTAAGAATAGCGTTGCAGACAAACAAATCTATAAAAGTACAAATAAAAGCGAGGGTGTGGTATAATTTGAAAATTGGTTAATTTTTTAAACTTATTTTATGGAAAATAATCTTGCGGAGCTTTTGGCTGGTCATGTTTGGGTTATTGTTTTAATTTTACTCTGGACTTTACCTTGGAAAGCAGTGGCACTTTGGCGGAGTGCTCGTCGGGCGCAATCCGGTTGGTTTTTAGCGATGATAATTTTAAATACTTTAGGAATTTTAGAAATAATTTATCTGGCCTTTTTCAGCCAAGAGGAGGCTACGCCCCAACCTCCGGCCACCGCGACTTTTAAAGCAAGGTTTGAGTCGGATCAAGAAAAATTGGAAGAGAAGATTAATAAGAAGATTATCATGTAGCGGGTTAACTTTTCTTTTAATAGAAAAGTTACAAAACTTGCCTACCTGCCTATCGGCAGACAAGCCGGCAGGCAAGGAAATCCCGCACGTGCTTCCTCCCAAGGCGGACAGGTGTTGCTGGGGCAAAGACTTCGCTCTTCGCTAAAATTTCCACTCCGTTCGGCCTGCTGACCTCACTGCGTTTTAAAATTTTTTAACGCTCATCGTTCGTCTTTTACCTACGCACTGCGCAATGTGCGGAAAAAGAATGCAAAATGCAAATACATTTTAAGAATTTCAAATTTTTTTATTAATTATGGAAGATAAAAAAGATTTAATAAAAAATTTAGCGGTTGGGAAAATTGGGGTGGTGGCAACTGACACGCTGTATGGGGTGGTGGGGAGTGCTTTGAAGGAGGAAACTGTTGAGCGGATCTATGGCGTACGAAAAAGGGACTTAGGAAAGCCGATGATAATTTTAATTTCTTCGATTAAGGATTTAAAACTTTTTAATGTGGAAATTTCGAAAGCGCAAGTGAAAAAATTAAAAGCGTTTTGGCCGGGGCCAGTGAGCGTGGTACTTGCTTGTCCGGCGGAAAAGTTTTTTTACTTACATCGCGGTTTGAAATCTTTGGCGTTTCGTTTGCCGGCCAGTGAAAAACTTTTAAAGTTACTTAAAGAAACTGGCCCGCTCGTGGCGCCTAGCGCCAACTTAGCTGGTCAACCTCCCGCGCAGACGATCGACCAAGCTAAGAAATATTTTGGCGACCAAGTTGACTTCTATGTCGATGACGGGCAGTTGAAAGCCAAGCCTTCGACGATTATTGTTTTAGAAAAAAATGGGGAAGAAAGGGTTTTAAGGGGAGGGAATGGGAGGGTTTAAAAAAGTGTTTTTGGATATAATAAAAGCCTCGATGCGTCGAGGCTTTTTTTGATTTTTCTAAATTATCCCACTCTTCCTTAATGGGCGGAGCGAATTAATCTCGGCTTGAGTTCAATCCATTCTGCATTTTCATCCGGATGTGCATGGGTTTTTAGCATTACAACATCATATCCTAATTCTTGTAA
>CAILTR010000049.1 GCA_903837175.1 uncultured bacterium
AATTCCGGCTTGTACTGCTTGCGTGTTTTTGCGGGCATAGTTTTTTAGATTAATGTGCCCGTATTTTACGCCAAAACCCAGTTTTTTCAAAATGCTACTCTCTTAGGTACTGGTTTAGTATAGCCAGGACTGGTCATATTTACATAATAAATTTTAACAATTAATTTTTTATTAACAATATATCGTATATCAATTTTAGAGGATTGTCAATAATTTGTAAACTGTATTTCTTATAAATAGGATAAGTTTGCTTTAAAATAAGGGTAAATAACTGTTGACAATTTCTTGACAAAATGCTAAGATTAAGCAATATGATACAAGAATTATTACAACAACTTGGTCTTTCAACGAAAGAGATAGAGATATTTCTAGCTCTTTTTGAGCAGGGAAAGGCAACGCCAGCGCGCCTTTCCAAGATTACCAAGGTCAATAGATCAACCGTCTATGCTATTTTAGGCAAACTAAAAGAAAAAGGTTTGGTTGTTGAGGATATAAGCGCTAAAATTTTATATTTTTCACCAGCTTCTTCGGAACAGGTGCAAGAGATGTTTTACCATCAACAAGAGAACCTTAAAGAAAGAAAAAAAATTGCTGAAAAATTGGCTGCAGAAATTGAAAAACTTCCCCAGAGTCGTACATATTCGGTTCCAAAGATACGATTTATCGAAGAGGAAGACTTAGCGGAATTTTTATACAAGCGTATGGATAGGTGGGATGAGAGCTTGCACAAGGAGGATAAGACTTTTTGGGGCTTCCAGGATGACAGCTTTGTTAAACATTACATGGATTGGATAAATTGGGTTTGGAAACATTATGATATCAAGGTTAAGCTAATAAGTAATCAATCCCAAGCAGAGAAAGAACTCTCAGGAAAGTTCAAGGAAAGAAAGATTGGTTTTTGGGACGGCAATATTGATTTTAGCGCTTCGACTTGGATTATGGGCGATTACCTGGTTATGATTGTCACTCGCCAGCATCCCTTTTATTTGGTTGAGATTCATGATGCAGTCATGGCTCACAACATGCGCGAAGTTTTTAAAAAAATTTGGACAGAAATCAAATAAGCTTTAAGCTGATATTAAATCAAATAAATTCGTGGTATGTCATTCCCTTGAAAAAGGGAATCTAGACTCGCATTAGAGCCTGGATTCCCGCCTACCTGCCCGAAGTGCTACATCGTTGCAGACGGGCGCGGGAATGACAAAGTGTAAGTAATTTAATCGATTCAGTATAAGTAAATATGCAATGGAAATCCCCGAAAAACACGGATAAATATCATTGGACGGCCCATGTGACTGAAAAGATGCATTATTATGGTCTTTCCGAGCAGAAAGTTTTGGGCGTGATTAGAAATCCGAAAAGAACGGAAACAGGAGTTGCTCAAGATACAGTTGCAGTGATGCTTCCCGTGGGCAGCATTAAGAAGGGAAAAGTCAAGCCAAAGTGGGGCAGACCTTCTTTTGGCGACTTTAATACTGAGCAGGAAAACACTGAAGAAAAAGAAGCCCAAGAAAACTGGAATCAAGAAATTTGGGTGATGTACCAACTTAAAGCAATAATCAATAGTCAAGATTCAACAAGCAATATTCAACAAGCAGGAACCAGTAAATTAAAAAATAAAGTAAAAGATAAAAAGTCCATAATTTCAAATTTAAAATTTAAAATTTCAAATTCTGCAAAGCCAAAGATTTGCATCATCAGTGCTTGGCGTTATCCGGGAGTGAGCCCGAAAAATAATCCAATTCCGGAAGAGATTTTCAGGGAATTGGAGGGATTTAGTAATTAGTAATCAGTAATTATAATACATAATACATCCGCAGGTAGTGGCTAATTTTAGTGAAAGTGCTAGAATATAAATGACAAAAGATGGTAGTAATAGTTGGCAAACAAACAACTTTAAATAATTTGATTTAATTTTTAATTTAACAAAAAACGTATGACGGAAAAAACAGCACAAACAGGGAGTCAGCAGAAAACTGACGCAAGCAGTTCGAAGTCAGACATCAAGAGTTTGGTGGCTCAACTCGAAGCATTCTTGGATGAGCATATGGTTAAGAAGGCCCCTTTCACTTTGCCAGCGGGAGCCAAGGAGTTCATCGTTAGCGCTACGCCCTTTTTGGTTATTATTTTCGCAGTTTTGGCGTTGCCTTTGATTTTTGCAGCGCTGGGAATTTCAGCCATTCTTTCTCCTTTTGCCATACTGGGAGGACTGACTGCCGGCTATGGTTTCGGTTGGGGCTTGGGCGCAATCATTGCTCTTATTGTTTCCATTATTACGCTGGTCATTGAAGTTATCGCCGTGCCAGGACTTTTCAAAAGAACTAAGGGCGCTTGGAAGTTGCTTTTTTATGCCAGTGTCATTAGTTTAATTGGTAGCATCCTCTCAGTTAATGGACTGGTAGGGGGAATCATTAGTGCAATTATTGGCTGGTATATTTTGTTTCAAGTGAAAGAACTTTACAAAAACTAGCAAACAAAATTTGCTTTTTCCAAAAACAGGACTCAAAAAGCCTGTTTTTGTTTTTTTGAGTAATTTTTTGCGGAGTTGATTTTTTTGTTTTAATATGAGAACATGAGATGTAAACAGCGATTCGAATGACTCGAATAAACACTCGAATGATTCGAATTATTTTTTTAATTGGTTAATAAATAAGAAAAAATATGGTGAAAAGAACAAAAATTGTGGCGACTTTAGGCTTGGTTTCGGACACCAAAGAAACTTTGCGAGCGATGATTGAAAACGGCATGAATGTGGCGCGACTTAATTTTTCGCATGGCGACCACGAATGGCATGGCAAGGCAATCAAAACCATTCGGGAACTTTCAGCTGAAATGAATGTGCCGATTGGAATTTTGGGAGACCTTAAGGGTCCTCGTATCCGGACTATGGTTGAGGCTCCGATTGAAATTAAGACTGGTGAATTTATTTTAATCAGTGATGTTGTTAAGGCTCCAAATTTCCAATTTCCAATTTCCAATTTCCAAACAATTTCAAATGAGCAAATTTCCAATGATAAAAAACTAACTTTGGATGCGGGCAATATCGTTGATGATATCGAGGTTGGCCATGAGATTTTGATTGAAGATGGTCTGATGAAGTTGGTGGTGCGCGAAAAAGACGGCGGCGTGATGTTGGGTGAGGTGATTGATGGCGGGACAATCAAAAATCGGAAAGGGGTCAATGTGCCAGATTCGCAACTCAAAATTAGTGCCGTGACTGAAAAAGATGAGCAAGATTTGAAATTTTTGATGGAAAATGAGGTTGATTTCATTGGACTTTCTTTTGTTGGCTCCGGCAGTGACGTGGAATATCTGCGAGGAAAAATGAAGGAATTTTTGGGACGAGAGGACAATCTGCCGCAAATTATTGTTAAAATTGAACGCAAAGAAGCTATTAAAAACTTGGATGATATTATCAACAAAACAGACGCTGTGATGGTGGCTCGTGGAGATCTTGGCGTTGAAATTGAAGGCACCAGAGTTGCTGTTTTGCAAAAAGAAATTGTCAAAAAAAGTTTGCAACACATGAAGCCGGTGATTGTGGCCACGCAAATGCTGGATTCAATGATTGTCAATCCGCGTCCAACTCGCGCAGAAATTTCTGATGTGACCAATGCTGTGGTTGATCATGCTGACGCTGTGATGCTTTCCGGAGAAAGTGCCGGCGGAAAATATCCCGTGGAAAGTGTGCGCACGATGCGAGACATCATCCAGCACACTGAGGCTTCGCCATTTGATGATGTGACTCATTTGATGAAACTTGATATTGATGATGATTTCAAAAATTTGGTCAAGGGTGCTTTTGATCTGGCCAAAAATAGCGCTTCAACAGCGATTGTGCTGGCCAGTGTTTCAGGTTTCACCGCTCGCATGATGTCACATTTTCGATCAGAAAAACCGCTTTTTGTGGCAACCAACAATGAAAAAACCTATCATCAGTTGGCTCTTGTTTGGGGAGCGCAACCTTTCTTCACTCAAGAAAAAGAATTGTCAAAAGTGTTGGAAGAAATGATTGCCTATCGCAAAAGTACCGGAGAATTGAAGGATGGAGACAAAGTCATTGCCATTTTTGGCAGCGCCAATGACAACAAAGAAAAAATGCAGCTGGTGGGAGTGAAGACGATATAAAATTAGCTTCTAGCTTCATTAGCTGATAGCTTTTAGGTCAAGGTGTATCGTGTGAGAGTATGTTGTGTTTGATTTTATACAAAATACATTATACAAAATACATGATACACCAATGGAGGGGTCGCATAGTGGTCGAGTGCACCACCTTGGAAAGGTGGCATACTAGAAATGGTATCGGAGGTTCGAATCCTCTCCCCTCCGCCAATTTTCACTTTTTGTGAAATCGTAAGAAACATCCTCGGCGCAAAGCGCCTCGGCATGGTATTTTTCCGCAATTTTGAAGGCATTTTTGAAATCCAAAACCAAAGTGCGGTCGGCAATGCGGAAGTTCGAACCAATCTTTTTGAGAAAATCCCGAATCCTTTCGGGATTTTCTTGTTGAGCGTATTTTTCGGCTTGGTTGGCGTCTTTTAGAAAGGCAATGGCAAGTTCGAACCGATTATTGCTCTTTCGCCCAAAAGCG
>CAILTR010000050.1 GCA_903837175.1 uncultured bacterium
CGCGTGTCTCGCCAAATCAAAGAAATATCCTTAAAAGTCAGCACTGAAGCCGGATATCGAAGTAGCATCGAAAGTAAGTTTTTATCATTTTTCATAAGCCAAACATAGCTCAAATTAACATCTTTAGCTTACAATATCCCACTACTTTTGTCAACTTTGCCTATTTTAAGCCTTTTTTGGTTTTTTGGTTAATAGTAGTGTATCTTAATGCGTTTCCCTATTAGAGTAACTGCTTCCATTTATCTTATTTTAAAGCCCATACCGGTATCCTTTGGCTTTTCTTTCCAATTAGTTAATTCGTAATATTTCTGCACATCCCCGGCTTTGTGAATAAATTTATTTTCAAACGGCAAACTTTCCATATTGCTCACAACAAATTGCAGTTCATCAATCTGCTTTATATTTTCTTTTGAGATATCATCAGCATCAATTTCATATACAAAAACCTTTTCATTAGAATCAAAGCGATCGGAATTTTCAAAGCTAATAGTCTTATTTTCATTATCTATTGTTGTAATTCCATTGGGCCTTGCCCCACAAGCTAAAGCAAAACCATAATCTGGCGTTAAATAAATTGCATTTTGTAACTCTGTCTCTGGAACTACAATATGATCAGCCTTTCCGGCCTGCCTTCTTTCTATTGAGCCAATGTCGCTTTTTGATCCATGATAAAGTTTCATAATTTTAGCAACAATTATTATAAAAAAACCGAGACTACAAGAGTCCCAGTCTTTTTTTGGCTTCAAAAATTTGGTGGCTGTTCATCTGACCAGATTTTTCCATTTGCTCGAGCGTGGCGAGGATATCCTTTTTATTTTTTTGGATATTCTCTGGCGTCATTACCTTTTTCATCAAACTCTCCCGTTCCTGCGGATTCATTTTTTCCAACTTTTTCATCGCCATCTTTTGGAGCATATTCATACTCTGCGGATCACCAGGATTAGCAATCTTCTTTTTTTTGTCTTTTTTAAATACATCAAGAATACCCATAAGATATTTTAATAATTTTTAATTTTAAATTTTAAATTTTAAATCTCAGCCAAAGGCTGATCCGCCTATGGCGGAAATTTCTCAACGAAATGACTAAATTTCTAAATTTAAAAATTAAAACATTTTATCACTCATTTTAAATTAAAAACTTCAAATTTCAAATTTTTCCCTATTTTCTATATTTCACCGTCAATTCATGACTGGTTACCAGTAGGGCGGAGGCGATGAAAATCGAGGAATAAGTTCCAAAGGTTACGCCGACTAGCAAAGCCAAAGAGAAATATTTAATCGAAGCGCCACCGAAAAGATAAATTGCTAGTAGGGTTACGATTACGGTCATGGAAGTATTAATTGAACGCACCATGGTTTCATTCAGACTGCGATTAACCACCTGCGCAAAAGGTTCTTTCGCGCTACCTCGCAATAAGTTTTCGCGCGTTCGATCATAAACGACGATAGTGTCATGCACCGAGAAACCAAGGATGGTCAGCAGGGCTGCAATAAACGGGATGCCAACTTTAATGCCATAGAAATGCCCCAGGAGCGAGAAAACCCCCGTAGTGATGATAATGTCATGAGCCAACGCGATCACGGCGCCAGCGCCATATTTCCAAGACTCTACCGGACGAGAAACTTTGCGAAAAGCCCAAGCAATGTAAGCCATAATCCCAGCGATTGCCAGACCAAGGGCGTTAAGCGATTTAGTTTTAAGCTCTTTAGAAACTGAAGAATTGACAAAGTCTACGCGCAATTGGGTAGCGTCTTGATATTTTGCGTTAATCGCTTTCCAAGCTTCTTCGTTAACCTTATCATCTTCAGCTGCGTAACGAATTAAAACTGAATTATTTCCCGAGGCCTGAATCGTTAAACTATCAAGCTTTACCCCCGCAAACAAATCAGAAATTTCTTGGTTAGTTGGAACAGTATTAGCAAATTTTACTTCCATCATCGTCCCACCAGTAAAGTCAATATCATATTTTAATCCCCACACCAGCAAGCTTAAAACGCTCAGGATAGTCAGTACGCCAGAGAAGATATAGGAGTATTTAGTTTTGGCAATAATGTTAAGCATATTTTTAATTTCTAATATCTAATTTCTAATGTCTAATTTTTTAAAATTTGAATATTCTAATTTGTTTAGGATTTAGACATTAGGATTTAGGATTTTTAGATCTAACTCCCACCAACCAAGTTCTTTCGTGAATCCAGTCGCTGATAATGAATTTAAGCATGGTGCGGGTAATTACCACGGCGGTAAACATCGAGACGACGACGCCGATAAACAAAGTCGCGGCAAAGCCCTTCACGAAGCCAGTTCCCATTAAATAGAGGACGCTAGCAGTCAGAAGCGAAGAAATATTACCATCGCGAATGGAAGTCCACGCGCGCTTAAAACCTTCGTCCAAAGAATTTACAACCGTTCTGCCATTTCGAATTTCTTCTTTCGTGCGTTCAAAAATCAGCACGTTAGCATCCACAGCCATCCCAATCGAAAGAATAAAACCAGCAATCCCTGATAGGGTCAGCGTGATACCAGACATTTTAAAAATAGTAATCATCAGCCCCGTATAAATTAGCAGCGCAATGGATGCTACCAGCCCAAGGAAACGATAGAAAAATAACATAAAAATGATGACCGCTCCAAGTCCAATAGCGCCGGCAATTAAACTTTTTTTCAATGACTCCATACCAAGCGAAGCCTCGATGCTTTGTTGCGAAACAAGGGTCAGCGGTAAAGGCAAAGCGCCGGTATTTAAATTTTGAGCTAATTTCTTAGCTTCTTGTAAGGTAAATTTTCCCGTAATGACCGCTTCGCCATTCGTGATTTCAGACTGCACGGTTGGAGCGCTAATAATTTCGCCGTCCAATAAAATCGCAATAGTTTTGCTAAGATTATTTTTTGTCAACTCCGCAAAAAGCTTGGTTCCTTCTTCGTCAAAACGAATTGAAATTTGAGGCTCACCAAGACCTTGACTTTGGAAAACCACGGAAGCGCTTTTTAAATTCTTACCAGTCAGGCCCGTTGCTTTATATTTAAATTGCGGATATTGCTCAACGGTTCGCTTTGAAAGCAGGATGTGCTCACTATGAACTTCCAAACTATCCCCTTCTCCGCGCGCTTCAATAAATTTAATAATGTGCCAGCCAAACTGCGACTCAACTAATTCAGGATAAACCTCGCCCGGCTTTAAATTACTTTCAAAAAGAATTTTATCAAATTCTGGCACAAAAGCGCCCTTTTTTACGAAACCCAAATCACCTCCTTTATCCTTAGAACCTGGGTCTTCGCTATTAGCCTTAGCTAATTCCTCAAAATTAGCGCCACCTTTTACTTGCGCTAACAAGGAATCTGCTTTTTGTTTGGCGTTAGCATTAAAAGAATCAAACATTTGTTGGACTTGTGGATCCATCCCTTCCTCTTTAAATTCCAGCAAGGGAGTTTCTTTAATTTGGTTTTTCGCTTGTTCGATATCCTTAACGCCCGGGATTTCAACAATCACTCGATAGTCGTTACCACTCTTCGCGGTTTGGACCAACGGCTCACCTACTCCAAAAGCATTGATTCTTCTTTCAATCACGTCCTGAGCGCCTTGCAGCGCTTCGGTGATTTTCGCCGAATCAACATTGGCAGTATCCGCCTTATATTCCAAATGAATTCCGCCCTGTAAATCAAGCCCGAGATTAATCTTCAGCTTATTGACGAAATTATAGACTGGTGGCACTTTACTTATCGCCTGAGGATAAGAAATTAGGCCAACAATCAAAGCCAGCAAAACCACCCCCGCAAATTTCAATTGTAATTTTCTTTGCATGTTCATAAATTCCATTATATGGCATCAATCCAAATTAGGCAATATCTGGGGGAAACAACATTATGAACTTTATGAACGTTACAACGTTATGAACTTTACTACTTTATAACTTTTAACTTTATAGCTCCTAGTCCACATCCCCCATCCTTTGCAAATCAATCAGCTTTTTATAAAGTCCATCGTTAACCAGGGCCAGTTCGCCATGGCTACCAGTTTCAACCACTTGGCCTTTTTCCAAGACCACAATTTTATCCGCTTTGCGAATAGTGCTGAGGCGATGCGCGATAATAATGACGGTGCGATTTTTACAAATTTTATCCATGGCATCTTGAATGAGACGTTCACTTTGCGAATCAAGATTACTCGTGGCCTCATCAAAAATGAGGACTTTCGGATTGGCTAAAATTGCCCTAGCGATGCCGATGCGCTGACGCTGACCGCCCGAAAGTTTAATCCCGCGCTCGCCAACAATCGTCTCATAGCCGCTGCTTAGTTGCGCAATAAATTCTTCCGCGTTAGCCACCCGCGCTGCCGCTTTAATTTCAGCTGCGCTAGCTTGCGGATTTGCGTAAGCGATATTTTCACTCACACTAGCGTTAAAGATTTCTACGTCTTGCGGCACAATGGCAAAAAAATTCCGAAAACCATAGAGGTCATACGTCCTTAAATCCTGGCCATCCAGTAAGACGGCTCCCTCAGTTGGATCATAATGACGATAAACCATTCTCGCCAGCGTGGTTTTACCCCCACCAGAAGGGCCCACCAGGGCGGTCGTCGCGCCAGCCGGAATCTCGAGGTTAATATTTTTCAAGGCATACTGTTTGCTATCAGCGTAAGCAAAACTCATCTTTTCAAAAGTAATGGATCCCTTTAAACTTTTTGGCACGATACCACCGCGCGGATTTTTAATATCAGTTTCCTCTTTGGATAAATCATAAATTCGCTCCACCGCCTCCGAACTTTCCATAATTCGATCATAAAGACGCGAAATACGATACAGCGAAATTAAAGCTTTTTCCGAAATTGTAAAAACAAACACCAAGGTTCCCACCGTAATCTTACCTTGCCAAACCAGATAAGCCCCAAAAAGTAAAATCATCAGTCGGCCAGCATCAATCACGAAATTTCGTTTCAAATTCTGCCTTAAAATATTTCCGTATTCTTGCAAGATAGTTACTTTTAATTGCTCTCGTAATTTTCCAAAGCGTAAGCACTCCCTTTTTTCTTGGGTAAAAGATTTCACTGTGTTAATATTAATCACTGATTGGGTCATCATCCCAGCGGCCTTTTCATAGATATCAAAACGACTTTTGCGCAGCGGGAAAACTCGGCGATTAACATTAATCGTTAAAAATACGAAAACCGGCACGAAGAACATAATCACTGTCCCAAAACGCCAGTCAACCCAAAAGAGCACCCCAGCCGTAAAAATAATTTGCAAAATCGTCGGCGCAACTTCCCAAGAAAGATTACTGAGCAGATCAATAATTTTATCAACGCCCCGCTGAATTTTACTAATTTTACCGCCCGTATTTTCTTTTTCATGGTAGCCCAGCCCCAGGTAAATTAATTTTCGATGCGCGTTGCCAGCCAAATCAGATTCAGTTTCCGCTAAAATCTTAAAAATTCGCTTATCATTCGTAAATTGTAAAAAGGAAACTGTTTCATTCGTTAAGAACATCAAGAAAATCAAACCGACAATCTGAGGAATTTTTTCAGCGCTGAAACTGGTAATTAAATCAATAATCAGCTTTAAGACATAGGGCCCCACTAAACGCGTGAGCTCCACAAAGAGCATTAAAAAGAGAACTTTTTTAATTAGCCTGTGAACTGGTGCTAGTAGCTCCCAGAGCCGAACCCAAAAGCCCTTAATATCAAAACCTCTTTCTACTGTCTGAATTTTTTCTTTTTGTTTTAGCATTTTTCCATTATACCGCAAACAGCGAAATTTTTCTAGGTATCAAAAACCCCGCACTAGGCGGGGCTTTGAAAAAACAAATTGCTTTTGAAAACTAGAGGACAGCTTCTTTAGCAGCTTTTGCCAAACGGAATTTAACCACAGTTTTAGCAGCGATTTTAATTTTTTCGCCAGTTGCAGGGTTTACACCCATACGTGCTTTACGTTTTGCTTTTACCATCTTTCCAAATCCAGGAAGCACGAATTCTCCAACTTTCTTCACTTCTTTGTAAGCGATTGTTGTCAACTCATCGAAAACACCACTGATGTCTTTTTTTGAAAGACCTGTTTTTTCAGCTAGTGTTGTCACGAGCTGAGCCTTTGTCAACTTTGCCATAGTTTTTTTTCATTCTCAATCCGCCAATGGGCGAAATTAAAAACAAATTATTTATTTATTAACTGCTTATTTTGTACGATGGCTCGTACCTGAAATTATTATACACCATTATCCAATAGTGCGCCAATAGCCTTTTCCTTTTTCTGTTAATAGTCATGGGCTTTTAGCAAGGCCAGTTTATTTAATTGGTAAACCTTTAACATTTTCATCAAGGGCAATGCGCTCAAAACAAACTTCGCCCGCAGCGTGCTTCCATTGACTCAGATCTTCTCCACTATAAGAAACATCCTTATCTTCAATATCCGCCCGCTCGAAAGTTGCACAAAGTTTATAAGTATTCTCAGCTACCACAACATATTCAATTTCATTAGCACTTTGTAAGTATGGGGAAAAACCTGTCCGTTCTAAATCATCCAGGGTTTTGGGTAGTTTTCCAGCTTGCGTAAAAAAACCACGAATCGAACTATCGACACTTTGCGCATCGCTAATTGTTTGACTATCAATTCTTTTCAGGCGCGCCGTTGCTGGCGAATCAATCAGGAAAAAAGCTCCCACAAATACAACCGCTGAAAATACCACCAGGACAATTGCTGAAAGCTTATTTATTTTCAAAGCTTTTTCGCTAAGCTTCGTCTTGCGCATATCCCAAAAATAATAAGCAAAAATTCCGCCCGCAATTACCAAGATAACTAAAACTTTCAAGAGAAACTGAATGGTAGTTTCGCCCCCTAGGAAATTTAAAACCAGCGTGATCAGATCGCCAATAACTGTAGCGGCTGCAAAAAACAAAACGATATAAGTTAGCCACTTTCGCACCCCAGCTTCTAGAGAGGTTACCCCACTGACAATTCGCTGATTAATAAATCTTGAAATCAGCAAAAAAAGTGGACCAGCAATTAGAATTGCCGCGATGCCAAAACGCACTCCGCCCTGATCAAAATTATTCGAAATTTCATCTGGCAGAAATTTATTAACTGCTTGGAAAAGAACTGACCCTGCGCCCAAGGCTAAAAACGTCAAAGCCAGAAATGTCAGGAGATAAAGAAAGAAATCCTGCGCGTTATTGTTTTTTTGATTTTCGCTCATAAATTTTATTTTTATAAATTATAACTTACTTAAATTTCAAAGAGTTTATATTAAATACAAAGCTAACTAAAATTTATTTCTTCAAAAATTTATATACCAGCAGCAACAAAATAGCGCCCATCGTCACCAGCGCCACGGAGAGCAAAGTTGCGTATCTCTCGCTAAAAGGCTTTACTGGCGCCGGCGCTGGAATAAACTGCGCATTGTTTTTTTGCGCGCTTAGCGTAGCGTTTTGAACCGTATTTAAATCAAGATATTGGAAATACTTTTCTAGGTCATATTGCGGCGCCTTAGCCCCAGGGTTGCCGTAAAATAAACGATAACTACTCCCAGCCTGAGCTTGAAAAACCAAATCCCGATACGTTGCCAGGGCGGTAATTTTAGCAAAATTCAGTGGCGCGTTATCTTGATTATCAATAACTACTTTCAGATACCGCTCCGTTGTTTCGCTAATTTTGACGCTACTATTTTCTCCCTTAAACTTTGGCGTATCATAACGAAAAAGATAACCCGAACCAACTTGCCTCCAAGCGGTTGAATTTTTATCATTGCTGGCGTAAACCAATAAGCTTCGATTAAAATTTTCGCCTCCCGCCTCCAGCACTAGCCGACTAGTCGGAATCCCGCTTTGGCCCAAATCAACAATAAGCCTGGTTGTTTTCTCTTTTTCAGCTTGAGCAACTTCAAAACTTGGCGACAATTTAAACTCCCGCAATTCCTCCTGCAAATATCGATTCACCACCACCGAATTAATTAAAATTGGCTTGCGATCAACTTCCGCAACTTCAAGTTTTAAAAATCTAAAAGTACTATCATTAAAAGCTACCGTCGTATTCTGGGTTTTAACTTTAGCTTTTTCATCCGTGTAATCATAAATATAACCACTCGCTTTTAAAATCTGCCAATCCGTTTGATTATCACTCCCATAAATAGTAACGTTACGTTGAAAATTACTCGAGGCCGTTTGAATTGTTAGTGAGTTTATCAGCAAGCCCCCAGCACCTAAATCTAAAATTACGCTCGCATATTTTCCCTCGGCTACGGAATTATTAATTAATTTTGGAGCATATTCAGTTTTACTGAGACTGCCTTTTGGGGTAACTAATTTATAAGGAGTTTCCTGATTTTTATCGTCCACAATCCGCACGTCAGCTAACCCCAAGCTAGCCTTGGCAAAAATTTCATTATCAATAGTAACTTCTGTCAACCCGCCAGCTGGCGTTTTTAATTCTTTTTCATATTGCCATTTTTCAAAGGAAAAATCTGCACTCGCCGTAAACACAAAAACCAAAAATAAAATTACAGCTAAACTTATTTTTTCAATAATTTTTTTCATAACTTAGCGTTTAAATTATTTTTTTAACAAGATCTTTATATTTTTGATATACAAAAGAAACCAACAGGAGCACCACCCCTAAACTCATTGAGGAGATAATCTGGTAAAGCCTGCCCAAGCTCCATAAATCCACAAAGAATAATTTTAAAATCGCCAGCGACAAAAGGGCCATTCCCCCGATTCGCACGCGCTTAGAAGCGCGCACCATCCCAAAAGCTACCAAGCCAATCGCATATAAGAGCCAGAAAATAGAGAGCGCGATACTGTTACTGCTTTTTAAATTAGTAATTTTTTCTTGGCTTTGACTATATTCTAAAGTCTGATAAGAATTGTTGTTACCGCCAAACTTGTTAGCTGGTAAATTACTTTTTCCTAAAGCGCTACTTTGCGCCAAGGAAACTACTCGTATTTCCTGGGCGTAAAAATTATTGATTTCTTTATCTACCGCAAACACGCTCACAAAATTTGCTAAGATAAAAAAGACTGTCATTAGACTGCGTTTCTGCATAAAACCTGTTTCGTTTTCCATAAATGCCCGAATCGCATAAGCCATCAAATAAAGACAAGCGACCAAAATAATAGCGGTTAAGAAAACACTATTAAAGATAGCTACTGCGTCTCGGTAATTAGTTAAATTATCCAAGAAGAAATAGCGGAATAAAGTCAGCCCAGCCACCACCACCGAAAAAATTACAAAGGAATTTTTCTTAAGTTTTGCGCCAATGACCATCAGGAGTAGCGCTTCGATTGCCCAACTAATTGTAATAGTGTTTTGTTTAAATTGAGCTGGGATGGCTAGCGTAATAAAAGCAACCGCTAAAAACGCTAAGAAAGTATAAAGATTTTCATCCTCAGGCGTAAAATTGCGAACCGCAAAAGCCCAAATAAAATAATAACCCGCTAAAAGCAAAGCGAAAAAACCGACAAGAAAACCATAATTAAGGTATAGTAGCCCGTAACTGGCTCCAAAATAAAAGAAACCAGAAAAAAGCGTTAGCGCCTGTTCTATGCCTGTCGAAGCTTCCTTTCTTATTAAGTTATAAATTAAAGCCGAAAAAGAATACAGCAAGAAAAAGATCGTCAAGAAAAACATCGTCGAGCCAAGGGCTTGCTCGGTATAAAATTGTGCTGCCCAAGTTGAAAATAAAATAGCTGTGCCGATAAAGCCAACAACATTCACCGCTCGCCAGCTTTTAAATAATGATACTGCCAGCACTGCCAAATCCAGCAACACAATGTAGCTAAACAAAGCTATTTGATTATTTTGACCGTTCGCAGTCAGCAGGGGCGCCGCAAAAGCACCTGCTGTTGCAATGACCATCAAAGGAATGGCTTCGTAGCGGAAACTCAAGGCAATCCCAACTAGCGTAATCACCAGCATCGCGAAAAAGGCCGTAGCTGAACCAATCAAATGATAATAGTTAAAAGCCGAAAAAATCGAAAGATACAGGACCGCCAAGCCAGCGCCAGAGATGGCCTGTCCGTACATTGCATATTTACGGATTGTTTTTTCACCGATACCCAAAAGTCCCAACCCGATCAAAAGTCCAATTAAGATTCTTCCTGTCTCACCAATCCAATTATTATCAAAAGCGTATTTTAAGAAAAACGAAATACCCAAAACTAGCGCTGCAATTCCAATTTTCATAAATAGCGGTCCGGCGACGTTTTCTTCAAAAGTATTTTCGTTTGTATTTTCAACGCGCTTATTTAAAAGGCTTTCAGTAGAAGCAGTCTTATCTTGCGCCTGTTCACTTTGCTTAAAGCCTGGAGCCGGTGGCAATGGAATTTCAAAAGCCAAATTTTGCACGGGTAGCTGCTGAGTTACAGACAAAATATTTGCATTTTTCTCAAGCTGCCCAATGCGAACACCCTGATTTTCAATCTTTTTATCAAGGGAGAGCACCGCCTTTTGAATCAACTCCAAACTTTGTCTGATTTCGTCTTCTTGAGACATATTTTTTAAAAATTGCCAACCAGCCCACTTCTTAAGCGGCAAGCAAAACAATTCGTTAAATTTTTAATGTTTATTAAGTAGTTATTACAATTTGTAAAAATTTTAACGCATGAAACCGGTTTGTTGCAGCATAAAAATAAAATAAACAAAAACTATTATAATTCCAAGCAAGAAATTCGCAAGTAAACCATAGAAAATAAACCTTCTTCTCCTGAAAAAATACACTAGCGCAAAAATATACAACCCTAACGATATTATTCCCCCAACAAATGGAACGAAAAATGGAACGAATCGAAAAACAACATTAAAAATAATCGGGACAAAGAAACCAAGCAGAAAATCGTTTCTCTTTTCTGCGAAAATTGTGTAAGTTTTAAAGCTTTTAAAATCAGAGAAACTTGTTGGTGCCACAGAGTTGACAGAACTGTTGCTGACTATAAAATCATTTTTTTCGCCGTAAACAAAATTTACCGCATCTTGAATTTCTTGTGGCAAATGTCCAACTCTTACAAGTTGCTCGATCAAAACATCCCCTGGAAACTTATCCTTATTTTCTTTTAAATAATCAACCACGCCTTGATTCATACGCTTTTGTAACTTAAAAAGTTAAAACACCAGACGTTAGATATTAGACATTAGATATTAGACATTTGTATTTTGCCTATTGATTATTGATCTTCCCGCCTTGTCCGATTTGATCAAGCCTAACCGAAAGCAGTTTTGAAACTCCGTCTTCACCCATGGTCACCCCATAAAGCAAAGCTGCTTGGCGCATCGTTTCGCGGTTATGGGTAATGGAAATAAATTGGGTGCTACCAGAAAGCTCTTGGAGGATTTTACTAAAACGCTGCGAATTAGCTTCGTCCAGGGCGGCTTCAACTTCATCTAAAATCGCAAATGGCGGTGGATTATGCGCGATAATCGCAAATAGCAAAGCTAGTGACGTCAGGGAGCGTTCTCCACCCGAAAGCATCGAAAGGTTAGCAATTTTCTTCCCAGGCGGACACGCCAAAATTTCCACGCCAACCTCACTCTTTTTCTCCTGCATATCTTCCTGCTCAAGCTCGTCACCTTCAGTTTGATTTTTTTCGTCCACCGCAACTCCACCTCGCACTGGCACTTTTATTTTATTGAGGCTTGCTTTACCACCCGCAAAAATAATTTGAAAATATTTCGTAAATTCTTTATTAATTTCTTCAAAAGCTTTCGCAAACTCTTCATTAATCCGATGCTCCATTTCTTTAATAATTTCTTCTAACGAAATCAAAGCATCCGCTAAATCCTTGAGTTCCTGCGTCAAAAAATCAAACCGCGCATTCGTTTCGCTGTATTCCTCAACAATCATCGGATCAATTCCCCCGATCTGCTCCTGCTGAACTTTTAGTCGCGCAATTTCTCTTTCGATTTTATCCTTGTCCCAATTTTCCTCAATTTGGTTTTCCTGAATTTTTAGCAGTTCTACTGGTTCAAGCCGAAGGGCGCTACGAATTTCTTGGGTTAAATCTTCTTCGCGAACTTCCACCCGCGCCAATTTTATTTTAGCTTCATTGAATTGATCTTTTAACAGGTTGAGCTGTTCTTGTTTGACTCGCGACTCGCGCTCCACTTGAAAAAATCGCTCTCGCAGTTGGCGAGCCTTTTGCGCTTGCTGCTCGATTTCTTTTTCAACTTTTTCATATTCGACTTTCATTTTCTGCTGATTTTCCTGAGCTGTTTTACCCTTTTGAGTTAGCTCTTCAATTCTCGCTTTAATTTCCGCCACTTCTTTGGAATTATCTTTTTGAATTGCCACCTCACCTTTGCCAGCGTCTTGATATAAATCGTAAAGTTGCTGCTGGATAGCGCGCGCATATTCCTTTATGTCCTGCAAATCATCCAGATTTTCCGCTCCTTCGACCGCTAAAATTAAACGCTCTTGCGCCTCACGGATGTGCTTGACTTTCGCTTGCACATATTTTAAATCAACCGGAATAATTTCAGTAGTCTTTTGACTAGCCAGTTTTTCTCTTTCAACCACAATGCGCCCCTCGGCAATAATAATTTCGCGGTCAAATTCATTAAGCTTTTGACGAATTTCAACTTTTTTTCGCTCCAAAGTTTGATCCTGTCCAGAATTTTCAACTTGGCTAGATTCTTGATTAAGCTCGTCGGACATCTTATCCACCTCTCTTTGCATATTCATCATCGTTGCGCCCAAACTTTCTTTCTCGGCCGAAAACTTTTCGCGTTCACCTTGAAAAGCTCGCCAGAGATGCGAAAAATAATTAGTTTGTTTTTCTTTCAGCTCCTCGGCCACGATTTTTCCTTGTTGCGCTTTTTCCGCTTGCCTTTTCAGCATCTTCAAATGCGGTTCGATTTCCCGAATCAGTCCGGCCGTCCGCTCCATATTTTCCCTAGTCGATTCCAACTTCTTTAAAGCTCTTTCTTTTTTAATTTGATATTGCTTGACCCCAGCCGCGTCTTCCAGCACGCCTCGCCTTTCAATCGGATTAGCGCCAAGCAGCGCATCTGACATACCTTGATTGATAACCGAATAACTTTCTTTACCGACTCCCGCCCGCGCGAGCAGATCAGTCACATCCAAAAGACGGGATTTACTTCCATTAATTAAATATTCTGATTCGCCGCTGCGAAAAAGTTTCCGCGTCAAAACCACTTCCGAAAATTCCAAGGGAATTCGTTTGTCGGAGTTATCAAAAAAAAGTGAGACGCTCGCACTCGATAGTCGCGCCTTGCTTCCCGAACCAGCAAAGATAACATCTTCCGATTTTTTCCCTCGCAAGTTCTTCATTGACTGCTCGCCCATCGCCCATTTAATCGCATCCGAAACATTCGATTTTCCCGAGCCGTTCGGCCCCACAATTGCCGTGATGCCTTTCCCTTCGCTGTCACCCCGAAAATTCGCCGCTGGCAAAAATTCCAGCGTCGTCTTGTTGGCAAACGATTTAAATCCGGTTATTTCAACTTTTTTTAGATACATGGGAAATTATGGAGAATGGAACATGGAACATAGAGCATGAGAAACGAAACAAAAAATGCATCCTATGCTATATGTTTCATGTTATGTGTTTCATGTTATGTGTTTCATGTTATATGTTTTATGTTTCTTATTATACTACGCTTTTGGGTTTTTGGGAAAATAACTAATTTAATTAAACAAAAAAGAAATTTGAAACAAAAAAAGACAGCCTATCGATATCGACGATAGACTGCCAAGCTTCAGATGAAGCAACTACTTATTTTCCCCGAACGGCAAGGAGAGGTTAGCTCCACCGAACACTTTAGTTTCACAGTCTCCATTAACCGGAATCTGCAAACAAAGCACTGGTGTTGCCGTCAACTTGCCAATGACTCCAATGGTTGTGCTGAGATCAACGCGACCAACAGCAAAGTGTTCGGGTTTTGAACCAAAAGCACCGTCGTGACCGCCGACGAAAGCTTTCAGCGCAAACTTCTGGCCAACAAACGAGAATGACTGCTTCACGCCGAACTTGTGGAGCACTCCACCCTCAAGCTTTGTTGGCTCATTCGGTATGACCCCATCCAAACAGAAGAACAGCGATGTTCTGTCTGCAACCTTGTAAGTTGCATTCAGAAAAATATCCTGCAAGTCTGGTCCGGTAATTGCCCAGTAGGCATACCCGGCATCGACGGAAAAATTCCCAAACGTGCGCGAGATTGTCAGTGTGACATCTGTCTCATCTCCGCCATTTTTTCTGCCGTCAAGTGAGGCAGAATTCCAGACGCAGAGACTCACGCCAGAAGGGTTGTGCTTCAGCGTTACAGACTGCTGGGGTAGCCACCCTTCAAAATTTGGCAAGCCGCTTGTGCTTCCCATATAGGCACTATAAGCACCCACGTCCACACTCCCCGAAAAGTTACTTTCCGCCTGAACTTTAGAAGAAAAAGCGACGAAAGCAAGCATCGCGGCCAAAATAGCGAGGGTCTTTCTCATTTGTAAGCAAATTGTACGCCAAGCTGCAAAATGCAGTGACGTTTTTGGAAAAAATTGTAAAGTAACGACGATTTTGCCATTACTTCACTTTCATAATGACCTTTTATTATACACCTTAGCACAACTCTTGTCAATAGTACCCAACAAAAAATGGCTCCAAGAAGCCATTTTTATAAAAAAATATTTTATTTCGAATCCCTAAAAAGCTAACAAGCTATTTACAGATAAATTCCCCCATCTCCACCAAGCGGTTTGAATACGCCCATTCGTTATCATACCAGCCAACAATTTTAACTAAATTTCCTTGCGACATCGTGAGGGGCAAATCAACAATCGAACTGAACGGATTCATTTTATAGTCCATAGAAACTAACTCCTTGGTGGTAGCATCCAAAATGCCCTTCATTTCGCCAACTGCTTGAGCTACAAAAGCAGCGTTAATTTCTTCCACGGTTTTTGGATTTTCAACGGTACAAATAAAATCGACGATGGAAACTACTGGCGTTGGCACGCGCAAGGCAATCCCATCGAGCTTGCCTTTTAGATGTGGAATCACTTTCCCAACCGTCTTGGCTGCGCCAGTTGTCGTTGGAATGATTGAAAGCGCAGCCGCGCGAGCACGCCTTAAATCGCGATGGGGTAAATCCAAAAGATTTTGATCATTGGTGTAGGAATGCGTCGTCGTCATGAAACCTTTTTCAATTGTGCAAAGGTCGTCCAAAACTTTGATCATCGGTGCCAAACAATTGGTTGTACAGGATCCATTGGAAATAATCGCCTCGCCTTTATACTCTTTTTCATTAACCCCTAATAGATAAATCGCAGTATCATCTTTTGGTGGCGCGCTCATGACAACTTTTTTAGCCCCAGCATCAATGTGCTTTTGAGCCGAATCCTGATCCAAGAAAATTCCCGTGCAATCCAAAACAACATCCACGCCCAACTCACCCCAAGGCAAATTAGCTGGATCTTTTTCGGAAAAATATCTTACATTAACTCCATCGATAAGAAGCTCACTATTCTCTTTATCAATTACGACTTCTTTTTGATAAACTCCATAAGCTGAGTCGTACTTTAAAAGATGCGCGCTAGTTTCGATGTCAGTCAGGTCGTTAATCGCCACGACTTCCATACCTTCTTTTTCAAAAACAATTTTTAAGGAAGGTCTTCCGATTCTTCCAAACCCGTTGATTGCTACTTTTAGCATATATTTTTATAAAAAAATTATTAATAATATTTAATTTCCTCATTTGTCATCCTGAGCGAAGCGACGACATCCAAAATGTCGGAGCGTAGTCGAAGGATCTGCATTAAATTACAATAACTCAGATTCTTCGACTACGTTCATCCTCCTTATAGTCGGACTCACTTCGCTCAGAATGACACTTCCATATTCAAACTACTGCTGCCCGTCGATACTGGTTAATTTCCAATGCTCCCCCGCAACCTTTTTAATCTCAAAAACCGCATTCTCCAAAAGCGTACCTTTGACGATAGCGGAAATCCCAAACTGCAAATTTTCCACGCTAATATCTTCCGTATGCTCTTCGTGACCATCATGCGCCATGGAAATTAGCCCAATTTCAACCGAAACTTTTTCAACTTTTGAAAGTCCCTTTTCTTTAGCAACTACCAAAACTTCATCAACAATTTCTTTAGCCAATAAAAAATCATGCATGTAATTAAATCCCGAATCAATCCCTAATTTATCTCGAATAATCCCCAATCATTTTGTATTTCTATTCGTGATCATTAGCGAATAATTCGCGTAGCTTAGTGATTTATATCCTCAATGGACCGCACAACTAATACAGGGATCATACGCCCGAATAAAAGCGCGCATTTTCTTTTCGCGAGACCTTTCATCAACGTCTAAGATCCCAGGAATAAAAGCGGCAATATCATCTTCTAAATGCGTTAGAAACTGCGCCGTCGGCGTAATAATATTTACATTCTTAAGATAGCCACTTTCATCAATATCTACCCAATAATACAACGTTCCGCGCGGAGCTTCAACTGCGGCGGCGGCAGCTCCTGCCTGAACTTTATACTGCCCAGTAAGCGCCTTGGTTAAATCACACTGCGCCAACTGCCGAAGCAAGTGTCCAGACTCTTCAATGCAATGCAAAACTTCAGTCATTTGATAAAGAACATTATGAAAAGGGTTAAAATCCGGCAAGTTAAAGTTAAGCGACTTTAAATATTTCTTAGCTTCGTAACTTAATTTCTCACCTTGATTATTAATTCTGGCAATCGCGCCCACCATATAGCTAGTTTTCCCATTGGCTAGTACGCGCTTGATAATTTCTTTCGGTCGTTGGAACTCATGAAAATTATTTTCAAATTGATCAACGCCGACGTGCAAGCCTTTATTGGAAACTACGTCGCCATCATAAATAGCATACTCACCTTTCATATTTAGACTAACGTATTCCGTTTCACGCTTAAAGTCTGGGAGTTTAATCGTTTTAAAAAATTCGCCAAGCTCTAGAGCCACCGGTAAAATTTCTTCGCTTTGGGCAATTAATTTCTGAATTTCCTCTAACGTTGGAACTTTTTTAAAACCGCCAACTTCGTTCGTAAGCGGATGCACAACGCGCCCGCCAATAATTTTAATAATTTCCATTCCATACTCCCTAATTTTCACCGCCTTTTTAGTTTGCTCGGGATATTCGCTAACTAAATCTAAATCATTTTCAATGTCCAGAAAATCCGCCAGTGACAAAAAGAAAAGGTGGAGCGCATGTGAATGGATAAACTGTGCATGCTCCATTACCCTGCGAAGCTTTATCGTTTCCTCGCTCACCTGGACTTTCATTGCATTTTCAATCGCTTTAATCGCCGTTAAATTATGCACCACCGGGCAAATTCCGCAAATCCGTTGCGCAATCGTCGGCATGTCCTTATAATGCCTACCCACTAAAATTCCCTCGATTAACCGCACGCCCTCTTGGACCTCAAACTTAGCGCTTTTTACATCGCCCTGCAAAACGCTCGCCATAAAGCCAGTGTGTCCCTCAATTTTTGCAATGTGATTTATTTTTATGTTCATAAAAAAGTTTTAAAGTTATAAAGTTCATAAAGTTTATAAAGTAAAATTCTCACCCTGCTTCTTTTCCCAATCTTCAATATCATCCCGGAGTCCGAAGATTTCGGTTGTGTTCTCAAATTCTTCGTCGGTCATAATTTGTTTGAGGGCAGCTTTCATGGCTTTGACATTGCCCTTGGCCCGTAGCCCGCGACAACCCTGACAACCCATCCGAGCCGTGGGACAAACTGCATCGCAACCGCCTAAAATCATCGGCCCGAAACAAGGCTTCTTTTCTAAGAGCAAGCAAGTGTTACCCCGTTTCTTACATTCAATGCAAACTGGATTATCTGGAATTGTCGGAATCTGGCCAGCTAGGAGGAGTGGCAAATAATTTAAAAACTCTTCGCCGTTAATTGGACAACCTGGCAGCGTAAAATCAACTTTCACAAAATTATCTACTTCCTGGATATCTTCATTTTCAATCCCCTGGATATATTTATAAACATGTTTAACCGCAGTTTTCTTTTCGCGATAATTTTTAATTTCCGGAATTCCGCCCATCGCCGCGCAGTTGCCAATTACTACTAGCAACTTACTACGCTCTCTTAATTTTAAAAGCGTCTTTTTATTAGCCTCGGTAGCTGGGTTACCTTCGACGAAAGCGATATCCAGTAAGCGCCCATCGTCTTCCTCATCTTCTAGTAGTCGAAAGTCTACCATCTCCACCAGCTTAGCCACTTCTAAAAAGCGCTCGCCCAAATCGAGTAAAGCAAACTGGCAACCTTCGCAAGAAGTCAAACTAACAATCGCTATTTTTGGTTTTTCCATTTTTTTATTTTAAAAAATATTCCAAGTTCATGACTTTTTCATTATAGCATATTTTTTTATAACAAAAAAACGAGGATTAATAATAACCCTCGTTATAGCATTCTTTTTATAAGCATCATAAGATACGGAAATTTAGCGTGATCAACACCCTCTGGGAAAGATTTCGCAGCACGCTTAAATTTAGTATCTTTTCTTTGAAGTGATAGCAGAATTTCTATCATCTCAGGAGAAGGCGCCGAATCAATAACCATCGGAAAGTGACACAAAACAATTCCTCCCTTTAGAATTTTTTTTCGCTCCTTTTCTAAAAAAACTAAATGTTTCACCTCAACCGAAATTCCATTATTCTCATAAACCCCCTTTATTAATGGCTTTTTTAAAGAGATACCTGTTATTTTCAATGGTATAAGCATATGTGCAAATATCGCATACCTAAAAAAAGTGTTGTCCTCGGTGAAATTAGATTCCCTTAACTCTTCCGCCACAACACTTGTATGTGATGGTCCTCCGAAATAATTCAGAAGCACCTCAACATCAACAACTTTTTTTTCTAGAGCTTGAGCAACATCCCCAATGGCTCTCCCTCTAGTCTCCCAGTCCTTTAGTTCTGAACAAAAAACAGGAAATGACATTCCGGCTCCACTCTCTAAAATTTCTTCAATTTTTTTACGATTAAATTCACTACTATCTCTTCCTGTCATATAGCAGCTCAAGAACATCTTATAAAAAAAATTTAAAGCATTTGCGGTTATTTCCATCATTTAAGCCTCCTTTTCTTATTGTTTAATAATTTTAAAGATCTCTTTGGCGTAATGTTTGTCTATTTTTTCAATCACAATATTTTGTTGCGACAAAACAAAATCACCAATAGCTAATTCTATCAGGGTTTTAAGGGTTTGTCTATCTCCACCGTGAGTTTCAACCACAACCGAATTTCCATTTATTTTAACAACTTTTTTAGGAATAGTCAGGCACATAGTCGCTTTGCTAAATGAAAAATTTAAAAATCAAAATTTAAAATTATGGTGTCACTCCGTGACCTATTTCAAAATGGTCGTCGTGCTTGCGCGACTCCAAAATTTTCCATTTTGAGATTTACATTTTAAATTTTTACGCTTTCCCGCCACTACCAAAATAACCCATCTTTTTCATCACGGTATTTTTTACTTCTTCTTGAGCATCTCCTAGCAATTTCCTAATATCAAACGATAAATTATGCTGATCTTTAAAGGCACCAGCCAAACTATTAACAAAGGCCAAGCGAGTCGCCGTATCAACGTTAAAACAACAAATCCCGCGGGCGATAACTTCTTTAACTTTACCATTTTCCCAATCGGAGGCGCCATGTAAAATCAGAGGCAAATCGACTAATTTATGAATGGCTTCAAGCCGATCGTAATCTGGAATAGCTCGCTCCTTAAAAAATCCATGCGCATTACCAATGGCTACCGCTAAAGCGTCAATGCCAGTTTGTTTCGCAAAATCAGCAGCTTGAGCTGGGTCAGTCATATATTTATCCCAATCAATCTCACCCATCTCAGTTTCTCCAATATAGGGTACACTCCCCAGCTCGCCCTGGACACAAATATCCTTAGGATGACAAACCCCTACCACATTCTTTGTTAGCAGTAGGTTATCAGCGTAACTCTTACGTGAACCATCATACATCACCGAAGGAAAGCCAATGTTAACACAGCGGTTAATAATTTCTAAACTCTTGCCGTGATCAAGATGAATCCCAACTGGAATTTCTGGGGCATAAAATTCAGCGATGTTTTTGACTAAATTAAAAATTGCCCTTCCACCAGCATATTCCAGCGTTTTCTCAGTCATTTGGATAATGACTGGACTTCTCATTTCCTTAGCGGCTTCAATAATAGCCCGCGTCGTTTCCATATTAGTCGTATTGAAAGCCCCTACTGCATAACCGCCCTCTTTTGCTTTATTTAGAATTTCTTTGACAGATGTTATCATTTTTCATGGAACATAGAGCATGGAACACATAACACTAGATAATTACGCCAACTATCTAGCATTCTTGTTCCATGTTTCATGTTTTATGCTATGTGATTATTAAGAATTTCTACTATTTTCAAAAACTCACTCGGAATTAAACTCTCTCGCCCGACGAGGACCCCGTCCATTTGAGGTGCTAGGCAAACCTGGGTAACATTTTTCGAATTAACGGACCCACCATAAATAATTCTGACTTTCTCAGCCGCCGAACTTCCATATTTTTCAACCAACACTTTTTTAATTGTAATTTTAACTTCTAAAATATCGTCTCCGGTCGGAATTGAGCCACTCCCAATCGCCCAAATCGGTTCGTAGGCAAAAATAACTTCAGCTATCTTTGAAATGGGAATGTCTAAAAGACTCTGACTAACTTGCTCGGTGATAACCCTTACAGTGTCCTCAGCAATTCTTTCCTCTTGCGATTCTCCGATGCAAACTATAGGGATTAATTTATCTTGCAAGGCTGCCTTAAGTTTAGCGTTGACGATTTCATTAGTCTCTTGAAAATATCTTCGTCGCTCGCTATGACCAATAATAACATATTTGCAACCAAGATTTTTTATCATCAGCGATGATATCTCGCCCGTAAAGGAGCCTCTTTCTTCCCAAAAAATATTCTGCGCTCCAACCGCAACCTCCTGCGTTTTCAATTTTTCTGCAAATTTTTCCAAATGCACCGCCGGCGGACAAAGGACAATTTCAGCCTTATTTTTAGGCAAGTTTTTCAATTCTCGCTCAAAAGACTCCAAGTACCGATCTCGTTCAGCGACGGTTAAAAGGTTCATCTTTAAATTCCCAACAATTATTTTTTTCATATATTTCTAGTTTAATTGGAAAGGTTTCAACCAAAGGTTGATCAGCCTCTGGCTGACATCTTCAAGTTTCCAACTATAATTTTTTGCATAGATTTAAAAATTTAATCAATGAGAGCCTCAACCAAAAAATAGAGCTATAATTTGGGACGGAGCTCAGCTCCGGAATAACAAACCGCAATTAATTAATGAGTTGTACTAGTTCATATTACATTCCAAGCATACCACAAAAAACAAAAACCTGCACTTTTCCCAGCAAAAACAATCTCGAAAGAGATTGTTTTTGGAAAATATTTCTTACATCGAATTAATTAAATCAATGTTGCTTTCAAAGAGGCTAAGCCTCCCCTTGGAGGCTTAGCCTCTAACGTCTTATTACTGCAACGCATTAAGTTAAGTTGGTATAGGTTGGCATTATTTATGCTTCATAAAAATTCGCATTTTTTATCTAACTCTTACCCACGTCTTTTTCGTCGCAGAATTTCCAACCCCATCATAAGCCGTCACTTTGATTTCATACGTTCCGCTTGGGGTTGTTTGCAAAACGGTAAACCTGTTGCAAGGAGGCTTAGCCTCCAAAGTCTTGCGACAATGAATTAAGTTAAATAGTTAGTATTATACGCTAAACTCTTAGCTTTATTATAACACAAAAAACTATTTCCGCACTTTTTTCTTTTCACTTATTTTCTTGAAATTATTTCCAGAAACAATCGATCTGCCTAATTCCTTTTCAAGTTCTAGTCTCGCATTTCCAGCCACTCTTCCGCCACGATTGGCATCGTTTTTCAATTTTGGCAAACCTTTTGAATCCTCTGTGCGATGAATTTCAGTGGTTGAACGTTCGCCAAGCATCGTGAAAATAAGTTCAAAGTCATTCATGTGATCTCGCAAATTTTCCCGCTCCAACTTTTTCAATTTCTTATATTCACTTGGCGTGACACCGAAAGTCGCCTTGGAAATTTCCGCCGTCAAAATTTCGTATTCCCTTTTTTCTTTGGCACCTCTTTTTTTCCATTCATCCGTGAGTTCTTCGCGAATGGCAATGCCTCGCATGCGTTTTTCGATCCAATCATCCGAATAGCCTTTCAATTTATACAACATTCTTGTCCGCTTGGTCGCTAGTTCCGGATCTTCGATTTCCTGCACTCGCTCATAACCGACTTTTGCCAACCAACGCTTGAATGGCTCGGCTTTCGGTGACGGAATAGACTGAATAATGCGGAAAATTCCCTCCGTATTGGCACAATCAGTTTCACGCATTTTCCCGTCTGGTGCCATCAACTTCAAACCGTGACAAAATGTCACGACTTCACTCCCATCCTCGTTGAGCCTCTGCTTCAATTTTCTCCAGTAAGCGCCACTATCAAGACTATCTGTGAGCACTTCGCAAATATCCACAACCGAAAACCACCATTCATTATTGTGAATGATTTTTCTGACTCCCTTTCCCTTAAAAATCGAGACCTTTGTTTCAATTTCCATAAAATAATAACTTTTGATAAAAAATCTTTCCAGTTGAAATGTGCTTTATAATCTCAATTTCCCTAATCTTAATTTTCTAAAAATACAGCGTTATTCCAGTCACAATTAAGCCCGAAACAATCGTCCCAACTAGCAGCAATGGCAAAGATTTTTTCAGTGGCACGTTAAAAATAAAAGCAGCCAGGGCTCCTGTCATCCCGCCTAATAGTGGGATTGGCGTCGCAGCCAAAATGAAAATCGCCCATTCCCCATATTTTTCCATCTTGCTACCTGCCCTTTTCCGGGTGTGTTCAAACAGCCAAGCAAAAAACTTTTTAAAAATCGGAATGTATCTTGAAAGCAGTTTTGAAATTGGTTCCAAAAGAAGCACAATAATAACCATCGAAAAAAAAGTTCCCGCTACGGAATATAGCAAGGCCACAGTCGCTGAAAGACCATAAACCTTAATCGCCAAAGGAATCGAAGCTCGCAGTTCCGTAATTGGAATTAGCGCAATTAAAAAAGTTGCCAGTTCCTTCGGAAAACCTGCGAAAAAATTGATAATTAAATCGTGCATAAAATAGTAACTAGTAATCGGTAATCGGTAATCAGCGATCATTAATCAGCAACTAGTAATTAATAAAAAAAATTATATCTCTTTTGAAATTTTCTTTTGCGACTGGAGTGCCAAACGAATACATTCTTCTGGGTCATAACCAAGATTTTCAGAAAACTGTATCCCACAGACAATTAAGTTTCCTAATTCTTTTTTTAAACTATCATCAGTGTGTGAAACTTTGTCCTTAGCATAATTACGCTCCCAACGGCAAACGTCCCCAAAAACTTTTCCAATCACCACAATCATTTGAGAAAGTGAAAGTTTTTCACCTTGCCATATCTCTTGGGCTTGTTTTAAAATTTCTTTAATTTCCATAATAATTAATTCAAAAATTAAAAATCAAAATGAAAAATGACAATAGAAAATGAAAAATATTTTTAAGAAAAATGTCGTGAAACGACTCAATGATTTTCCATTTTGAGATTTACATTTTACGTTTAGAAAGCAAACTAATCAATTTGCTTTCGCAAATATTCCGCTGCTACCTCTGGTTGGATAGTTGAGATTTCAATTCCAGTCTCTAATTCGAAACCAGCCCAAATCGAAGTGTGCGGCAGAATCTCAATATGCCAATGAAAATGGGGGTAATCCTTACCGTCGCAAGGCGAAGTATTAATATAAAAATTATACGGCGGATCATTCAGCGCTTTATAAATAGAACCCAGGCCTTTACTAAAAACCTCTGCTAATTTAATTTTTTGATGATCTGTAATGTGTTCGAAATAAGGACTGTGTTTTTTTGGCATCACCCAAACTTCGAAAGCTGCCCGACTAGCAAAAGGGCAAAAGGCAATAAACTCATCATTTTCAAAGACAACTCTTTCTTTAAACTGACTTTCGTATTCCGTCATCACGCAGTAAACACATTGTCTATTGCTTCGATAATACATTTCAGCCCCATCAAGTTCTAGCCTTGGATATGGCGCAATCACTGGGATAGCCATTAATTGGGAATGAGGATGAGCTAGTGAGGCTCCAGCTTCTTTGCCATGATTATGAAAAATAGCAATAAAATTTACATTCTTTTTATTCATCAAATCTAGATAACGATCTTGATAAGCGTCAAAAACTTCCGCGACCTCCAGCGTATTCATCATTCCAAGATGCTTGAAATGATCTCTGGTTACAATAATCTCATGAAAGCCTACCCCTGGCATTGAAAAATACGGACCTTCTGCTTTTGGACCGATAGCTGCAAGTTGAGAAACCGTCGGAAATTTATTTGGAAAAACTCGGAGAGTCCACTCACCCTTTTTATCCGCATAAATAAGTACGTCTGACTCTTGTCCGCTAGCTACTGGATCTTCAAAAAGGCAACTTTCAATACCTTTATCATCCTTAACTCTTTCGAGATTCGCAAAAACATCTGGGCGCTTTGCTCTCCCAACAGCAATTACCACCCAATCGCCCGTGACAATATCTTGTCGCAACTCCGAAGCCTGACTGCCATTTTTTGGTAATTCTTTTTCGACTTCTTTTTCGTCTATATTGTTGATATTTATCTGCATCGCTTTAGAAAAGGTCGTAGGAATTAGGATTTAGGTTGTAGAAAGCTTCTACCCTCCATAAGCTAATCCAAATATCTATTATTGTATTTTTATATTATTTTTCTAAAAACCCTACTATAGCTAACTTTTATTTTATCTTATATTGTCCAGTTATCATCCGCCATTTAACCTGAAAAAGTTCCTTAAGACTTTCCAGATACCCCTTAATACCAACCGTGCTTTGTCCAGAATCAGTCCAAACAATAGGGATTTCAATAATATTATAACCCATCTTTTTGGCCAAGGCTAAGATCTCAAAATCACCACCCCAGCGTACAGCTTTCATTTGAGGAACTATTTTTTCTACAACCTCTTGAGAAAGAACTTTAAAGCCACATTGGGTATCCTTAATACCGTGCAAATCCAATAAGTATTGAATTAAGAGATTTCCCATGTTACCTAAAAATTCCTTAAGCTTAGATTGATGCTTTTTAATTAGGGACTTGTCAATATCGCGAGAACCAATCATTACGTGTTCATTTTTTTCAATATATTCCCAGAATTTGTCTAAACTATTGATTGGGGTTGCCCCATCAGCATCCGTAAAAAGACGAAATCTACCATGCGCGCCAAGTAAACCTTCTTGAACAGAATATAATTTTCCTTTATTTTCCTTACGATCAATAACAGTAAGCATTGGCAAAATGCTACGAAAACCTTCTACTATCTCAGTAGTATTATCTTTTGAACCATCATTAACAACAATTATTTCATAGGAAACTTTTTTTTCTGCAAAATATTTAGCAATATCTTGTAGATTCTCCCTAATTCCTACTCCTTTTCTACTTGCCTCATTATAGGCAGGCATTACGACTGACAATAAAATTTGATCGTTCATTTTTTTTAAAATTAGTATAAAAAAATTTTACCCCCATCTCTATGATTAGCTTACCACAGAATAACCATCCTTTCAATACCTAATTTTTTAAATATACTTTCTAGCTAAAACATTAAAGGTGCTGTCAACTTCTTTTAGATATTTTTCATCAATCTTTTCAATATACTCATGCCAGCAAAGATGTTCCCAAAGATGTAAACTAAAAACATTCCTCAAATCATTATCAGTATTTACGAAAATATTTCTTAGTCCATTCTTACTCCAACTATGCTTATAAAAAGAACGTTGAGACTCAATATGTATCGAGTCGGGATATTCTTTGGCTAATTTTAATGGATAAAGAATGCTATGGTTATTCCAAGAACCATTAAATTCGACCCGAATATTTTTTTCCCAAATTTTTCCAAAAAATGATTCTTTCTTTGCCATGATTAAAGCATTCCCAAGTCCGCCGTAAGGATCGGTTAGATCTTCTAGACCCATTAAAAAATCATTTTCAAAAAAAGACTTTGGCATTTTTTTAATGAAAAGCGTGTCGATATCTGCATATATTCCACCATATTTATTCAGCATTTCTAATCTAAGAAAGTCTGCCTGATGAGCATAGCCTATCTTTTTACCATTAATAATTTTAATTGGATCAACTTTTACCAAGCAAAGCTGATCCTTTATTGCCTCCCAATGATGCCCGCGTGGCTCATATTGGTAATAAAAAAAGATCTTATCTGGCTTATTCACCGCGAGACAGGATTTCAAGCAAACGTAGTGGACCAGATGCAATTTTTGTGGAGTTGTCTTTAACCCAAAAATAAAGTGAAAAATATTCGGAATCATATCGATATTTTAAAAGAATTATATTTTTGTACTCTCGGCAATAGACCAACGAGGAAGTTGGTTTTTTATTATAAATCTTTCAGCGTACTTTCTATTTTTTTCATGTAAATGCATATAAATAGAATAGAGAATTATTTTTAATAATGATTTTGTTTGAAGATTAGTCCTTGATTTTTTGTTAAAAGCATAATTCCAGGAAAAATATTCTTCCAAGAATTTTCTCTCCGATCCAAAATAAGAAAATGCCCTTTCTATGCCAGCATGAATCCTGATTTGCTGCATTTTCCATTCTTTAAAAGAACTTGGCACTTTTATATAAGATATTGAATTTGCTGGCTTAATAATTGACAGCATTCTATTTTGCAGATAATCAGCTTTTCCTTTAATTGCAAAAAAATCACTCAGAAAAGCATCATCAGTGATACCGACCTCGTCAGCTGGCAATGTTGGAAAATATTTTAAATAAAGACCAAAACTTGGACCTTCGCAAAACCTTGGGCGCTCAGCTTCTAACAAATATGGCTGAATAATAATATTATGGAAGATCCAACTTAAAACAGCCCTAAAAAATGAATACTTTCGATAGAAAAAGCTAAATGAATACCCCACGGCAATGAAAGCGGAACCAATTATAAGTGGCCTTGACTTTATGTTTTCCTCTTTAATTAATTCTTCTATATTAATAAGCAATGTTCCTTTTTCGAGAATTACATCATCATCAAAAAAATGAACGATTTCAATATCATCCATTTTTTTAGCAAATTCAACTATTCTATTTATTGCATTATTTTTCCCAACTTTTTTTGTAACAATAATATGGCTAGGTATTTCATTATGATCTAAAAAAAATTTATTAACTTCTTTCTCTGTTTTATTATTTTCATCTTCACCATTTATACATACCACCACCACAGTATTAAATTTTTTACAACAAGAAATTAATTCGGTTGAAATTATCTTCAGAGAATTATATATATATAAGCCTTGCTTGTTGTGGTACAAATTCCAATCAAGATTTTCATAACTATTATTTTTTCAACCTATTTATATCCCCTTGTTATTAGGCGTATTTTTACCCTGAATAGATCTCTAAGAGTTCGAAAAAAACCATTCGGACCAACCAAGGTTACCGCTGAATTCTCCTCATTAAGCCAGCGCACGGGAATTTGTTTTACATTATACCCAAACATGCGAGCTAAAGCAATCAATTCAAAATCAAAACCAAAGCGATCCACCACCATTCTTTTCGCGACTTCATGCGCAACCTTTCCAGTCATCATCTTAAAACCACATTGCGTATCCGGAAAACTCCAGAGCCCTAAAACAATGCTAATCAACCAGCTAGCAATTTCTCCCATAATTTCACGCTGTCTTGGTTGACGAATTTGGATAAAGGCCCCTTTTATTTTTCGAGAACCAACCACAAGATCCGCACCCTTTTTAATTTCTGATAAAGCTTTCTCAACATGCGTAATGGAAGTTGAACCATCCGCATCTAAAAAGACCACGTACTGCCCTTTTGATTCTAAGAGACCCTGCCGAACTACGTAGCCCTTGCCATAATTCTCTTTATTTTTAATCACTCGCAAGCTTCTAATTTGACTAGAATAATTTTGAGCAACTTCAGCGGTATTGTCTGGTGAACCATCCGCTACTACAATGATTTCATAAGTGAAATTTTTAGCACTTAAAAAGCTTTCGATTTCCAACAAATTACCACCGATCTGTTCTTTCTCCTTATACGCAGGCACTACAACTGATAAATAAATTTTATTTTCCATCTATAATATCGAATAAAATTTAAACCTTCCAAAGAAGATTGAAATTTATTTAAAATAAAAGGGTATTAATACCCCAGGGCAAGCCTGCCTACAGGTAGGCAGGCCCTGGACCCTTTGGGTTCATGAGGCAAGCTTCGTCGTAGGCAATCCAACCGTTTGTTATCGTCGCTCGCTCGGAAATGAATTCACCAGCTGGCGAATTCATTTCTCTCACCACGCTAGCTAATAAATTCTTACAATCTTATCTTCCCAATATTTAATCTCTTCCTAGCATAACCGGCTTGATATTTAACAATTTTTAATCCTTTCTAACCAGCCTTGCAAAATAATCCGGGCGGCTTCTTGGTCGTCAAATTGGGCGAGGTTTTTTCCGCCGTGCATTTTAAGATTCTCGTGGGCCATTTTAGTCGTAAACATTTCTTCAAAAAATTCAACCGAAACGCCCAGCTTACTTTCAAGTTCCCTGCCAAATTTTAATTTTTCCTCACTACTTTCTAAATCCTTAGCGTGTTTCGTTTTACCGATAATAATTTTAGTAATATCTTTCTCAAGAATAATTTTTTTTAATTTAGCTTGCAACTGCCGGTCATTCTTCAGGGTTCCCAGAGCAAAAGCCATTCGCGTCTCGCCATCAGCCAACGCCAAGCCAATTTTAGCTTGCCCAAAATCTAACCCCAAAAAAGAGCTTACCTGAGACATATTTTCACCTCCCATTGACTTTTGCATAGTTTTGCTATATAATTAAAAGTTGTCATCTAAAGTATATCATAAACCCTAAAAAACAAGGAGTAACAAACTTGAACAAATGTTTTATTACCGCATTCAGCTGTCTTACTTGTTCTATTGCGGCCCACATATTAAAATCTTTCGGGGTAGAGGTAACAACCTCCTTTGATTTAATATCTTTAATACTTTTTCTTACAGGGTTCATTCTAATCCTGACTGGCTTTAAGAAAATCAGTGAAGAACAAGAACGGCAACAGCTCGCCCGCAACCTAGGTTCTTTTGAGGAAAAATACGGCAAATTGTCGATTGACACGACAATCAGGAACTCAGAATTTGAAAATAAACCATTCAATATCTCCAAACCTGGATATATTGAAATCTCTCAAAATTAAAAAAATTATTTATAGACTATAAAGTATTTCTACGAAAATATTTCATAGTCTATAAATCCAACCCCTCTCCAATTTGGATTTATGGGGTCTTTTTTTATCCAAGATTCTAAAATCCAAAATCTAAAATCTAGAATCTACTTTTTACTGCGTCAAAATTTCAACTCCATTTTTAGTAATCAAAATCGTGTTTTCATAGTGCGCGCTGAGCGAGCCATCTTTGGTTTCGAAAACCCAACCATCGCTACCCAAAACAGTTCTAAAATCTCCCGCGTTAACCATTGGCTCAAGCGCCAAAGTCATCCCGGCCTTTAATTTTAAATCGCGAAAACCTGCTTCAAAATAATTCGGAACTTGGGGCTCTTCGTGCAAATTCCGGCCAATTCCATGCCCGACTAAGTTTTTCACCACCGAAAAACCAGCCTTTTTGACAACTTTTTCAGCCGCCTTTGAATAAACGCTCAGCATCACACCTTCTCTTAAGCCCTTAATTCCTTGCCAAAAAGCTTGCTGCGTAGCCTCCCTTAATTTTTCAGCCTCAATCGAAATTTCTCCAACGGCAAAAGTTCGGGCCATATCCGAAAAAAAGCCATCTATTTCCAAACCAAGATCAATTTTAAAGATATCACCCACTTTTAAAAGACGCTCCTCGCTTGGAATACCGTGGACGACTTCACTATTGATTGAGGCGCAAATCGTAGCTGGAAAAGGATTCTTACCTCCACCGTAACCTTTAAAAGCCGGCTGGCCACCACGCTCTAAGATAAGCTTCTCTGCTAGTTGATCTATCTCTAAAGTCGAAACGCCAGGCCTAATTTCTTTTTCAAGCCGCTGCATCACCTCTGCTAGTTTTTTACCAGCCAAGCGCATAATAGCGAGTTCAGATTCAGTTTTAATGTGAATAGACATACACTAATAATTTTAAATTTCAAATTTCAAATTTCAAATTTTGAAATTATGTCTTCAAATACCTCCTCCATCCCCTTGCCTCCATCAACCTCAATTAAGAGGCCTTTTTTTCGATAGGCTTCAACGACGGGCATAGTTGTATTATAGAAAATATCTAGTCGTTTAACAATACCTTCTGGCGTATCATCACTACGTTGAGCTATTTGGCCACCGCAAAAAGGACAAATGTCATTAGCAAGTTCGACGTGCTTGCCTAAAATAATAGGTTTAGCGCAACTCGTACAAGCAAAGCGCCTAGTTATCCTAGCTACCGACTCACCATAAGGGAGCGAGATATAAATTGCCCTATCGATCGATCGGTTTTGAGCTTTCATTATTTTTTCTACTGGCTGGATTTGCCCAAGAGTACGCGGAGCGCTATCTAAAATGACCCCCTTATCGGGTGAAATTTTTTCTAAGTGATGCACTAGGAAATCCACCGTTATTTCATCTGGAATCAGCTCTCTACTTTCACTCAAATCTTTTATCTTAACCCCCAACGGAGAATCAAGTTTAGCGACATCACGAAAAATCTGTCCGGTTTCAATGTGGGACAGATTAAATTTCTCAGCTAATTTTTCAGCCTGCGTCCCCTTGCCAGAGCCCTGGGGACCGAAGATAATTAAATTCATTAAACATGGAACATGGAACATGAAACATGGAACAAAAATGCTCTATGCTCTATGCTCTATGTTTTGTGACTTTTAAAATCCTTCATAATCTCGCATTACCAACTGCCCTTCGATTTGTTTAATCGTTTCAATCACCACCGAAACTACAATCAAAATACTCGTGCCGCCAATTCGTAGCGTTTGAATATTTGTTAGACCTTGCACAATAAAAGGGAGTACAGCAATCGCCCCCAGAAACAAAGCCCCTGCTAATGTAATTCGGTTCATGATTTTATAAAGATAGTCAGCTGTAGTTTTTCCTGGGCGAATGCCTGGAATATAGCCACCTTGCTTTTGGAGATTTTCTGAAATTTTTACGGGATCAAAAACCACCGCCGTATAAAAGTAAGTAAACATCACAATTAAGACAAAGTACATACTGCTATAAAAAACTTGATTTTGAAATAAAGTATTTACGTTAGTCGCTAGCTGAGCTACAGTTTCGTTACTGGCTTTCGTTAAAAAAGTTGCAATCATTCCTGGGAAAAGCATAATGGACATCGCGAAAATAATTGGGATCACGCCAGCTTGATTAACGCGCAGTGGTAAGTGCGAAGACGCCCCACCATAGGTATTACCCCCGTGCACGCGTTTTGCGTAAGAAACCGCAATATTGCGCTGTCCTTCGGTAATTAAAACTACCCCGGCAATCGTAACTAGCATCACCGCTAAAATAATTGCGTAAGTAAAAAACTGAGTTGAATCAAAAGTTAAAAATAGCTTTGAGGCTGAAGACGGTAGACTGCTAACAATCCCAGCAAAGATGATTAATGAAACTCCATTTCCAATCCCCTTTTCTGTAATAAGCTCTCCGAGCCACATCAAGAAAATCGTCCCTGTTGTTGCAATTAGCACTAACACTGCCATTTCAAAGGGCGATAGAACCCCAATAACATTCTGCGAACGCAGTAAGGTTACTAAACCAAAAGTTTGCATTATTGCCAAAGGAACCGTTAGCCAACGCGTCCACATATTAAATTTCTGCCTACCCGCCTCACCTTCTTCTTTGTAGATTTGTTCAATCCTGGGTACTATCATCGTGAGCAGTTGCATAATAATCGAAGCTGTAATGTAAGGACCCACGCCCAACATCACAATCGAAATATTCGTGAGACCCCCTCCCGAAAAAACGTTTAGCATTCCTAGTAGTTGATTACCTTCAAAAAGACGACGCAATTGTTCACTATCAACCCCCGGAAGCGGAATATTAGCCGCTACCCGGAAAACAATAAGAATCCCCAGAATGAAGAGGATCTTATTGCGAAGTTCTTTTATTTTGAAAATTTGAGTTATCTTGTCTAACATAAAATAGCTTCACTAGCTTCACTAGCTTCACTAGCTTATAGCCCATTTTTAGAAAAAATTCTAAAAGCTAAAAACTAAAAGCTAAAAGCTATTCTTTAATGGTTCCTCCTGCTTTCATTATAACATCTTTAGCAGTTTGTGAAAGGAGTAGCTCCTTCTCAATTGTCAGCTTCTTAGAAAGATCACCAGTGCTTAAAATTTTCACCCCATCTTTAGCATCTTTCTTGGAAATAACTTTCTTTGCAATTAAAGTTTCGATTGAAACTAGCTCGCCATCTTTAAAGTTCTTTTCCAAATCAAAGATTTTAACAACCGTCTTTTTTGGAGTTCTAGATTTAAAACCGCGAACTTTCTTTAGACGTTCTGTCAAGGAGGATCTTCCACCTTCAAACAAAGGATCAATCGCTGCTCCTGAGCGGGCTTTTTGACCTTTGTTTCCACGTCCAGAATATGTTCCGCGCTTTCCTCCGCGACCAACAGTTTTCTTTGGTTTTCTTTTCTTAAGTGTAAGTTGATGAATTTGCATATGTTTTATATCTCTAATCAACACTAATTATTTCACTAATTATCTCTAATATCTTTCAATTTATATTCGCGAACATTCGAGAAAAATTCGTGTCGATTCGCGATTTATATCCTTAAGCTTCCTTAACCACGACCGCCTCAGCCTTAATCCTTGGCTCCTTTAGACTTCGCAAAGCTTCAATTGTTGCTCTGGCAACGTTTAATTTATTTGAAGTTCCCAGTGATTTTGAAACAATATCCCGGATTCCAGCCAAATCAACCACTGCGCGGACAGCTCCTCCAGCAATCACCCCTCGTCCTTCAGCCGCTGGCTTAAGTAAAATTTTAGCACTACCCTTTTTCATTTGAACATCATGCGGGATAGTATTTGCAGATAATTTTACAGTTATCATGCATTTTTTAGCATCGTTGTAAGCTTTTTGGATTGCATCAGAAACATCAGATCCTTTAGCTACCCCAACCCCAACTTGTCCCTTACGATTTCCGATTACGAGGGTTGCGCGAAAACGAAATCTTCGTCCGCCTTTAACTACGCGAGTAACTCTAGCCAAATCTAAAAGCTTTTGCTCAAATTCTGGCTTTTCTCTTCTCACTGGTTTTTTGCCTGATCTTTTATCCATAATGTTATAAATCTCTAATTAACGCTAATCTTATCACTAATTATCTCTAATATTTTTCAAATTATATTCGCGAATATTCGAGAAAAATTCGTGTTGATTCGCGATTGATATCCTTAAAATTTGAGTCCGCCTTCTCGAGCTCCTTCAGCTAAAGCCTTAACTCTTCCATGATATTGATAACCCGATCTATCGAAAGTCACAGTTTCTATCTTTAAAGCAAGACATTTTTCAGCAATTAATTTTCCAACTTCCTTGGCGCCTTCAATCGTATTTGAACTCTTCTTAATTTCTGAAAGTTTTGCGCTAGCCAAAGTTTTTCCAGTAGTATCATCAATCGCTTGAGCATAAATACTTTTCAAGCTTTTAAAAACCGACAAACGCGGTCGCTCAGCGCTACCTGAAATTTTTGCGCGCACACGACGTTTTCGTTGCAAACGACTACTATTGTTACTTGGTTTTTTCATAATGGTATAAATCTCTAATCAACACTAATTATTTCACTAATTATCTCTAATATTTTTAATTATATTCGCGAACATTCGAGAAAAATTCGTGTCGATTCGCGATTTATTTCTTACTTGGATGATTTCTTGCCTTCTTTTCTGCGAACATGTTCTCCGGTGTATTTAAAGCCTTTTCCTTTATACGGTTCTACTGGCTTAAGCGCTCTGATATTGGCTGAAAATTGTCCAACTTCATGCTTATCAATCCCGGAAACGGTCATTGTATTTCCTTCAATAATGATTTCAAGCGTTTCTGGAATTTGAACTTCAACTGGGTGTGAAAAACCAAGCGCTAAATTAATTTTCTTACCTGCTACTGCCATACGGAAACCAACTCCGTTAAGTTCAAGTTGTTTTTTAAAACCAACGGTTACGCCTTCAAACATATTTTCAATAATCCTAGCAGTTGTACCCCAAATCGCTGGCGCATTTTTTCCTTTTCCTACTTTCGCAACTAAGATAGTTTCCGGTGAAATTTCAATAACGACATCTTCATGATGCTCAAATTTAAGAGTGCCCTTTGGCCCTTTAACGGAAACCAAATTCTTATCTACAGCGATAGTCACTCCCTGAGGAATAGCTACAGGTTTTTTTCCAATTCTACTCATAATGTTATAAATCTCTAATCAACACTAATTATTTCGCTAATTATCCCTAATATTTTTTAAATTATATTCGCGAACATTCGAGAAAAATTCGTGTCGATTCGCGATTTATATAATTACCAGACTTCACAAATTATTTCACCACCTAAACCGAGTTTTCTTGCGCTATCTCCTGTCATGATTCCTTTCGAAGTGGAAACAATTGAAATCCCATAGCCATTCTTGATTCGCTTGATATCATTTTTCTTCACATAGATCCGCTGGCCCTGTCTACTTACTCGCTTTATTTCTCTAATGGCCGGATTTTTCTCAGTGTTTGAAACAACCTCATACTTCAAAGTTATATTGAGGACTGGAAATTTTTCTCCGTCTTCTTTTTTCACAGCTTGAATAAAATTTCGTTGCTGCAAAATTTGAGCAATTGAATATTTTAACTTCGAAAAAGGAACCGAAACTTTTGCATGTTTCGCTCGCTGTGCATTTCGAATTCTTGTAAGCATGTCTGCTATTGGATCTAACATATTCTAATTCATTATCCTAATTATATTTAAATGATATAAATCGCCAATCTTCACTAATCTTTTCACTAATAATCACTAATTTTGAAATTTTATTTGCGATTATTCGAGATACTATTTGAGTTGATTCGTGATTTATAATGCTACCAACTACTTTTCTTTACTCCGGGCAATTCACCTTTACTTGCTAATTCGCGAAAGCAAATTCTGCAAATATCAAATGCTCGAAGATAACCATGTTTTCGACCACAACGCCAACACCTTCGCACAATCCGTGTCGAAAATTTTGGTTTCTTCTCTGCTCTAGCTTGGGTAGATGTTTTCGCCATTTTTGTCTATGAGCGGAGCGAGTAGCTACAAAAATGAGCGTCCCGCACCAATTCTTAAATTAAACTTTATCTTATATCAAACTGAGCCGTAGGCGAATTCCGAAAGAAAATTTCAATTCTACTTAAAAACTTCTTTCGGAATTGTTTGCGGGACAGCCATCACAATTTATTTATTCGCTTTTCAGTGGAAATCCTAATAATTTAAATAATTCCAATCCCTGCTCTTGTGAAACAGCACTAGTTGAAACTGTTACTTGCAATCCAAAAGTGTGTTTTACTCGTTCAGGTGAAATTTCAGGAAAAATTAAATGCTCTCTAATTCCAATATTAATGTTGCCACTCGTATCAACCGATTTTCTACCAATTCCCTGGAAATCTCGCGTTCTTGGAAGGGTTGCTACAATCAATCTATCAATAAACTGCCACATTCTTGCTCCGCGCAAAGTTACTTTCACACCGACTTCCATGCCTTCTCTAGTCTTAAAGCCGGCGATTGCTTTCTTAGCTTTCGTCTTAACTGGTTTTTGACCAGTAATCGCAGTTAGTGTATTGACGATCTCTTCAATTTTATCATTTTCTTTGACAATTTTTCCAATTCCAACATTAACAACCACTTTCTGAATGCGAGGTACTGCCATAACACTCTTATAGCCAAACTTTTCTTGCATTTGCTTTGCAACTGTTTTGGAATATTTTTCTTTTGCTGGAATTATTTTCATAATAGTATAAATCTCTAATTAATCACTAATCTATTTCACTAATTATCCCTAATGTTTTTTATTCGCGACTATTCGAGAAAAATTCGTGTCGATTCGCGATTTATTTTCTACATTTCTTTCCCACATTTCTTACATACTCGGACCTTTTTCTCTTGCACAAACGCATATGAGGTTCGGGTCGATTTACCGCAGGATGGGCAAACCAACATCGCATTTGAAGCATCGAACGGAGCAGCCATTTCAACCCGCTGGCCCTTTTCACCTTCTCGGCGAGCTTTCTTATGCTTCTTTACAATATTCATTTTTTCAACCACGATCCTTCCCTCACTTGGAATTGTTCGGAGGACTTTCCCCTGTTTACCCTTATCCTTACCGGCAATTTTTTTTACGAGGTCTCCTTTTTTAATTCTCATAATGTTATAAATCTCTAATTAACGCTAATCTTATCTCTAATTATCTCTAATATTTTTTACTATTCGCGAAAATTCGAGAAAAATTCGTGTCGATTCGCGATTGATATCCTTACAGTACTTCTGGAGCCAATGAAACAATCTTGGCAAATCCTTTTTCTCGCAATTCTCTAGCGATTGGTCCAAAAATACGAGTTCCCTTCGGTTCTTTTTCATTAACAATCACAGCGGCATTTTCATCAAAGCGAATATAGGAACCATCTTTTCTGCGATAAGCTTTTCGTTGGCGAACAATCACAGCCCGAACCTTATCTCCCTTTTTTACTAAACCTCTTGGTTCAGCTGATTTCACAGAGCAAACAATGATATCTCCAACCGAAGCATAACGTCTGCGAGTTCCACCAAGAACCTTGAAGCATTCAATTATTTTTGCTCCAGAATTATCCGCTGCTCTTAATCTTGTTTCTGCCTGAATCATATGTTTAAATAAATCTCTAATTAACGCTAATCTTATCTCTAATTATCTCTAATATTTTTTACTATTCGCGATCATTCGAGAAAAATTCGTGTCGATTCGCGATTGATATCCTTATATTACGATGTGATTTTTATCCTTACTCATTGGCCGACATTCAGTAAACTCTACCACCTCTCCAACCTTGTGCTTATTTTCGGCGTCATGAACCTTATAGTTTTTGGTCGATCGATACTTCTTTAAATATTTCGGATGCGTCTTCAAGGATTGAACAGCCACCACAATAGTCTTATCCATTGAGTCACTCACAACTTTACCTTTTTTTGTTGCTAATTTTTTAGTAGTGTTTGTCATATCCTAGTTTTTATCCTAATTATATATTTTATTGCTCTTTCTCTTTTAGAATAGTCATCGCCCGCGCTACATCCTTTTTAAGCTCGCGGTACTCTCGATGATTCTTAAGCTGACGAGCTGCAATATCAAATCTAAGCTTAACTGCTTGAGATTGCTTCTCAGCGATTAATTTCTTAATCTGCTCAATATTTAAATCTCTAATTTCCAAAATTTTCATAATGTTATAAATCGCTAATTAATCACTAATCTACTTCCCTAATTATCCCTAATGTTCTTTTCTTATTCGCGACCATTCGAGAAAAATTCGTGTCGATTCGCGATTACTATCCTCTATTTTTCCTTAACTACAAATTTCGTCTTAACGCATAGTTTGTGAGAAGCCAATCTCATCGCCTCTTTAGCAACTGAGATATCTATGCCATCCATCTCAAACAAAACTCTGCCTTCCTTGGTCTTGGCTACAAAATGATCAACACTACCCTTTCCTTTACCCATCGGAGTTTCATCACCCTTCTTAGTCATCGGTTTATCCGGGAAAATTCTAATCCAAATCTTTCCACCTCTCTTAATATACCTCGTCATCGCTCTTCGAGCAGCTTCGATCTGACGAGCTGAAATTAATCCTGAGGTTGTTGCTTTAAGACCAAAGCTACCGAAACTTACAGTATTACCTTTGGTTGCAACTCCACGGATTGCTCCTCCGCGATGAATCTTCCTGTGTTTTACTTTTTTTGGCATCAACATATATTTTGGTAAATCCCTAATCAACGCTAATTATTCCCTAATTTTCTCGAATCTTTTTTCATTGGTGACTATTTAAGACTAGCTTCAGCTTGATTCGCATTTTTTTCTTCAAAGACTTCTCCCTTGTAAATCCAAGTCTTAATTCCAATTGCGCCATAGGTAGTGAACGCCGTAGCTTTAGCGAAATCTATGTCAGCCCGTAGCGTATGCAATGGAACCGTTCCTCTTGAAAGCCATTCTCTTCTAGCCATTTCAGCTCCGCCCAAACGACCGCAAATCTCAATCTTGACTCCCTTAACAATTCTATTTTTTTCAACTGTATCAAGGGTTGATTTCAAAATACGTCTAAATGGCACTCGCTTTTCTAACTGTTCAGCCACGCTTTGCGCAACTAGCGAAGCATTTTCCTCAAACTGACGGACTTCCTGAGCTTCTATTTTAAGGTCAACCTTCCTACCGGCGAAAAAGTTTTTCTTAATCACTACTCCCATATCAACGATACCAGTGCCACCCCTTCCAATCAGAACTCCCGGGCGCGATGTTTTCACGATCAATTTTAGAGTATTTGCGCTACGCTCAATTTCAACCTCTGCAATTGCCGCTGCTTTATACTTTTTCATGATAAACTCCCTAATTTGGATATCCTCCTTGAGTTTTTTAGTATAATCCTTATCTGAAAACCACCTTGATTTCCAAGTGTTGGTAATACCTATTCTAAGTCCAGTTGGGTTAACTTTATGTCCCATAAATTCTAATTTAATATCCTAATTATATGCTAATTAAATTTAAACGCCTGATTTCCGCTGAAAAACTTTATTCAAAAAATTACCATCTTGTTGTTGTCCTTTTTTAGGAACTTCCTTTTTTACAGCAGTCTTTTTCGTCGCAGTCTTTTTTTCGCCCACAACTTCAGCGTCTTGCACCTCTTCTTCTTTAACGCTTTTCTTGATAGCCTTTTCTTTCACGGCTCGTTCCTTCTCTAACTGCTCTTTCGATTTACGATTTTTACCTTCGACTCGCTCTTCCAATTCCAAATCAATCTGGGAAGTTCTCTTGAGAATCAAAGTTGCTCTTCCTTGAGCCCTTGGCAACCATCTTTTTAAACTTGGTCCCCCGCCAACTTGAATATTATTTACAAACAAATTGTCCTTATCTAAACCAAAGTTATTTTCCGCATTTGCAATCGCGCTTCGCAGAAGCTTTTCCAAAGGATTACTTGTTTTCTTAACAAGGTTTTGCAATTGGATCAATGCCACAGAGCAGTTCATCCCAACAATGCTGCGGGTAACTAATCTAACCTTTCGGGGAGACATTCTTAAATTTTTGAGTGTTGCTGTAACTTTCATGTATTTCTCTACGAATTACTAATTTGTACGAATGTACGAATCATGATTCATTTGTATATGACATTAAATTCTAACTTTTATTAAATTTATAATCTCTTTTGCATTTCTTTCGTATATTCGTATCTGTTCGTAATTCGTAGAGATTTACCTATTTTTTCTTCGCTCCTCCTGCTGGTTCAGCCTTGGCTGCTTTAGCGGCATCTTGCGCTTTTTGCTTAGCTGCTGATTCTAATTCTTTCTGCATCTTCCCTCCATGTCGGGTGAACTTACGAGTTGGAGAAAATTCTCCAAGTCTATGCCCAACTGTTTCTTCAGTAATATAAACTGGGATAAATTCTTTTCCATTATGCACTCCGAAAGTAAAACCAATCATTTCTGGGGTAATCGTGCAAGCTCGAGACCAGGTCTTAATAGTTCCTTGCGCTGGGGTTGCATTTAAAACCTTCTTTACAACGCGCTCATCAATATATGGTCCTTTTTTTAAACTTCTTGACATAATGTTATAAATCTCTAATCAATGCTAATTATTTCACTAATTATCTCTAATATTTCTCAATGCTTATTCGCGAAAATTCGAGAAAAATTCGTATCGATTCGCGACTATTATCCTTATTTCTTAACTCTTCGTTTAACGATAAACTTATCGCTGTATCTCTTTTTCTTTCTGGTCTTTTTTCCAAGCGCTGGCTTACCCCAAGGTGTTTTCGGATGTTTCAACCCAATTCCTTGTCTGCCTTCTCCTCCTCCATGTGGATGATCAACTGGATTCATAGCTGAACCTCGAACTTCCGGTCTTTTTCCTTTCCATCGATTTCTTCCAGCCTTACCAATTTTTTCAGCGCTATGTTCGAAATTACTTACTTTCCCAATCGTTGCCCAGCAATCCTTACTAACCAATCTGATTTCATTAGAGGCCATTTTAAGCTGAGCCATTTTTCCATCGATAGCCATCAAAATTGCTCCTGAGCCAGCACTGCGAGCCATCTGTCCGCCCTTCCCAACCACTAACTCCACATTTGAAATAACTGTACCGGAAGGAATATTACGAAGAACAGTTCTATTTCCCTTTTTAATCGGTGCATTTTCTCCAGAAACAATTTCAACATCTTGTTTCATCCCTTCGGAGGCAAGCACATATCGCTTATCACCATCTTTATAAGATACCAAAGCAATCAAAGCACTTCTGTTTGGATCTCTTTCGATTGCAATAATTTTTCCAGGAATATCAAATTTCTGTTGTTTAAAATCAACTAAGCGATAGCGTCGTTTGTGTCCACCACCTTGATGCCTAGTAGAGATTTTTCCGTGACTGCGTCCGGCCTTTTGGGTCATTGGAGCAAGTAAAGATTTCTCCGGTTTTTTGTCGGTAAGATCGTCAGGCTTAACAATAGACATATTGCGCCTTCCCGCTGTATTTTTTTTGTATACTTTAATTGCCATAATAGTATAAATCTCTAATCAACACTAATTATTTCACTAATTATCACTAATATTCTTCTTATTCGCGATTATTCGAGTTTAAATTCGAGTCGATTCGCGATTTCTATCCGCTAGGCTCCCTGGAATAGTTCAATTTTATCTCCCTCTTTCAGAGTAACGATTGCTTTTTTAATCGCTGACTTCGTACCTTCAAATCTACCATATACTCTCTTTTTCGGGATAAAATTCATTACTGCAACCTTCTCAACTTTAACTTTATAAAAACCCTCGATTGCCTTTTTAACCTCAGCTTTCGTAGCCTGCCTGGTAATCCTAAAAACATATTTATTATCGGCAAGTCCCGCGTGTGATTTTTCCGTAATCCAAGGCTCCACTAAAATTTTATAAGCAATTTCAGCATTTTCAACAGCGATAGGCAAAACCTTTTTCGCTACTTTCTTAACTGCCACTTCTTTCTTTGAAGTCTTTTCTTTTTTTTCTTCAATTACTGCCATATATTTTTACCGATACGAAACTACGAATTATATACGAATCTACGAAACTTTTCGAATGGGCGCTTTCGTGGTGCGCTTTTCGCATGCTTTATTTTGCAAATTTTTCTTCCAAAAATGTAATCGAGGCCTTACTCAAAAGCACATATTTATTATTGAGTAAATCATATACATTCAAATCTTTCGTCTCAATGTTAGCTATTTTTGGAATATTTCGGCTAGCTAAAGTCAAACTCTTCTCTCCTTCTGAAAATGAAACCAAAATTTTTCCGGTTAATTTCAAATTTTTTATAATTTGAGCAAAAGCTTTAGTTTTTTTGTCTTTAAGTTCAAGTGCGTCAACGGCCACAAGGGTCCCGCTGCGAAGCTTTTCACTTAGGGCAATACGTACCGCCTTTTGCTTCATCTTCTTATTCACATCTCTTTTAAAATTACGATCACTTGTTGGTCCGAAAGCTACTCCACCACCTTTCATGACAGGATTTCGCTTCTGGCCTTGTCTAGCACTACCGGTGCCCTTTTGCTTAAAGGGTTTCTTTCCGCTTCCAGCAACTTCACTCTTATCTTTTGTATTAGCAATTGAAAATCGCTGATTACCAGCAATCACCATAAAAACTTGATGCAAAAGTTCATCATTTGATTTCACGGCGAAAACTGCATCTGAGATATTTAAATCTTCAAGCTTTTTTCCTTCTAAGTTGTGCAGGGCAATTGTAGCCATAATATTTATACCGATACGAAACTACGAATTATATACGAATCTACGAAATTTTCGAATGGGCGCTTTCGTAGTGCGCTTTTCGGATGCTTCTATCCTCGAATTTCCACAATCCTTCCAACCACTCCTGGCACTCCGCCGAGGATACCAATCAGATTCTTTTCGAGATTCAAATAAACAACCTTCATATTTTTAACTGATTTTCTTTTTCCGCCCATCCGTCCGGCCATTTTCTTTCCCTTGATAACATGCTGAGGTTGTTGAGCACCAATTGAACCAGGTGCGCGAAGATCATGCTTGTGTCCATGGGAAGCTGGAGATCCGCCGAAGCCATGACGCTTCACAACTCCTTGAAATCCTTTCGCTTTAGCAATTCCACTAACCTTCACAATATCTCCAATTGCAAAATTTTCAACTGAAACTTTATCCCCGACTGCCAGCGTTACAGCTTCTGAACCTCTAAATTCTTTTCGATGAGTCACTCTGCGAGTTTTTTCAGTCGCAAGTTGCACAGCGCTGTAACCATCCTTTTCAATCGTTCTTACCACCGAAACGGTATTTGGCTCACATTCAATCAAGGTCACATTCAGTGCGCCTTGTTGTTGATCATACAACGTTGTCATCCCCATTTTTTTCCCTAAAATATGTTTCATATCAGTAATTTTCTAATCTTTATCTTTAAATTCGCCTGCCTGCCGGTAGGCAGGTAGTTATAAAAAAACTGGCTTCTCAGCCAGCTCAATCAAAGGAATAATCCTTCGACTTAGCTAATTGAGTATCCAACTTTTCAGTGGGACTTTAACTAGTTTTTTTCTTTTTTTCTAACTTATCTATTGTAAACCAATTCTTAAATTTATGCAAGCCTTTTAAGCGATTCGCGATTATTTGCATGTGTCCCCTTCCATCATTCGCATGTGCCCCATTCGTTATTCGCATGGGCGCTTTCGTAGTGCGCTTTCGCATGCTACATTTTAATCTCCACGTCTACCCCAGCTGGTAAATCAAGCCCCGTGAGACTTTCAATAGTCTTAGCAGTTGGGTCCCAGATATCAACAAGTCGCTTATGAATTCGCATTTCATATTGCTCCCGAGCATCCTTATGCACAAAAGTTGATTTATTCACAGTTACTTTGTGAATCTCTGTTGGAAGGGGTACTGGGCCAGTTACTCTAGCGCCTGTTCTTTCAGCAGTTTCAACGATTTTTCGCGCTGACTGATCGATCACTTTGCTGTCATAAGCTTTGATCTTGATTCTGATTCTTGTAGATTGTCCTGTTTCTATTTTTTTCGAAGCCATCTGGGTAGATTAAGATAAAAATTACTATTTAAACGTTGTTCGAGTGAACACAAGCAGACATAATTTCTTATGTCTGCATAGTAAACTTGAACTTACTTAATGATTTTAGTTGCAACACCAGCTCCAACTGTGCGTCCTCCTTCGCGAATCGCGAATCGCATTCCTTCTTCCATCGCAACTGGGGCAATCAATTTAACTATCAAGCTAATTGTATCTCCAGGCATAACCATTTCAGTTCCTTCTGGCAAAATAACTTCGCCAGTTACATCAGTTGTTCGGATGTAGAATTGTGGTTTATATCCCTTAAAGAATGGGGTATGTCGTCCGCCTTCTTCTTTAGTTAGAATATAAATTTCTCCTTCAAATTCAGTGTGTGGGGTAATTGAACCAGTTTTAGCCAAAACTTGTCCGCGTTCAACATCTTCTTTCTTAATTCCGCGAAGCAAAAGTCCTGCGTTATCTCCAGCTTGTCCTTTATCTAGAGATTTATTAAACATTTCAATCCCAGTTACGACAGTTTTCACCGTTGGGCGAAGACCGACAATTTCAACTTCTTCATTGATATTGATTGTTCCTCGTTCGATTCTTCCAGTTACCACTGTTCCACGACCTTCAATTGAGAAGATATCTTCAATCGGCATCAAAAGTGGTTTGTCAGTATCTCGAACTGGGTCAGGAATTTTTGAATCCAAAGCAGCCATTAAATCATAGATTGGTTTAGCCGCTGGATCTTCAATAGATGTCGCTACTAGGGCCTTGGTCGCTGAACCGCGAACAACTGCAGCGTTATCACCGTCAAATTCATATTTTGTCAAAAGTTCACGAATTTCAGCTTCAACCAAGTCAATCAATTCAGCGTCATCAACCATATCAACTTTATTGATGAAAACTACGATTGCTGGCACTCCAACTTGTTTAGCAAGCAAAATGTGCTCGCGAGTTTGAGGCATTGGGCCATCAGTCGCGCTAACCACAATAATAGAACCGTCCATTTGAGCAGCTCCCGTAATCATGTTCTTGATATAATCAGCATGTCCCGGACAATCAACATGAGCGTAGTGACGAGCTTCAGTTTCATATTCACAATGTGAAGTCGCGATAGTAATTCCACGTTCTCTTTCTTCTGGAGCATTATCAATTTCGTTTACGCCTCTTTCTTTAGCAAAACCTTTTAGAGATTGGCAATGCAAAATAGCCGCGGTCAAAGTTGTCTTGCCGTGGTCGACGTGTCCAATTGTTCCTACGTTTACATGTGGTTTTGTGCGCTCAAATTTAGCTACTGCCATATTGGTTGTTTTCGCCGTTGCGCAAAGCTATTTTTGCCCTGCGACTAACGGATACTTAAGATGAATTACTATTAAAGATTTTAACATAATCTTCCGAAAAAAGCAATTAAAAAAAATTCCTTTTTCGGGAAAATCGGTACTTGTTTATTCTACACGATTAATAAATACTGTCAAGAGCCAGGAATTAGCTTTTTAGGCTTTAGCTCCTTAGCTTTTAGATTTGGCTTAAATAGGGCGTTTAAGCGTGATCGATATTTTACCTGCCTACTTATCTCCAACACTCCATATTTCCTATCTCTTTGCCAATTCAAGAGCTCTTTGATACAAAAAATTCTCGACGAGCTTTTCGAGATAGCCGAAATTACTATCCTGATTAATATTAATTACTTTACCTTTATAAGCACCACTACTTTCAGAAAATTACCTAATGACAATCAATTATTTTTTCGAAGCGTCTTCCTTAATCATCTTAAAGGCTTCTTGGACGGTACCCATGAATTGGGCGGGGAAAATGATCGTTGAATTTTTCTCTACGCTAATTTCGGCCATCGTCTGCAAAGTTCGAAGTTGCAAAGCCACCGGATGGCTAGAAATAATATCCGCTGCTTCGCCCAATTTAATTGCGGCCTGAAATTCTCCATCAGCAGCAATAATTTTAGCCCGCTTTTCTCTTTCTGCTTCAGCTTCTTTTGCCATCGCCCGTTGCATGTTTTCAGGCAGGGCAATGTCTTTAATTTCAACGGCCGTCACTTGGGCGCCCCAAGGTTCCGTATGCTGATCAATTACATTTTTAATTTGTGCGTTAATATCCACAGTCTGCGAAAGCAGTTGATCTAAACTAAATTGTCCGACGACATTCCGCACGGTTGTCTGGGAAATTTGATTGACCGCTTTATAGATATCTTCAATAGCAACCACGGCTTTCATTGGATCAATGATATGATAATAAGCTACAGCTGCAATATCAATCGACACATTGTCTTTAGTGATAATTTTCTGAGACGGAATATCCATCGTCACGGTTCGTAAAACCGTTCTAGTCATCGTTTCAAAAATTGGAATTAAAATAATTAAACCAGGTCCACGCACGCCGGTGTATTTACCAAGAAAGAAAATAACCCCTCTTTCATATTCGTTTAAAACCTTCAGGGATTTTGCCAGCAAGAACACAATTATTAGAAAAAACGGCAGAAGCAAGACTTCCATACTTTTTTAATTCAACTAAAACTTCGAACCTAGCCGATGCTTAATTGAATTTTTAATTAATTTATTAAGACTAAATATCAATCTAATTTATCAAACTTAAAAACGAGCGCCACTGTCAACGACCAGTTTCTTTTTAAGGGATAAAGCTCCGCGTTTTCGAATAGTTCGAACTTTATCTTTTTGGTGCATAATTTGGTCTTCAAGCTCAGCTACGGTTAAATCAATTGAGGTTTCAATACTTTCCGAAGTATTTTCACTACGAAAAAGATTACGTGGAGTTTTAATCATAACTTCGACGCGAAATTTCCCTTTTTTATCTAAATCGATTTCAACCTCAGTCAAAATAACTTCTTCCGTAAACTTCTTATCCAAACCAGTCAAACGCTTTTCAATATAATCCCGCGTCTTTTGCTCAACCGCAATCCCCTTAAATAAAAATCTCAGATTTTCTGTGGTACTCATAAGTTTATTTTTATTAAAATATTATTATTTAAAACTCTCATTTACTTCACAATTTTCCTGCCTACCAGCAAGCAAGCATTTAATCATTGAGATTTTATTGATCATTGATTATTGTCTAGAAGCCTAGATAGTTTACTTCCTCCACTAATTGAACGCCGAATTGATCCCGGACTTGTTGCTTTATAAAGCTTACTAGCATTATAACATTTTCTGCCGTACCACTGCCAGTGTTAATAATATAGTTAGTGTGATTTTCGCTGACTTGCGCTCCGCCCATTGTTTTTCCCTTCAGCCCAGCCTGCTCAATAATCCACCCAGCTGGCACCACGCCATTGCGAGCAGTGACCCCTTTTTCCTGTTCAAAATCCTTTAATATTTTTTCGTCTTCAATTTTAGGATTCATAAAATATGACCCCGCACTTTTAGCTCCCTGCAAACCTTTTTTAGTGCGTCCCATCACAATTTCCATTACTTTGGCCTTACACTGCGCAACCTCAGCAGTTTCCAAGTTTAAAGTCGCTGAAACCACAATTAACTTTTTATCTTTTTTAAAAATACTTAAGCGATAAGAAAAGTCACTACTTGCTTGCTTAAACTTTTCTATTTCCAAGGTTTCCACGTTAAGTGCGGTTACCTCTAAGATGTGACTACCGATTTCAGTGCCAAATGCTCCCGCATTACCCCTGACCGCGCCACCAAAAGTACCCGGCACACCAGCCAACGATTCAATTCCCGTAAAGCCATTTTCAGCTGAAAAATTTACAACTTTAATCAAAGGCGTTCCCGCGCTGGCTTCCACTAAGCCGTCCGCATTGACTTTAATTTCACTAAATTTAATCCGAATAATTAATCCCGCAAAACCATTGTCACTTATTAAAAGATTTGTCCCTCCCGCCAAAACGTAATAATCAAGGTTCTTTTCCTTCGCATAACTCAACGCTTCTTTCAGCTCTTCCACAGATTTTACCTCCACATAAAATTTCGCCGGACCCCCGATGCGAAAAGAAGTCATTGGCGCCAGCGGCACATTTTCCTGAATATTTAGCATAGAATATTTCTTATTATTGAATTAAAGAATTACAGAAATTTTGAATTTCTAATTTTGAATTTTGAATCAATTTTTAATTTTTCAATATTTCAAACATTCAATCATTAGAATTTGATTCGAAATTCAAAATTCAGAATTCGAAATTATTTGCAGTATTTGATTACTAGTTACTAACTACCGATTACTAGTTACTGATTACTAGTTACTAGTTACTAGTTACCGTTTACTTTTTTATTCCCTTCCGACTTTCGCGCTTCTTCAAAAATAAAGACCGCCAACGTTGTCACCGCCACCGCCACCCAATCTTGCCAACCAATTGGTGACATGTGCAGATATTTACTAATAAATGGCACGTAAATAAAGCAAAGCAAGATTCCAATTGAGACAACAATAGCACCCAAGGCATAAAGATTTTTAAAGAAACCAATCGCAAAAACTGAAAGTCGTTCACTTCGCGCTTGGAGCAAATTAGCCATCTGCGTCATCGAAAGCACGACGTAAGTCGCCGTAGTTGATCTCAGATATAGTACGCTTGTAGGGTCAATTTTATTGCCAAAATCCCAGCCGCCTCGCTTCATTGATAAAATAAAAGCGATAACACCGCCTACTGCCATTAGGAGTCCCACCCGAATAAGCCGAAAAATACCATCTTTGTCAATAACTTTTTCTTTTGATTTAAAAGGTTTTCGCTCCATCACATCCGGCTCTGATGGCTCTAAACTAAGCGAAAAAGAGGGGAAAATATCCGTCCCAAGGTCAATCGCTAAAATTTGAACGGCGGCAATCGGCGCTGGAATTCCAAGTAAAACCCCAATTGCCACCGTGAAAAATTCGCTGACATTTGAAGTAAAGACGTAATAAACAAATTTTCTTAAATTTTGATAAATCGTGCGACCTTCTTTAATTGCCTCGACTATCGAAGCAAAATTATCATTAAGCAAAATCATGTCTGAAGCATTCTTTGCCACATCCGTGCCAATTTTACCCATCGCGATCCCAATATCAGCGCGCTTGAGGGCTGGCGCGTCATTAACTCCATCACCAGTCATCGCAATTACATAGCCACTTTTTTTCAGGGCCGTGGCAATTCGCAATTTTTGCTCAGGCGCAATGCGCGCAAAAATAACTTCTCTTTCTTTAATTTTTTCAATCAATTGCTTGTCAGACAAAGCATTCAGGGTCTTGCCATTAATCACTTCACTGTTTGAAGAAGTAAGCAAGCCCACATTTTTCGCAATAGCTTTGGCAGTTATCTCATAATCTCCCGTAATCATAATTACTTTAATACTACTTTCGCCACATTGCGCAATGGCTTTGTGCACATCCAGCCTTGGCGGGTCTATCATCCCCATGGTGCCGACCCAAACTAAATCCCTTTCGGCCTCATTAGCATATTGTTCCTTAGGAACTTTTGATAGATCGCGTAGCGCAAAAGCCAGCACCCGCAAAGCTTGCGCTGACATGGCGTTAAAACTGCTTCGAGCTCTTTGTTTATCTTCCTGCGTGAATGGCAAAAGTTTTTCGCCAATTTGTTTTTGGGTACATAAATCAATCAACACATCTGGCGAACCTTTCACAAAAGAAGTCACGCTTGAATTTTCCTTATTCTGATAAATCACACTCATTCTCATTCTTTCTGAAGAAAAAGGGTTTTCATCAATTTTTTCTTGATCAGCATGAAAAAAAGCCAAATTCTTTTCAAACTTTTTCGCCACCACCAACAGCGCACCTTCTGTTGGGTCGCCTGAGATAGTGCACAGCTCCTCTTTTTCACTAACATCAGCATCATTACAAAGAACGCCAATTTGTAGAAGTTTTTTTAATTGTATATTTAAAGTTGGCTCAATTTTCCGCCCGAAAGAAAAAAAGTTACCCTTAGCTGAATAGCCCTCCCCATCAACCGTCAGCTCCTCTTCGCCACACAAAATGTTTGTCACCATCAGCTCATTACGAGTAATCGTACCGGTTTTATCCGTACAAATGATATCCACTGAAGCTAGCGTCTCGACAGAATTTAATTTTTTAGCCAAGACGTTTTTCTTCAGCAACCGCTTCATCCCCAAGGAAAGCGCCACTGAAATTGCCGCTGGCAGTCCCTCTGGCACGACGGAAACTGAAAGGGCCAAGGCAAACAAAAAGTTATCGTACAAAGAAGTCTTTGAATAAAAACCAGCAATTAAAACTAAGGCGCCAATTGTCAGCGCTGCGATGGTTACGTCTTTACCAAGAATCCGCATCTGTTTTTGCAAGGGCGTGTCTTCCTCTTTAACCTCAGCTACTAAATTAGCGATATTTCCTAGTTGCGTTTGCATCCCGGTCTGCGTTACAACCGCCACCGCAGTTCCTCGCGTGAGCGAGGTACCCATAAAAACCATATTATCAATATCTACCAAAGACAGTCCCTCTTGCGCAATTGGGCCTACCATTTTTCTCCCCGGGCGCGATTCACCGGTAAAAATAAATTCATTCGCATAAACATCGTAGCCTTCGAGAAGGTAAGCGTCTCCAGCAACCGTATCGCCAGCTGCAATAAAAATAATATCGCCGACCGCTAAAAACTTAGCGTCAATTTCTTGGCGCTGCCCATCACGCAAAACTATTGCTTTGTCGCTGGCTAGCTGACGAATATTTTCCAAGGTTTTTTCCGCTTTATACTCTTGAAAAAATCCAATTAGGGCGTTAATCCCAACAATCAACAGAATAATTGTCGTATCGCGATATTCCCCAAAAAGAAACGCCAGGCCCCCCGCCACCAATAAAATCCAAACTAAGGCGTCATTAAACTGGCCAATTAAAATCGAAAACCAACTCCAATTTTGTTTTTTTTCGACCTCATTAAATCCAGCCTGCTTGAGCCGCTCCTCGGCCTCTTGCGTTGTCAAACCCTTGATGGTCGAATTAGTTTTTTTAAAAACTTCCTCTTTCGTTAGGCTATATGTTTGTTTTTGCATTTTTAATTTATATCATTATATTAATATACCATATTTATATATCCCATAATCTGTCCACGCTCTTTGCTTTTTTCTCCTTCTTGATTTTCTGCAAATGTTTTTTCCAAATAGTTTTCAATGACCGCCACACATTCAGTTTTTGTTTTGCCGATACTTTTCAAAAATTGAAATTGCTTTTCAAAAGCTTTCTGTTCCATTTCAGAATTTGCATATTCCCCAGTCTGATAATATTTTTCCATATATTCATCAAGATTCTCACCCAATCCATTATAAAAATCAATATGCCCAATTTCATGGATAAGCCATGAAATATCTCCGTCAGTAATATCCTGACGATCAAAAATTTCTTTTTTCAAAATTATTGTTTTTGGGTTGTGTGACGATTTTGAATCATTTGAACCATACACACTTTTCCATTTTTCTTCGTCATCAATAACCACGATTTCCAAGCCTGCAAATTTGCTGGCAAAATCAAAATCTTTAATCCTGTCCCAACACTGCAATTGTGACATATTTTTAAATTCTATGTTTTTGAAATTCTCTTTTTCAAACTCTTCTCGCATTTCCATCCTGTCAGAAAAATTTCTCAACTTACCAATAAATCCCTGAAGAGCCTCGTGGTCATCGCCCCACTTATTTTCCGCATCATTTTGCCAACCACCATAGTCGAGCAACTTAATATCCAAATTATTAGCATCATCAAAACCCACTAGCACATTTTCGCCTAAAATATCAAGCACGAACTGATGCCTGGCGTATAAATTCTCAATCCCAGACAAAAATCTTTCGAATTTTTCCCTGTTTTCTTTTTTTTCAAAAATTTTACTGAATTCCTCATTTTCAATAAGTTCGTCAACCGTTCCATTTTTCAATAATTTTGATTTGTCAAAATCCTGCTTTTCCTGCAAAACGTAAACTTTTCCATCAGCTTGAGATTTCAAAACAGCCTGTCTTGGTAAAAATTCCTCGCCAAAAGCTTCTTTGAAAATTGAGTAACTAAAAAAAGATTGCTCTTGTTTTTTTTCATCAACTTCATCATCCATTTTCCGCATAGTTTTTAAAACGTATGAACTTTTTTCAGACACTAGCACATTTGAAAAATTTCCTTGCACTATCCTACTTTCCTGATCAGTCAGCATATCTCTGATAATGTTCTTTATCTTCTCAACTCCCAAACCGACAAGTTCCAGATCACTGAGATCTTCAAGATCAACAGACTGACCAAGAACATTCTTCTCTTCAGCTTTTCCGAAATCAACAGTTGAGTCAGTCAACATTTCCGCATACTGCGAATTTGCCAGTTCCATTCGAAGTAATTTTCCAAACGTAGTTTTTAAATCCTTGCCTCCTTTTTCCCATAAAATATCCCAACTTTCTTCATTAATCTCAATTTTCTGACGATTTGCATGACGATCTAAATCTAAAATATCAGAAGAAGTTATTATTTTTTTTAATTCAGCAATATTAACCTCTAATTGCAGTTCTCTAATTTTTTCCAAAAAATCATCGACAAGTATATCTTTTTTAAGTTGCGCTCTTTCGGCTCTTAGCTCATCAAATCTCTTACGCTCACTTGCTGTACGTGCCGCTAGCTCTTCATAAATTAGATTTCTAGTGCTTTCAGTAATCTTAATTCCAATTCTATCCATTGCCGCCAATTCTTCACTAAGCGCCGACTCTTGCCTATTAGCAATTTCTTTTAAAGTTGGATCGCCACTAACATTAAAGGTAGCTAATTGATTTTCGAGCTCCCTTAATCTATCCGCTCTTTTTTCCGCCAGACTTTTTTCAGGTGCAATAGCACCTTGAGATTTATCCGGACTATTTTCCAAGTTATTCTTTTCTAGTTGTTCTTGGCTCATTTTATTTTTTTAATAGTTGAATGCGGAACTTTATTTCGAGGCTTTTAGTGAGCAAATCCACCTTTGTCTATAGTCCACTCCAAATAAAGCTTTACCGTTCAAACCTATATATTAATATATTGGCGTATTGGTCAACTAGCACCAAGCCTTGGGTAGAAAAATATTGGTTATCTCGATTGAGGGCCTTATTGGAAATAATGAGCGCCTTAGGATCATTTTTAAGATCCTCATAATTTTCCGTGCGTTCCAGGCCCTGACCAATAGCAGCCCAATACGCTGGACTGTATCCAGGCCAATCGTAATTAAATAAAGTTAGGCGATCGGCCCCGAAATAATATTTCGTAATCACGTAATCAAAAGCGTTAAGAATATAAAAATGATTGTTTTTATATTTATCTAAATGCAAAACCATCTCGTTATACCCCTGCGAATTCTTCAGCGGAATTATCAAAGAAGACAGGCCGAGATAAATTACGAAAACGATAGCCACTACAAAACCACGCAAGCGCGAAAGCCAAAGTCCAATGAAAATAAAAATGAAATACGCTGCGGGTAGCAAGTAACGCGCCACAAAATATTGCTGATCAGGTAGGGTGGCCGAAAGCACATAAATAATAAACATAAAACCCGTCGAAAAGATTAGAAGGCTAATTACCTTTTCTTTTTTTTCTTTACGCAGCAGATAGACAATCCCAATTCCAAAAAGCATCGCGATTGCCATGCGAATAGAGAGATGGGAAATTCCTCGCAGTTCGTTTGGTTGTGGCATGCCCGACGACATTTCACCCAGGGGAGTTCCAAACAAAAACATCTGAAGATTTACCACGATATCTCCGAAATTTGCAGTTTTAACCCAACTCAAATTACTCCCCTTCATTGAAACATGATAGATAAACATCTTCAGCCATGGCAAAAAAACTAAAAAAGCCACCCCATATCCCAGTAAAATTTCTTTGGTCGGCAAAACTTTTTTCAGCAACAGTTTTATTTTTCCCAAAACTCCGCCACCTTGCGACCAATCAATTTCGCTTACTCGCCAAGTCACAAAAACCAATGCATAAACCGCTGAAAAAATGATCCCCATATAATGCGTAAGCATTGAAAGCCCCGTAAAAAGTCCCCAGAGCAAAAAATATTTTTTCACGCCTGCTTGCAAACCTTTCACGAAAAAATAAGCACCAATCAAAATAAAGAACACCAGCATCATATACATCCTAGCTTCTTGGGAATATTGAATGGCAAAAGGCGAAATTGTCGCCACCAGCGATGCATAAAGAGCAACTTTTTTACTAAACAATTCTTTAGCCAGCAAATACAGCGCCCAGATTGCCAGCACCCCAAAGATTGCTGAAAAAAGTCGGATCCCAAAAACGCTATAGTCAAAGAAAAATGCAAAACCCTTCAGCGCCATATAATATAGTGGCGGATGCACATCATTAATCGTCATCATAATCATATCCCAAAATTTTTCCTTCACCGCTACCCCCGTAAAAGCCTCATCATACCAAAAGTCTCTTCGCACCAAGCCCGTAAAACGATTTGCCACAGCTAAAGCCAAAATCAACCAGATGTAATGGCGATGATATTGAGTGTGTAGTTTTATTAATTCTTCCTTAAATTGCTTAAACATAGCAATATAACAATTTAACAATTTAACAATTTTTGAGCCACCCTCCAGACATCCCCCGCGCCCATCGTGATTAACACGTCAAATTCGCCATTGTGTTGCTTAAAATATGTAACCGCCTGCTCAATCGTTGGAATATATTCCGCTTTGCCAAATTGATATTTATTAATTAAATCAACTAATTCCTTTGAAGAAACTCCACCCTGCGCTTCGCGCGCGCTACCATAAATATCCAACACAACCACCCTATCCGTATCATCAAAACTTTGGGCAAAATCTTGTAGTAAGGCCTTAGTACGAGTAAAAGTATGTGGATGAAAAACTGTCCAAACTTTTTTATCGCCATAGCGAGCTCGGGCACCACTAAGTGTCGCTTTAATCTCATCCGGATGATGCGCATAATCGTCAATCAAGATCGCTTCTTTAAATTTTCCAACTTGTTCAAAACGTCTCGCAGCTCCTTTAAACTCGCGCAAAGCCATTTTAATTTTTTCTAAATCAAGCCCCATGCTATGGCAAATGGCAATCACTGCTGTACAATTAAGCACATTATGCTTACCCGCCAGCGGTGTTTGAAAAACTCCCAAGCTTTTCTCTTTGCAAAAGATTTCAAAAAATTGTAAATTTGTCTGTTGCTTGTTGTCTATTGTATTTTGTATATTACTGTCTTTTGTATTTTGCTCCATGTTCCATGTTCCATGTTCTATGCCTACCCGATAGTCATTATCTTTTCCGAACCCATAACTCAAAACCTGACAAGTGGCCGATTTAGTTACTGCCAAAGTATCCACGCTATCACCCCAAACCACCAGAAATCCAACTTTAGGAATTTTAGCTACAAAGTCCTTAAACACTTTTTTATAAGCGTCAAAATCAGGGAAAAAATCTGGATGATCCCAATCCACACTCGTTAAAATAGCCGACCACGGCTGATAAAATTTTAATTTATTTTGATACTCATCCGATTCGGCTACGAAATAGTCTCCTTGGCCAGCAAGCGCGCTGCTATTCCAATCCAGGACGCAACTACCCACAATGGCCGATGGCTCAACCCCCGCTACCAATAAAGCTTGCGCCAAAATGGCTGAGGTTGTCGTTTTCCCGTGCGTCCCACAAACTGCAATCCCAAGTTTTTCAGCAAATAGCATTCCCAATAACTCTGGATAACTGATTAGTGGTAGCTTTTTTTCTTGGGCGGTTTTTAATTCAAGATTATTTTCTAGGCTGTACGCTGTCGAAAAAATTACCGCATCAAATTCATCTTTGATATGATCAGCCTCAAAAGTTTCAAAAAAAGCAATGCCAACTTTTTTTAAAATCGCATCCGTATAAAAAACTTCCTTCGTATCTGAGCCAGAAACTAAAATCCCGCGCGCATTCAGAATCTCCGCCACCGCCGTCATTCCCGCGCCCTTAATCCCAATTAAATATACTTTTTTGAAATCTTTAATATTCATACACCTACGAAATTACAAAATTATTACAAAAATACAAACGGATTTACTTCCTCCTTTAGTAAAGGAGGATTGAGGAGGATTTGAAAAACTATCTTTGCAAATAAAATCTCTCAAATTCCTCCCGTGAATACTACTCTCGCTCGCATTCACCACTTTTCTAAAGGGAGAAGTTCTCATTTTTTGTCAATTTAACATCTCCAACTTGTTTATCCGCCTTTAAATGAAATTGTGTTGCTCCTTTTAGAAAACCTAAAAAGCTAAAGCCTAATAAGCTAATTTCTATCTCCTTGCAAGTTCAATCACCCCGTTAGCCAGCGTATCAGCGGCGTTGGGATGATAAAAAGTTTTAATGCGCTCAGTCATTTGCTTGCTGAGATTTTCATCCGAGAAAATATTTTCAATTTTTTCCAAAAGCAAATGTTGGCCGAGATTAGATTCGTCTAAAACAAGGGCTGCTCCAATCTTAGCTAATTCATAAGCATTCATGCGCTGATGATCATTAGCGCTGCTTTCCAAAGGAATTAAAATTGCTGGCTTTCCGTTGGCTGCTATCTCAGCGATGAAGGTTGCACCCGCTCTACTAACAACCAGTCCACAAAGGGCAAAAGCATCTCGCAGTTGATTAGCATTCATAAAAGGAACTGCCCAATAACCTTCCCGTCCAGATTTAATTCCCTGCCTAGCTGCAAAAGCAACCGTTTCATCAAAATTACCCGCACCAGTTTGATGGATAACTTGAAAATTATGTAAAAGCTGTGGCAAAATTCTAACAATTGCTTCATTAATTATTTGCGAACCCTGGCTGCCACCTAAAATGAGTAGGGTTTTCTTTGCAGAAGTAAAGCCCAATTGAGTGCGCAGCATTATAGGGTCACCTTCCGTAACTTCAAATCTGACTGGATTACCCGTAAAAGCCACTTTATCTTTTGCAAAATACTCTTCAGCGGAAGGATATGCTACCGCTACCCGATTAGCCAATTTAGCCAAGAATTGATTTGCAGTCCCTGGAATTGAATCAGATTCATGAATTAAAATCGGAATTCGATAAACCCAAGCTGCCAACACAACTGGCACGGCTACATAGCCACCTTTAGAAAAAATTGCATCTGGCATAAACCTCAAGAGAATCCAGAGCGACTGTAAAAAACCAACGGGGATTTTAAAAATATCCGTAAAATTTTCAAAAGAAAAATATCTGCGCATTTTTCCACTTAAAACAAACATTGAAGGAATCCCCGCTTCAGCCATAGCCTTTTTCTCCATTTCCTGGCCACTACCAATATATAAAAATTCAGCTTCTGGTCCAAGCTTTTCTCTAATTCTACTTGCTACAGCAATCAAGGGAAAAAGATGCCCACCAGTTCCCCCACCCGTTAAGACGATACGCATATTTAATAAATTTATAATTGTTTATTAACGCATTAACGAATTAACGCATTATTGAAAAATCCTCTTTCTATAAATACATTCTAACAAAAACCCCCCTAAAAATCCAGCCTTCTCCTATTTTTCCTCCAAATTAGTAAATTTTGAAATATTAAGCAAAATTCCAACGGCGGCCATTAGAAAAATAATAGAAGTTCCGCCATAGCTGATAAAAGGCAGCGGAATTCCCGTTAGCGGAACTAGGGCAATATTGGCCCCAATATTAATAAAAGCTTGTAAGGTTATCCACATCGTAATGCCAGTAGCAATTAAGCGGCCGAAAGCATCTGGGGCATTCTTGGCAATCTTAAGACCTCGCAGGGCCAACATGATAAACAAAACGATTAAAAAGATGCCGCCAATCAGACCCAGCTCCTCGCCAATCACCGCAAAAATTGAATCGCCAACTGGCTCTGGTAAATAATTAAATTTTTGCCGACTATGTCCGAGCCCAAGCCCTAAAAAGCCGCCACTACCCACTGCCAGTAAGGCTTGATTAATCTGGTAGCCAATCCCACGCGGGTCAGCTCCGGGATCCAGGAAAGTAGAAAGTCTGTCAAAACGATACGGCTCCAATTTTATTAAAATCCAAAGAGCTAAAGTTCCTGCTAGCCCCATCGAAAAAAGATGCTTGAGCCTGGCCCCAGAAACAAAAAACATCGCAAAAGAAGTCAGGATAATAACGCCTAGCGTGCCCATATCTGGCTGCTTGATAATTAAAAAACCAATCAAGCCCATGATACCCAAAAATGGTAGCAACCCTTCAAAAACATCTTTAATTTTCTGACTACCTTTACTCTCAAACCAAGCTGCTAGATAAATAATCACGGCTAACTTTGCCATTTCCGAAGGTTGAAAAGAAAATGGCCCAAGGTAAATCCAACGACTTGCCCCATAAACCTTTGAACCAACCCCTGGCACAAAGACTAAAACTAAACAGACTATGGCCGATAAAAAGAATAGCACCGCAAATTTTTTCCAAAAATGATAATCGACTTTCTGAAAAAGGTATAAAACAAAAAATCCAGGCAAAATTCCATAGAAAAGCTGATGTTTAAAAAAATAGTAACCCTCCCCAAAACGCGTCTGCGAATAAATTACCCCCGCGCTTGAAATCATCACCAAACCAAAAGCTAGCAGCGTCAGCACTGTAAAAAATAAAGTCTTATCGAATTGTTTTTCGTTATGCATAAACCGATACGAAACTACGAATTAAATACGAATCTACGAAAATTATGCTAATACAAACCTACAAATCGAATCCAAATCTACGAAATTTTATTATCAAGCGAAGCGAGAGGAACAAAAGTATTCTTTCGATTCCGAGCTCTGCCTGACGGCTTGTCTACTGGGAGGCATGCAAACAGGGAGCGACGATAACAAAAGTATCAATGCACCTTTTTTGATTTTTTTTCGTAGATTCGTACCCTCATTCGTAGTTTCGAATCGGTAAACTCAGATAATTATTTTTTACCACCCGCATTATTCTCCCGCCACTTTTCAATCTCTTTATGATTACCACCAAGCAAAACTTCGGGAACTTTCCAACCATTAAATTCTTCTGGCTTAGAGTATTGAGCGTGTTCCAAATAGCCCTCCTGACTATGGGATTCATAAACTGCGCTCTCTTCGTTGCCAAGCACCCCAGGCAGTAGTCGTGTCACACTGTCCACTACCAGCATCGCCGGAATTTCGCCACCAGTCAGCACGAAATCTCCGACAGAAATCTCTTCATCGACGATGTTTTGAGCAACTCGCTCATCAACTCCTTCATATCGCCCGCAAATCAAAATTAACTGATCATACTTTGCCAACCTCTCCGCATCTTTTTGGGTATATCTTTTACCCTTGGCCGAAAAAAGTATCGTTCGCATGGATGACTGATTGCCTGTCTGCCGACGAGGCAGGCTGATGACTGATGACTTTTTAATTGCATTTATGCAATTAAAAATTGGTTCAACCCGCATCACCATTCCAGCGCCTCCCCCATACGGCGTGTCGTCAATATTGCGATGCTTATTCTCAGTGTAATCTCTTAAATTATGAGCCTGAATTTCAATCGTCCCACTTTCTTTGGCGCGTTTAATAATCGACTCGCCGAAATAGCTGTCGAAAATCTCTGGAAAAATTGTCAGAATATCAAAACGCATAAAAATTAGTTATAAAATTTAAAGTAATAAAGTTGAAAGTTATAAAGTGGAAAGTGGAAACATTTCAGAGGCTAAGCCTCCCCTTAGAGGCTTAGCCTCTAGAGTACTACCCAACAATAGTAATTTTAACACAGTATCTTGAAAGAAAAAAGCACTACAGAATTTGCAAATTTTAGCCACCCTCGCTATGATTACCTAACTATGCAAATCAAGACTATGCCACAATTTGAAGCCTACCTCAAAGCCCGCATTCCAACGCGAGAGGCTTTATTTGTGGGAGACTTAGGCTTGCAAAGAGCCAAATATTTTATGCGAGTATTGGGCAACCCGCAAAACAAAATTAAAGTAATCCACATCGCCGGCACTTCAGGCAAAGGCTCGACCGCTTATTTAACCAGCCACCTTTTGCAAAGCCAAGGTTTTCGGGTTGGACTTTCAATTTCCCCCCATATTTTTGACATTCGCGAACGTTTGCAAATTAATAACAAATTACCAAGTAAAAAATTAATTTTAAAGTATTTCAATCAAATCCTGCCGACAATTTTAAAAATGGAAAAATGCCGCTATGGCATGCCAACCTATTTCGAAATTCTGGTCGGCCTAGCTTACTATATTTTCGCCCAAGAAAAAATCGACTACGGCATTATAGAGACTGGCCTTGGAGGTCGGCTCGATGGAACCAATACAGTCACCAATAAAAATAAAATCTGCATCCTCACAAAAATCGGACTTGACCACACTGAAATTCTCGGCAACACCCTAGCCAAAATTGCCAGTGAAAAAGCTGGCATCATTCAGAATCAAAATGCAGTAATCAGCCATCAGCCTGCCTCGTCGGCAGACAGGTCATCAGTAACCATTAACCAGCTAATTGTTACTAAATGCCGAGAAAAGAGTGCAACTTTATATTTGATAAAACCTCGAAAAAATTATCAGCTAATCACTTCGACCCAAGCAGGAACTTTTTTTGATTTCACCTATGCCGTTGACGGCTCGGAGCTTAGCTCCGAAACTATACTCAATTTTAAAAACATTAAACTAAACTTGCTAGGTTTCCACCAAGTCGAAAACTGCTCCCTAGCTTTAACTTGTCTTTCACTTTTATCAAAGCGTGATAAATTCCCAATCAACGAAAAAAAAATGCGCATCGCCCTGCAAAAAATTTCCATCCCAGGCCGGATGGAAATTCGCAAAAACGGCAAAAACTTTCTCATTATTGACGGAGCGCATAATCCCCAGAAAATGACCACCTTCATTACTAGCCTAAAACTTATCTTTCCTGACCAAAAATTTGATTTTATTTTAGCCTTCAAAAAAGGCAAAGATTTTAAGCGGATCCTAAAAAAAATTCTCCCACTCGCCAACCACGTTTTTCTCACGAGCTTCTCAACCTCTAACCAAGATGACCATTGGAGTTCTGTTAATAACGCTGAAATTGCAAACTATTTTAAAAAAGAAAAATTCAAAAACTTTTCCATTATTAAAAATAACGAAGCAGAGGTCCTTGCCGCTATTCAAAGCTCAAAGAAATCCATCGTCCTTACTGGCTCACTTTATCTGATTGGTTCAGTTTATGCTTATCTAAATAAAGCAAATTAAACTTTACTTTAAACTATTTTCTTTAAATTCTTTAACAGCCAATGTTTCCTCAATAACTTCACCTTTATATAATTTTTGCAAGAGAAGTGGCACGGCGCAGTTTTCACATTTTCCCCAAGCGCAACTAGCCTTCTTTTTAAACATTTTTTGGCACAAGGAAATTTCAGTATCAAATGTTTCTTTTGAAATTAGCATAGCATTATTTAAAGGATATTATTTGATAACCATATTTTTCAACATCTTCTTCGCTCCAAAAGCTCAGATCTTTTGTTTTTAAAATATAAGAAACTTCTTTTTCTAAAACTCTTCCAGTTAGCTCTTTAGTTTCTGGATTCCACTCACTTAAGATTAAAATGTCACCCTCTTCACATTTCCAATCAGCAAGTCAAAGTTCATATTTTTTGTCGCCATCCAATAATTTCTGAAAATACTGTGGCCAAACTTTTTTCTCAATACGCATAATGATATTTTATATTATTTTTAATTCCTCTAACCACTCTCGCCAAACTGGCTCAAGACCTGGACTAGTTTTCCAATCTTCGTTGGAAATTTCTCCAGCTAAATATTGCTCGCAACGCTTGGCAAGTTTTCTTAGCTCATCAACACTAACCCATTTGAGCTGTTTCGTTTCAGAAAGACTACAATTAAGTTCGCCCTCAACCTCAACCTCAAAAATCTGCCAGAAGTGCCAGGTGCCATCAATTCTGCGACAAGGATTTTCTTTGCGACCTTTGCCTAATAATTTCAATGCCTTAACCGCAAGCCCAGTTTCCTCAAACAACTCGACCCTCGCCACTTCTTCAAAGCTCTCATTCCCATCCAAGTGCCCAGCTGGCAACGCAAAAGCAAATGGAAATTTCATTCGCTCAAGCAAAAGAATTTTCTCATCTTTTCGAACAAGCATCCCAACACTCTTATGATCGCAAATTTTTGCCCCAATTAAATATGGTTTGAGTTTTTCAAAATCTCCCTCCAAGGATACGTCAAACATCGCCTTAATTTCATCGGCATAGGAAACTTCTTCTGGCACCGAGTTGAGCAAGAAAATCTTTTTGTTGTTCACATGGGCAAACCCTATTTCCATAAGGGTATTGCCACCAACATAGTTTTTGATGCCTTTTTTGTCAAAATTTAGAACTAAAATTCCGTCACTTGAGCAAATAGCATCATAATACCATTTGATATAACCTTGTGCCTTTTTAGCTTGATAATGCTCACCGCCTGAAATTTGATTCCAAATTTCCTGCTTTTCACCTTTCACAAAAGCTTCATAATCAGGATGCACAATAGCTTCATGACCCATCGCAAAAATTTTATCACGATATTCTAACATTTGTTCCTTGAAAGCTGAGCTTCCACAAATTGTAATTTTCATATTATTTTTAAATGTGATGATTCATCTTTTTTAAATCCTCGCCCAAAATAATTGATTGTATTGCAATTAATTCATCCGTATATGAAAATATTCAAATAAATTATCCCACGAGTTTTAGGTTTCCCCCTAAAATAACTGGCCTTGTTATTTTTATCTCCAAAGCATAACGCAAGATATTTTCAGCTGGAATTTCATACAACAAAAAAATTTTCTTGTCCAAGTGTCTTGCCAAACCAATTTCCATCAAAGTTGCTCCCCCGACATATCCGTCGATTCCATTTTTTGGATAATTTAAAACCACAATCGCCTCGCTAGCCGCGACCTTCTTAAAACAACTCTTATCTATGTCAGTTAAAATGCAATGTTCAAAATCCATATTTAAATTTGGATTCTCAACACATTCATGAGTATCACATGGAATCATAACCTCGTGTCCAATTTCTGCAAGAATTTTCTGAGCTTCCAACATTTCCTTTGCAAAACCCATACTGCCACAGATCATAATCTTCATAAAAATTATTTTCAAAAAAATTATTGCATTCTTATTTCCTAAAAACCTAAAAGCTAATGAAGTTTACCCCGTGGCAAATGCCACTGGGGCTATAAGCTAAAAGCTATTCCCGCTCTTTCATTGGCGGGAAAATTACACATTCACGGATTGATTTATCCATTAAAAAAGAAAAGAAGCGCTCACTAAGTCCAAAACCAAAAGCAGGTGGCATGCCATATTCCAGGGCTTCGACAAAATCTTCATCAATCATTTGCGCTTCCGCGTCACCTGCCTCTCGCAGAGCCATTTGGTCCTCGAAGCGGGCTTTTTGATCAATTGGGTCATTTAGCTCTGCAAAGGCATTACAAAGCTCAGCTGTACCAGCTACGATTTGAAAACGCAAAACTTTCTTAGGATTGGTTGGATCCTTTTTAGCTAGGGGTGAAACTTCGAGCGGATGTCCAACTAAAAAACAAGGTTGAATCATTTTTAGGCGCACAGTTTTTTTATAGATCGTATCAATCATCCGGCCTTTACCATAGGATTTTTCGTATTTAATTCCAAGTTCGTCGGCTTTCGCCATTAAGTTTTGAACGGAAATATCCTGCGACAAGTCCAAGCCAGTTTCTTTTTCAAACGCTTCAAAATAGTCCACAACTGGAAAAGGTTTTTCCCAATCAATCGAAGCTCCCTCATACTGCGTAACCAAACCACCAGTAACATTTTTCACAACTTCTCTGGTCATTTTTTCCGAAAATTCCATCCCAGTTTTTAAATCCCAATAAGCTGCATAAAATTCCATGTGATCGAATTCCTGTAAGTGATGCCTATCAATGCCCTCATTGCGAAAAACTCGTCCAATTTCAAAAACTTTCTCATAACCGCCCACCAATAACCTTTTCAAAGAAAGCTCCAGAGAGATTCGCATAAAAAAATCTCGGTCAAGCGCGTTGTGATGCGTAATGAAAGGCTCCGCGTCAGCTCCGCCAGGTGTGTGCTCAAAGACAGGATTCTGCACTTCCAAAAAACCAGTCGTAGCTAAAAAATTTCGAATCGTTTGCCAGAAAATATTTTTCTTGCGAAAAAGTTCTCTCGTATCAGGATTTATCATCAAATCCAAATACCTTTTTCGCAAAAGTTCTTCTTCATCTTTAATTCCAAAATGCTCCGTTGGAATTGGGCGAATATTTTTACTAAGCATTTTCCAATCAGTCACCTTCAATGATCTCTCTTCGGTTTTCGTCAAAAATAACTGTCCAGTCACCTGCACAAAATCTCCCAAATCAACATTCTTCACAAAAAGTTTAAACAATTCTTCCAGCATATTGCCCTTGTTCAAAAAAAGTTGCATCTTGCCAGACTCATCTTCAATGTTAGCAAAAGCGCTGCCGCCCATTGGTCGCATCGAACGCACTCGTCCAACTAAAGTAACTGCTCGTTCTCCTATTTCATCAAACTTCTCTAACGCCTCGGCATTTTTAAAATCCCGCTGAGTTTTTTCCGGATAAGCTTCCATGCCAAACTCCCTAACTTGATTTAATTTTTCAATTTTTACCTGTAAAATATCTTCTCGCATAAAAATAGCTTTTAGCTTATAGCTTCATTAGCTTTTAGCCTTTCGAAAATAAAAAAATTAAATTTGATTTAATACAAGCGAAGAAATCAAAACTTATTTCTTGAGTTTAATTCGAAAAAAATAGTTTTAACTTCGCTTCAACACTTAAACCTAATATACAATCACATCATAGCCCTTTTCAACTCTTTTGGCAAACAAAAAACCCGCCAACGAGGCGGATTTTTAAGAAAAAATTTCTTTATCGAACTTCGATAATTTTATAAGCAATAGTCTCGCCTTTTGGAGTCAGCACGCTAACATTATCCCCGCCAGTATGTCCCATGAAGGCCTTGCCCAATGGTGATTCATTAGAAATTTTAAAACTTGCCGGGTCAGCCTCATTTGAGCCAACAATTGTAAATTCCATCTCATTTCCACCAGTCTTAACATTCACAACTGAACCAATTTGAGCACCTTTCACTTTTTCATCTTTTTCAACCACTTGAGAATTTTTAACAATCATCTCCAACTCACTGATTCGAGATTCATTTTCGTTTTGTTGAGATTTAGCTTCAGAATATTCAGCGTTCTCGCTTAAATCTCCTTGCTCTTTAGCTTCTTTAATCGCCTGCGCAATTTCTTGCCTGAGTTTTGTTTTACGCTCCTCTAATTCTTCATTAAGTTTTCTAAGTCCATCTTTCGTAATAAGTCGTACCATATTTTTAATTTATTTATTGATTAAAAAATATCGCACGCATTGGCGATAAGTTTATAATTATAATTATTTTGACAGCTCAGCAATGATACACAAAAATCCCCACCCTGTCAATAACAGCAGAAAAGCCCTATTTTCACAGGATAAATTAAAGAAAAACTACTATTTTTTTTCAAGTTCAATGCTAACCCTATTAGGAAATTGGGGAATCCGCGTAATAAAAGTTGGTGAAAACAAAAGATTAGCGTTTTCTATATTTTGATATTTTTTTAAAATCATAAGCAACTCACTTTCATTCTTACCAAGTGCTTCACGCTTAAAAAGTTCCAAGTCAACTTTTGGCGTCACTTCGATTTCACCGTGTACCTTTAAAACTAGTGCGTTGTCTTCAAAGGAGGGCTCCACGCTAACATATTCAAGACTTTTAATATTTTTTACAGCATCCTTTGGTTGCTCGCTGAATTGAGTTGTTTTTTCAATAAGTTTTTCAATATCTGTTTGAGCAAAAACTAGCGCCTGCACCTTAGCTGTAACTGTGTAATCAAAAGCTTGGGCGACATCTCCAACCTTTGCATTAGCAGACGATTTATCTAGGGTCACCTTCTCAGCCTCCAGCAAGGCCACCTCGCCAACCTGCAGTTGCCCTTTAATTATCTCAGCTACCTTTTCCTTTAAAGCTAGCTCGGTTTTTTGTTTTGCGCTATCAAGATCATTCTGACTAATCCCAGCAGAAGCATCACCGTCAGTAGTCCCTCCGGTAAAAGCAACGCTAGATTTAGCATAAAATTTAGTATATTTTGGGCTACCTTGAAAACCTGGAATCTTAAAATCACTTGCTTGAAGATTATAATCAGCTCCAGGCTGATCAGCAATAACCTCCACCGAAATAGCTCCCGGTTTCGACTGCCCGCCAATAACACTTAACCCGGGAATAACAACTGTTTTTAGTAACCTAAAAATCTTACCATCTTCAGTTTGAACTCTGGTCGTCGCAACTAAGGTTTGTGGCTGATTATCAAATTCATTATACAAAACAATCACTCCCTGAGCTTTTTTGCCCGAAGTGGAACTTTTTCCAGTGGCAGCATATTGTAAGGTTAATTGCTCCTGACGGTCAATTACGCGCAATGGCAAGGCATCTTCAGTTTGCGGATTTTGTTTAAGATTGGTATCAAGGTCGACTTTTATTAATTGCACTTTTGGCTTAATAATAATAGCAACGCTTGGGATATAAAGATAACCAGCGACGCCAGCCAGCAGGAAAAGAGAGAAAATAATAAAGACAAAAAAGAAATTTTTCGTTTTTCCGTTTGAAATTTGTTTGTTTTCAGGAGAAGGCGCTGATTGCTTTTTTGAATACATTCTTTCTAAGGTTTTTTCTTTTTCCAAGTCAAGCTTTTGAAAATTCAACTCTTTTTTACCTTGGTTTTGTCTGTCCAACTGAGCGCTACTATCTCTAACAGCTCGGGGATAAATATCCTTGGCTAAATATTCCTTTTTTTGCTGAGGAAAATCAGGCCCGGCGTGTTGTTCAAAACGCTCCTGAGCGTTAACCTTTGTGATTTTTTTATACCCCACTGGCTCAATAGCCTGACTATCTCCAACATCCTTTGATTGCCGTACATCAAAAAAATCATTCGTGCCTACGTTACTTAACCTACCAGACTTATTAATACTTTCTTTTTTTGGCATAGCTGGTAATTCCTTAGTCTTAACAGCTTCGAGTTCAGCATCTAAAATTTTATCTAAACCCTCAATTGAGCTTCGAACATCCACACCACTTCTAACCGCCATCGCAGCCACAACCTCCTCTTGGGTTACCAAAATTACGTGCTTTCTAGCTTTCTCAGCTTCTCGTTTCAGAAGTTTTAAATTTACAATACTTTGCAGAAAAATTGCTCGCTTAGGCACGACAAAATAGTTATCAAGCGCCATTGATTTTTTAAGCCTATCTATGACTGAAGATATTTCTTCGTCAACCTCAATGTAAAATGTTTGGTGCATAAAATGATATAAATATCTAATCAACACGAACTAGCTAGCTAATTTTCCCTAATCTCTAAAAAAATTATTCGCGATTATTCGAGCTAGAATTCGAGTGGATTTGTGAATTATATTATTAGTCTTGAATTGTTTGTAACACTCTTCGCAGAATTCCAGCCATAATTTTTTCTTCATCCGTAACATCTAAAATTAAATTTGCTAAACCCATTGGAGTAACATCTTGCGGATTATTTAAACTATTTGTTTTATCAACAATTCTAACAACATCGCGCGGCTGGAGGAAACTAACTACTGGCGTTCTTGCAAAAGGTAAATTTCGTACCCATTCCTTTGAAGTCAAGGCCTTTTTAATCCCGGGCAAACCAGACCCGCCCCCGCAAAGTAAAATTTTTGAAGGTAGCACATCTGAACTTGCAAATTCAGAAAGAGACAATTCCACCCCACTAAGCCAAACGGCGCAATCGCTTTGCAAAATTTGCTCCACTTTAACACTCACCTCGCTACCTAACTTACCCTGCGCATAGCTTATTTTTAGCTCTTCTGCTTCTTCAAAATTAATTCGCAGCTCTTGGGCTAATTTTTTCGTAAAAGCCCGGCCGCCAAAAGCAAACATCTTCGTGCCCTCGAGCCCACCATTTCTAACTACGGCAATGTCTGTAGTACCCCCACCAATATCAATAAAAATAGCGTTAAAGTCTAAGGCATCATCATAATCCACGCTCCTGGCAACCGCATACGGTTCAGCAGCAATACTAAGTAAATCAATATGTAGTTCGTCGGCAATTGTTTGTAGCGCGCCAAGATGAATCATGGGAGCATAAGCATTAAAAATACTAACGGAAACATCCTTACCCTGAAAACCAATTGGATTCGTGACCTGATAACCATCAATCCGCACGTCCACAATCGCTGCGTTAATTAATTTCACATCAATATCTTGGCCAGTTTCCCATTCAATCTGTTGGGAAATCCGCTCATAAGCTTTCACTTGAACTTTCTGAATAATACCTTTTAACTCTTGAAAATCAATCCGAGAATCTGGAGTTAAGCGTTCATAATGAACAGTAGTAGTTGTTCCCTTAACTAATTCACCCGCAATTCCTACAATAGCTTTTTTTACATTCTTAACTTTAGCATTTGTTAACGCTTCTTTAATTGATAATTGACAAGTCTCAATCACCCCTGAGATATCCGAAACCGCCCCACTTTGCATGTTGCCTCTTTTTTGCCCTTGTTTCCCAACCCCTATAATACTAGCATTTTTTTCTTGTTTATTTATTTGAAAAACCAATGCCTTAGCAACTTCCGTTCCAATATCAAGAGCCAGGAAATATTCCTTGCTGTTTTTCGAAAATAAATTAGAAAAAATGGACATAAAATACAATAATTTTAAATTTGAAATTAATGCCTAATTAAAAAACATTAGACTAATTTAACAACCGCTACCTTTCCAATAAAATCACCAATCTCGCTTTCATTTAAAAGTCCTGCCTGCCCGCCATACTGCGTTACAGAACTGCTTGAATTAGCGATTCCCCATTTAAGTGCTGTAGCCAAATCCTTTTCTTTTAAATAAGCCGCGAGAAAACCACTCACGAAAGCATCACCAGCGCCAGTAGTATCGACAGTGGCTAGCTGTAAAATTGCCTCGGCATGTAAAATTTCATTTTTCTCTCCCGCCCAAGCTCCCCGCACTCCGTCAGTCAATACTACGGTTTTTACTCCAATCTTTTGAAATTCTTTTATTAAATCTGTTTCACTTTCAGAGATGTTTCTTTGCACCCCAGTAAGAATTTCCAGGGCCTCATCCTTATTAATAAATAAGAAATCGCAAACTGAGCTAGCTTCTATTATCCGTTGACTGTCTTCCTGAATAGCTTTCTCTCTGGGATTAAAAGCGATTGGAATTTTTTTAGCTTTCGCCACTGAAATTATTGCATCAAGATTCTTTTTCCAATCTCCACTAAGGTCGCCAACAAAAACTAAGTCGCAATCCTCAATTTGATCACTAGCAATTTCAAACTTTTCACTTGCATCGTGTCCAGAGAAAATAACCCGGTCACCACTATCTTTATCAACCACAATTGAAGAGGCATCACTCGCGTGCCGCGCAATCACAACTAATTTTTCAATCCCGATTTTTTCACGTTGAAGTTCCGTTTTTATCCATTTACCCGTTTCATCGTCACCAATTGGAGCGTAGCATTGAGCTTCAAAGCCAAGTTTCACCATTCCAACAGCAACATTAATTGAACAACCTCCTAGCGTTTCATGCTTATCGGAAATATGATATTTTGCGCCGAGCTCAAAAGCAATTTTTCTCTGAGACAATAAATCCTCAGGCGTTTCAATTAAAACACCTTCACTGGTAGGTAAAAAAGTATCCTTAGTTACTGAACCTATTGCAAGAATTTTAGCCATCTGAGTCATGAAGCATAAAACACGAAACATGGAGCAAGCAATGCGCTGCGTGTTATGTGTTTTATGTTATGTGTTATGTGTTATGTGTTCTATGATTTAAGTTCTGCTTCTATTTTCATAAGTCTATTGTACTTACATAGTCGCTCGCCGCGAGAAAGTGAACCTGACTTTATAAATTCAGCAGCTGTCCCAACCGCCAGGTCAGCGATAAAATCATCCGTCGTTTCGCCACTGCGATGTGAAACCATAACTTTCATTTTATTTTTCTTAGCTAGTCGAATACAATCAAAAGTTTCCGAGAGTGATCCAATTTGGTTAACTTTAATAAGTACCGCGTTACATGCCTTTTCCTTAATAGCCTTTTCCAGTCTTTTAACATTAGTAACCAATAAATCATCTCCAACTAAAATATGCTGGTCTAAAACACTTTTAGTGACCTCACTAGAAATTGGCTTTTTTACAATTTTCTCAGTCATAACTTTCCAACCCGCCCAATCTTCTTCCGCTAAACCATCTTCAATTGAAACAAGGTGGTATTTATCAATCCATTCTCGATAAATACTAATCAAACGTTCTTTCTCAAGACTTACACCTTCCGGTTTTAAAATATAAAGATCCTCACGCTCATCATAAAAAGAACTAGCAGCTGCGTCAATTCCAAGGTTAACTTGCTTGCCAAGTTCATACCCAGCCTGAGTAATGGCTTGACTAATAATTTCAAGTGCTTGAGTATTACTTTCTAATCTTGGCGCAAAACCACCCTCATCGCCGACCGCCGTACTTTGCTTAGCAACTTCTAGAATTTTTTTCAGCGTATGAAAAATCTCGCTTCCGGCGCGTAGTTGCTCGGAAAAAGTTTTCACGCCCGTTGGAATTATCTTAAATTCTTGGATACCTAAACCATTATCGCTATGCTGACCACCATTAAGCACGTTAAACATTGGGACTGGTAATTTTGGCTTAACTTTAATTTCACAAATATCATTAATGTATTGATAAAGCGGAATGCCTTTTTCGTTAGCAGCTGCCCGACAAACTGCCAAGGAAACCCCCAGGATAGCATTAGCGCCTAAATTACTTTTATTTTCACTCCCATCCAATGTCAGCATAAGTTCGTCAATATGCCCCTGCCTGAAAACTTCCTCACCAACTAGTCTTTTTTTAATCAAAGTATTTACATTTTCCACCGCTTTTAAAACGCCTAGTCCTAGGTATCGCTTAGGATCATTATCCCTAAGTTCTAAAGCTTCAAATTTTCCCGTAGAAGCTCCTGAGGGAACCGAGGCTACACCTTTAACTCCACTCTCTAAACTAACTTCAACTTCAATAGTTGGATTGCCTCTTGAATCTAAAATTTCTCGACTAATAATGTTTGTAATTTTTGACATATCTTTGCGATATTTTTTAAGTAAATTAGAAGACTAACAGAGACTAAACATTCGTCCGTATCCAAATAAACATCTGTTGCAATGGATTAAATAAAATCAGCGATGCCAGCAATAGGAAATAATAAACAGTTAGATATTTTAAACTCAAAAAATATTCCTGTTGCATCAGGAATGCCTCATTACTACTCCTTAGTAAAAGCTTCCAAGAAAGTCTTAAAAATTTATAATGCACAACTGAAATCACCATTATCGATAAAACTAAAATAATCCAAGAGAGATAGAATTTACTTCCATAAAGAAAAAAAGTTCCGAAAAAAAATGATGGCAAAATTAAGAATGTTTCTCTATCCCAACAATAATTTTCCTTTTGAAAGTTTTTAAAACTGGAAAAATATAGGTAGGGAATCATGACAAAATTAATCGTCAGGCCTATTGAAAAGACCACCACCATCACCCAACTGAAAGCACCAAAATAGGTCCCCGGCGCAAAAATTCCAACATTATTTAGGAATACCAAAAGAAAACCAGCAATCAATAGCAATTCTGAAGTTCGAAGTCCAATTATGGTCAGAGTATCCGTCTTTTTAGCCTCATACAAAGGAACTTCTTTATCATCTAAAGTTACATTTTTTTTACCCTTGAAGTCAGGAGTAAGCATAGAAGAATCTTCTTAGGAAGTTAACATTATAAATTTTCCCCTTGCTTTAATTATAACACACTTATCGCATTTTTTAAACCAACTACACCCCTACCTTTCATTTGATCTGCAAGGCTATTATCCCCGGCATCTCACTTCCACTAAGATATTCTAGCATTGCGCCACCGCCAGTTGAAACAAACGAAACCTTCGACATTAAATTATTCTCTTCCAACACTTGCACCGATTCACCCCCACCAATTAACGTAAAAGCCCCACTTTCGATCACCGCGGTTAAAATTTCTCGCGTAGCTTTATCGAAAGGTGGTTGTTCAAATTTTCCCATTGGGCCATTCCAAACAATCACTTTCGACTGGGCAATAATTTCTTTAAACTGTTGGATTGTTTTTTCGCCAAGATCCAAGCGATCTTGAGCAAAGTCAATTGGCAAAATCACTTTCGCTGAAAATTTGAGCGCCTGATCAAGCGCTTCATTAGCAATTTTTCCGCCCACTAAAACGTGCGAATATTTTGCTTCGAAAATTTTAATCAAGCCTAATTTTGTTTCAATTTTAGCTCCACCAATAATCGCCGTAGCTGGAAGCTGGGGATCATTTAGGACTTTATCAAGATTTTCAAGTTCTTTTTGAAGCCAAAAACCCCCGTAACTTGGCAAATAGTTCGTAATCCCTGTGATGGAAGCTTGCTTGCGATGACAGACGCTAAAAGCATCATTTACGTAAACATCAAAATTTTCTGCTAATTGTTGGGAAAAGGTTTCCCCATTAGTTTCTTCGCCGCCGTGGAAACGCACATTTTCCAAAAGCAAAATTTCACCTTCGGCTAGTTTTTCTAAAGCTTGCGCAACTTGCTCGCCAATGCAATCAGCCATGAATACAATCTTTTTATTTAAAATTTTCTCAAGCTCGCCGACTAATTGAAGCAAGGAAAAATCAAGATTTACCTGTCCGTCAGGTCTACCCAGATGTGACGTCAGCGCAATCTTAACCCCTTTTTGACTTGCTAAAAATTCCACAGTTTCTTTGCAGGCTTCTAATTTAAACCTTTCTTGAATTTTTCCTTCCGCAATTCCCACATTAAAATCTGCCCGCACTAAAACTTTTTTACCTTCAAAATTACCGCCTTGAATTTTTTTTATTCCCATAGGATTTACACAGCATGGACCATGGAACATGGAACATGGAACAATGCCTTATTTTAAAATATTTTATTTTTTATTTCACCCTATCAATCCATTTATTTTGCATTTTGCTTTTTCTGTTACATGTTATATGTTACATGATCCATGATTCTCATTTTCCCATCCCGAAAATTGCCATAATAACCCCGATCAAAGCGGTTACCATCGTAAAAATCCAGGCTCGCATGACAATCTTACATTCTGGCCAACCAAGCGCTTCAAAATGGTGATGCAAGGGCGCAGCCAAAAAAACTTTTCGGTGAAAAAACTTTTTACTGGAAAGTTGGATAATCACACTCCCCGATTCAAGCACATAGACCAACACAATCAGGAAAAGTACCAGCGCTGAGTTTGTCAGCATCGCCACCACCCCCAAGGTTGTTCCAAGCGACACCGCCCCAGTATCACCCATCATAAAACGAGCCGGCGCAATATTAAACCAAAGAAAGGCCAAAATCACTCCAGCCATAGCGGCACAAAAAGAAGCCAAGTCAACTTTGTTTTGGAAAAAAGCAATGATCGCAAAAGAAAAAAAGGCCACCAATAAAACTCCGCCATTAAGCCCATCTAAACCATCAGTTTCATTAGAAGAAATTGCTGAAAACAAAATTACAAAAATAAAAAGCGGAATATACCATAACCCAATATTAAAATCGCCCACAGCTGGAACATGCAAAACGTCCCAACCCAGCTTATAATAAAACCACCAACCACCTGCCGCCGCAATTGCAATCAGCCAGCCAAAACGCATTGCAAATTTAATTCCGCCACCTTTATTTTTTCCCCAACCGCGCACGCTCAAAAAGTCATCAAAAAGCCCCAGGATACCCGCCGAGACAAGCGCAAAAAGCGGAAGCCAAACCTGCTTACGACTTAAAAAATCCAGTCGCGCAATCGAACTAACATTTAAACTTTCCGCAAGCCAGGGAAAAATAAAGTGCGAAGCAAAAACTAAAATTAAAATCGAAAACCACATAATCACCCCACCCATCGTTGGGGTTCCAGCTTTATGCGCATGCAATTTATTGACAAAAGTCAGCTTCTCACCATTGACATCGCTACTTTTAATTTTAATCCCTATCTTATATTTATATAAAATATGCGTCCAAATTGGCGTGATTGCAAAAGCCAACGCAAAAGCGATAATGCCGGTCGACAAAACCTTTAAAACATTAAATACCTCTGGGATTGTTTGAATTTGAGCAAATTGCATAAAATTATATAAATCGCTAATCGACACTAATTAATTCACTAAGCATCGCTAATACATTCGTGTGGATTCGGGATTTTGTTTTAAAAAAATTCGTGATTATTCGCGACTAAACTATTCCCATTGATACGAAGCAAACGTCCAACCAAGGGCTGCTTTCATATCTACCCAGCGCGTTGGATCATCCAGCAGTACTGCTACCACTCGATGTTTCCCAGTTGGGTCAGTCGCCCCCATCAATAAAGAATAGCCCGCCAAAGGAGTAAAACCAGTTTTACCACCCAATAAATTCGGCACCTGATCGATTGCTAAATCAGTATTTAAAATAGTGTGCGCGGTCTTACCGTCAACAGAAGTAATGACTGAATTATTTGGCAACTTAAACATTTTCCAAATCGTATCATACCGCATTGAATAAGCCGCAATGCGCGCAATATCATAAGCCGACGAAAAACACTCTGCCTCCCGCCCCTCAGGCTCTAAGCCAGATGGAGTACAAAAATGAGTATCGCTCAAACCTAACTCTTTTGCTTTTTGGTTCATTACCTCAGCGAAAGCATCTTGCGAGCCAGCAATATGCTTGCCCAACGCAATCGCTGCGTCGTTAGCACTATTCATTAGCATTGCTTGCAAGAGACTGCGCACTGAAATTTTTTCACCAATTTTTAAACGTTGACTAATGCAATAGCCGCTTCGCGGACAACCAATTTTTGTGCCCTCCACGTAAACAGCTTCGTCATCAATCGTTACTTCTTCATCTAAATTTTTTATTTTCTCCATCACCAAAGTAGCTGTCATCAGTTTAGTCAGCGAAGCAATCTGACGTTGCTCGCGGCCTTTATCATAATGCAAAATTGTCCCAGAATCAGCATCAATCACCACTGAAGCATGCGCCCCAGGTAAAGTTAGATCAACTGCACCAATCTTGCGCATTGACTGATACTGCGAAGTAAAAATTTCTGTTTTCTTTGGTGCGACCGCCAGTTCAACTTTTTGAGTTTCGGCGCCTTCCACACTACCCTGCTGTAAGCTTCCTTCAGTTTCCTCAGTTTTTGCCTGCGCCTGACTATCGCCAAAAACCCCATTTTGCAAAAGCAAAAAAGAGTTCAGTGGAAAAAACACAAGCATCAAAATTGTTGAAAAAATAGCCATCTATCCTAAAAAATAATCAAAAAAATTACAAACTCTCACTAGTGACAGAGTCAACTCGTGCATCTACTGACAGTGTAGCATAATCTGGCAATTTTTTCACGTCATCAACTCCGAGTTTTTTTAAAAATTCAAAAGAAACCCCATAAAGATAACCGCGACTATCGCGCGGGTTATCGCTCCGCTCAATCAAACCTCGCAAGAGTAAATTTCGCAAAGTATAATTACAATTCACCCCGCGAATTGCTTCGATCTCTGATTTTGAAATCAGTCCTCGATAAGCGATAATCGAAACTACTTCTAAAGCCGCTGGTGACAGGGCATCTTGAAGTTCGCTTTTTACAAGTTGCTCCACGAACTCCGCATTCTCACTTCGGGAAGCCAACTGAAATTCATCGCCTTTGCGAATCAGCGCCAACCCACTTTGCAAATTAGCATATTTTTCCTGCAAAGCTTCCAAGCCTTTTTCAATTTCCGCTTTTTCCAAATTAAGCACCTTTACCAAACGTGCCATCTTTATTGGCTCGCCACTAACAAATAATACACTCTCCAGCGCTGACATGATTTTTTCTTCATTCATAGTTTTAAACTTTACGACTTGATTACTTTTAGCTTTTAACTTTTTCGCTTTCTTTATGCCTCAACCTAATTTCCGAAAATAATTCTCCTTGCTCAACGTGAATTAGCCGTTGCTTGACCATTTCCAACATCGCCAAAAAAGAAACTACTACCTCAACTTTATCTTTCGCATTAGCAACCAGTTCCGCAAACGAGGTTTGGACTTTCTGGCGCAAGGTTTCCTGCAGATGCACAATTCGCTCTTCTAAAGTTAAGACTTCTTTAATCATTTCTTCTTCTAACTTTTCCACTATTGGAATTTCTCCTAAAACTTTTGCAAAAGCCTTGCGTAAATCCTCACTGGCAAGGTTGGTTGGCGGATAAAAAAATACATGCTGACCTAAAAAACTTTCGCGCGAAACGCAAGCCGTTGCTGCTTGCAGAATAACCGCTAAATTTTTCGCAGCGTCTTTAAATTTTTTATACTGCGCTAGTTGCTGCTCTAAATCCTTAATCTCTTCTTCCTCTTCTGGCGAAAATTCCAGCAGTGGTAATAGCGCTTTTGATTTAATTAAAATCAGTCGCGCTGCCACGGATAAAAAATCCGCTAAATTCTGGAGCGTAATATTTTCCGCCTGACTAATATACTGTAAATATTGATCCGCAATCTGCGCGAGACTCACTCGCGTGATATCCAACTTTTCCTGCTCCGTCAGCTGGAGCAGTAAATCCAACGGCCCTTCGAATTGTTCAATTTTAATATTATACATAAACCCACAAATCTACAAATTAGCTACCTTGCCTACCGGCAGGCAGGCAAATCTACAAAATAAAAACTTGCATCCTGCATTCCCCTCCGCGCATTGCGCAGTGTGTAGGTAAAAGACGAACGATGAGCGTTAAAAAATTTTAAAACGCAGTGAGGTCAGCAGACCGAACGGAGTGGAAATTTTAGCGAAGAGCGAAGTCTTTGCCCCAGCAACAAGCACGTGCGGGATTTCCCTGCCTGCCGGTAGGCAAGTTTTGTAACTTTTCTATTAAAAGAAAAGTTAACCCTTGTAATTCTGGATTGCTTCGGATGATTACATCCTCGCAATAAAAAATAAAAAAACTATTCCTCTAATCTTAACTCCTCCTCACTCTTATTATCCTCCAATCTAAACGCAGGATAAACTCCAACTAAAACCATTCCAGCTACCAAAATAAAAATATACTTCATCGGCGCGATAACCAGAAGCATTGCTGAGAGTCCCGTAGCAAGTAGGTAAGCTACCGCCCGTGTGGTACGGAAAAAACTGATTAAATCAACATCGCGGCCATCAATCTTTTTATAAAAATAAGAATCCCGCAAAATTTCGACACTAGCCGCCCCAATCCGAGTTACTAGCAGAATTGCCGCCCAAGCAAAAATGGATTTTGAAGTCATAAAGAAAATAGCAAAAGTAGCGATACTCATAATCAGCAGTCCGCCAATAATCATTTCTTTTTCACCAAATTTTTTGTCGGCTAAAATTCCAATTGGATATTCTAAAGCCACGAAAGGAATTAGCATAATCGTAAAAGCGATTCCGATTTGTTGCCAAGAAAAGCCTAGCCCCAATAAATAAAGCGGGGTATACACAATCATCAAAGCAAAAAAAGCTTCTAGGGCCAGCGAAACAATATAAATATTTAAAACATTTTTATTAGTTAAAATTTTCATCCCAATATCTTGCACCGTTAGTTTTCCACGGAATTTTCCATTAACCCCCCGCAGACCAACCAAAGCCACGACCAACATCAGGCAATTCAGAACCAGGGTCGCAATAAATAAGCCTTCGAAGCCAAAACGTGCCAGCAGCTCCGTGGATAGAAAAGGCCCAACCATGATACCAGCGCTCAAAACCATTAAATGAAAGCCTCGAATCCGACCAGATTTTTTATCTTCTGAATATTCTTCAATAATAACATCTAAGACTGTCCAAGAAAAATAATTAATAACAATGTACAACATCATTAAAATTGCTCCCACAATTGGCTGTTTAAGGAAAACCAAGCCAAACAAAAGATAAATCTGCAAAAGAAAAAACAAAAAGAAAGCTCCAGACTTTCCCATCAGCTTTACTAATTTATGCATATTCAGCAGCCCAATTAAAGCCACCACGTAAGCGATAAAATAAAAAGAACTAACGTTACGACTTTTTAGCATCTGACTAAAATAATCAGAAGTTACGTAAAGCAGTAGCGCCTCTGAAAAGCCAAACAAAAAAGAAATAAACCCCAAGAGTTTCAATTTCTTTTCATCCGCATGTTCCACGTGTTTACTTTTTTTATTTTTCATTTTATTTTAACATCATTGCGATCCGCCCAGGGCGGAGAAGCAATCCAGAGCCGTGCCAAGCCCTGGATCGCCACGAATTTTTGATTACAAAAATCCTCGCGATGACAAAAGTAAAAACATTTTATTAAAAAATTCGATATCTTCCTTACTGCTCTTTACTAGCAATTTTAATCATATTCTCTATTCTGGTCCGCGCTGAAAGAATCGACAGTGTTTCTACCTCAATTTCACAAGTAAAAGCCTGGGCAATTGAGGGAGACTTTTTAACAATTCCGGAAATTTCAATCAAATAACCGAGTTTCAGATTGCCCGCCATCGCAAAAGCTTTTTCCTTATCAGGGATAATCACCGCGCTGGCCAAGGCTGACAGGTCTTTTATTTCTAAAAATAAAATTCCGCCATGATCTTCAATTTTTTCAACAATTCCACTAATCGTAACCTGCCCTCCAATATACTGTTCTAATTTTGAGATTTCAACTTGCTCGAGCATAAATTACGTTTAAAAAATTAACTTACGCTTTTAATATTAACCTCTCTTAGTTGTTTCTCATCCACCTGGCCAGGGCTATTCATCATCAAATCTCGACCATGACCATCTTTAGGAAAAGCGTAAATATCCCGAATAGAATCCAGGTCATGCAAAACCATTAAGATGCGATCAATCCCAGGCGCATTTCCGCCATGCGGTGGAGCGCCAAATTTAAAAGCATTAATCAAAGCGCCAAAACGAGTATCCACCGCTTCTCTAGTATACCCCGCAATTTCAAAGGCTTTATACATAATTTCAGGATTATGATTGCGAATAGCTCCACTAGAAGCTTCAAAACCATTAATGATCATATCATATTGATAAGCTAAAATTTCCAGCGGCGGTTTCTCTTCTAGCGCTTTCAGGCCTCCCTGGGGCATCGAAAAAGGGTTGTGTTCAAAATCGATTTTACCATTTTCAATCTCCGAATAACCATACATTGGGAAATCTATTACCCAACACCAAGCCGCCTGCGTATTATCTTTAAGCCCTAATCTCTTCCCGCATTCATTACGCACAGCGCCTAAACTTAAACAAACAGTTCGCCAGCCGTCAGCTCCAAAGAAAATAATATCGCCAGCCTTTCCTCCAACTTCAGTAACAATTTTTCCAGCCAACTGCTCACCTAAAAATTTCACAATCGGTGATTGGAGTTGACCATCTTCTTTAATAATAATATAAGCTAAGCCCTTTGCCTCTTTACCTTTAGCGATTTCTGTTAGCTCATCAATCTCCTTACGCGAAAATTTAGCTCCCCCCTCCACTCGCAAAGCGTGAACTACCCCACCATTTTTCACCGTTTCAGCAAAAACTGAAAAACCGCATTCTTTAACAATTTCAGTAATTTGAGCTATTGGCATCTCAAACCGTAAATCCGGCTTATCGGAACCATATAAATTCAAAGCATCTTTCCAAGAAATTTTCCGAAACCTGCCATTTTCTTCAAGCTTAACCACTTTTTTCTTGGAAAATTTTTCCGTCAGTTCCAACATCAACGGTTCCATGATTGCAAAAATATCTTCTTGCTCGACAAAACTCATTTCCATATCCAATTGATAAAATTCGCCATAATGCCGATCCATTCTGGGATCTTCATCCCGAAAGCAGGGCGCGATTTGAAAATATTTATCCAGCCCACCAATCATTAAAAGTTGCTTAAATTGTTGCGGAGCTTGGGGCAAGGCATAAAATTTTCCAGGATGAAAACGCGAGGGAACTAAGAAATCGCGCGCCCCTTCGGGCGAAGAATTAGCTAAAATTGGAGTTTGAACTTCGATAAAATCAAGTCGCTGAAAATAATCCCGCATATGCTGAATATATTTAGCCTTTAATTCTAACAAAGCTTGCATCGAGGGTCGTCGCAGATCGATAAAACGATATTGCAGCCTTAAGCTCTCATTAGCCTCGGCCGCCTTCTCTTCATCCAGTTCAAAGGGTGGGGTTTTCGCTTTATTTAAAATTTCCAGTTCAATTGCTTCAATTTCGATTGCTCCCGTTTTTAACTTTGCGTTAAGCATCTCGGCTGGCCGACTAACGACATTTCCAACAACTTTAATTACCCATTCACTGCGTAACATGCTCACGGCTTCTAAAAGTTGCTGATTTTCAGTTGGATTAAATTTGATCTGCGTAAGACCATAGCGATCGCGCAAATCAATAAAAGCAATCCCGCCATGATCTCTGCGACGGTGAACCCAGCCGGTTAAAATAACTTGCTGCCCAATATTTTCCTGCCCCAATTGTCCACAAGTGTGCGTTCGCATCATAAATAAGCTTTTGACGTTTGATTTTGAAACAAATAACTTCACCACCAAACCCGTTTTTATTCATTATCTCAGTTAAAATTTTCTACTCCCCAAATAATTCTTTTACTCTTCGCGAAAGATCACTAGGTACAACTTTCGTTTTTTCATAAAAATCCGTCACACCCATATCCAAAACTAATTTAATATCTTCCTCCGCTAACGAGGCTGACAAAACAATAATCGGAATATCTTTAGTTCTTTCATCCATTTTTAACTGGCGAATAATTTCATCTCCACTAACCGCCGGCATCGACATATCCGTAATAAAAAGATCATATTCATTTTCAGCCGCCATTTTAATTCCCCAGGATCCATTTTTAGCATATTCAACTGCATAGCCCTCATCTTCAAGTTTTTTTCCAAACATTTCCAAAAAAATTTCCTCGTCTTCAATTAGCAAAATTCTTTTTTTATCCATATTAACGGGCTGACCATTTCCGTTTAAGCGCTCCTTATTCTTTCGTTGCTCTTCATATTCATTCAATAGTCTTTGAATTTCAACCACTAACTCCGATGGATTATATTGAGTCTTTCCAATAAAGGCGTCCGCACCATTTTCCCTGGCGTCCTTTTCGTATTCGGTTTTATTTAAATTACTAAGGACAATAACTTTAAGCTTCGGATCAAACTGACCACTCTGCTTTAGCTGTTTTAAAACATCCATCCCGCTCATTTCAGGTAAAACCATGTCCAATAAAATCAAATCAAATTTATCCTCACTAGCAAATTTTAAAACCTCCTTACCTGTTACAGCATTAATAACCTCAAACCCAGCCAGTTCAAATTTCTTTTTATATATCTCTGCAATCATCGGATCATCCTCGACAAGCATTATTTTTACCATAGGAATTCTTACCTCATTAGAAAATAAACCACAGTTAAAGTATACCCAAAACAAAGGGGAAAAGCAAGCTAAACAAGTTATAAAGTTATAAAGTTTATAAAGTTCATAAAGTTATAAAGTTTATAAAGCTTTAAAGGATTATAAAACGTACCTCATGATAAGCTAATTGTCTTTATGCGGTTTAATTTAGCAATAACTTCCTTGATAATCCATTCGGGGGTTGAGGCTCCGGCGGTGACAGCGACAGTTTTCTTGCCAGAAAACCATTCCTGCTCTAACTGCTGAGCTTTTTGGATAAAATAAGAATTTTTGTTGCTTCGTTTGGCTATTTCAAAAAGTCGCTTGGAGTTTGAACTCGCAGGGTCACCAATTACAATTATAACCTCATTGTTTTTTGCTAATGGACTAATTTCACTTTGACGCTCATGCGTGGCCAGACAAATTGAATCCAAAATTTGAGCCTCGGGATATTTTTTCAAAATCTCCTGCTCAGCAAATTGTACAAATTCCTGGTCTTGAGTTGTTTGAGACAAAACCGCAATTGGCAACTTAGGATTTAAATGCATTTTTTTCAAATCGGCTTTATTTTCAATAAAGACAGCTTTTCCGCCACCCCATTGCGAAATTCCCACAACCTCCTTGTGTTCTTTTTCCCCAATAAGCACTAGCTGAAAATTTTTATCAGAAAAGTTTTTCGCTAGACACTGCACCTTAATCACCCGTGGACAAGTTGCGTCCACTAAGTCAATTTCATAATTTTTCGCTAGCGTATAAATTTCTGGCCCCATCCCGTGGGCTGTAATTACCAGCGTTCCAACCTTATTTTTTATTTTCTTAAAAAATTCCACCAACTCACATTCAACCTCAATTTTTTTTATTCCCAAGCTTTCTATTTTAGTCACGACCTCTTTATTGTGCACCAAAGAGCCCAACACAAAAATCGGCTTTTTCACCCTTGAATCACTGGCGATTTTTTCCACCATTTCATAGGCTCGTTGCACCCCTTCACAAAAGCCCGCGTATTTTGAAAGTGTTATTTTCATATAACCGATACGAAACTACCTGCCTACCGGACAGGCAGGCGAATTAAATACGAATCTAATCTACGAATTTTTCGGCAAATACTATCATGCTCGATAGTGTGATAGCATTTACTTTTTTAGGCAAAGTTATTTCTTCAATAAACTAATCAAATCTTCAATCTTTATAATCTCATTTGCCTGCTCACTGCGTTTTTTCAGTTCCACCTTATGTCGGTTCAATGTCTCTGACTTGAACCGCACTGTTCTTGCTTAAGGCTAAATTCTAAAAACCTTTTTAATTTCCTCCAAAGGCGGACAGGCAGGTTGCAAACATTGAACCGACTTAAATTTTTCGGCAAATACTATCATGCTCGATAGTGTGATAGTATTTACTTTTTTAGGCAAAGTTATTTCTTCAATAAACTAATCAAATCCTCAATCTTTACAATCTCACTTGTCTGATTATTGCGTTTTTTCAGTTCCACTCCGCCCGCTTCTAAAGATTTTTTGCTAACAACTACCCGGTATGGAATACCAATTAAATCGCTATCAGCAAATTTCTCCCCAGCACTCACCTCGCGATCGTCCAGTAAAACTTCAACTCCAGCCGCAGTAAGGTCTGCGTAAAGTTTTTCGGCTTGTTCATCTTGACCAAGATTTATCAAATGCACCAAAAACGGCGCGATGCTTGCTGGCCAAATGATTCCCCTTTCATCATGAAAAAGCTCCACAGCTACACCCATTAGACGATTAAGTCCGATCCCATAACAACCCATAATCACCTCTTTTTCACTGCCTTCTTGATCCTTAAATTTAAGTTCAAAAGGTTTCGAATATTTCGTCATCAACTTAAAAATATTTCCAGTCTCAACAGCTTTCTCTTTGCGCAGTTTAGTGCTTCCACATTGCGGACACTTGTTCTCTAGGTCAGTAATAATTTCTTCATTAATTGCAACTCTACATTTGTCGCAAATATGAATAAGGTCCTCACCGGCCTCACTAACCGTTTGAAATTCATGGGAATATTTTGAAAAGGTTCCGCCCGAGGCATAAGTAAAATAAGTCTGCTCACCAACTCCCGTTCGTTGAAAAACTTTTTCATAAGCTTTCGCAGCTTTTTCGTAGTATTCATCAAGCTCCTTTTCATTAGTATGGAAAGAATATAAATCTTTCATAAAAAACTCTCTGCCTCGCAAAATTCCAGACTTAGCTCTTTTTTCATCTCTAAATTTATTTTGAATTTGGAAAGTCGCCGTTGGCAAATCCTTATAAGAAAAAACAAACTTTTTCATCAGTGGCACC